>NZ_QULD01000009.1:0-148254 GCF_003481425.1 Blautia sp. OM06-15AC | reverse complement strand
TCACAAAAAATGGAATGATAGATGTGTAGTGTATGCGGTTTTGAAGGTATATCGGAAAAACCATCGGAGAGATCCGATGGTTTTTTACTGTTAAAAAATAAAAGAAAGAGCGCTGCTAATGAGAAAAATACTCATTAACAGCGCTTTTCATTTCACAGAAAAAGCAGTATTATGGGGTTAGAAGAGTCTAACACAAAACAGACTCTTACACACTCAGGAAAAAAGATGCAGGGAGGAAAGTTATGTTTCTTGAGATTAATAACCTGAAGAAGAGTTTTGGAACCGGTGAAAGCCGTGTGGAGGTCTTAAAGGAAATTCAGTTTTCTGTGGAAAAAGGTGAAATCTGTGTTCTCCTCGGTCCATCCGGTTCCGGTAAATCGACACTGTTGAATATTATCGGCGGAATCGACGAGGCGGACAGCGGTTCGATCGTGATTGAAGGCGAAAAAATTGAGGATATGAATGAAAAAACGCTGACACGGTATAGACGAAAACATTTAGGATACGTTTTCCAGATGTACAATCTGATTCCAAACCTGACGGTGAAAGAAAATATGGAAGTGGGCGCATACTTAAGCGATCATCCGCTCGACATCAACGATCTGTTAAAGACACTGGGGCTCTATGACCACCGCAACAAGCTGCCGAACCAGCTCTCTGGCGGTCAGCAGCAGCGTACTTCAATCGGAAGAGCTATCATCAAAAATCCAAGCATTCTGCTCTGTGATGAGCCGACAGGTGCACTCGATTACCATACTTCAAAAGAAATTTTGAAGCTGATCGAGGACGTCAATCAGAAGTACGGCAACACCGTCATCATGGTAACACACAATGATGCGATCAAAAACATGGCGGACCGCGTGATTCGTCTGCGCGACGGCCAGATCCGTAAAAACTACGTCAATGAGACCAAAATCGCCGCCGGCGATCTGGACTGGTAAAGCGGGGTGGAAGTATGAAAAATCCATTACGAAAACGCCTGCTGCGGGAACTGAAGAACGATATTGGAAAATATCTCGTTATTTTTCTGTTTATGACGGCGACGATTGGCTTTGTGTCCGGTTTTCTCGTTGCGGATGAGAGCATGCTGTATGCTTACGATGAAAGCTTTGAAAAATACAACGTGGAAAACGGAAATTTTACAACAGAACAGAAGCTCACCGACAACCAGAGAACACGGCTGGAAAAAGAGAAGGTAACGATTTACGAGAATTTCTATAAAGACGAAGATGCCGACACGGATCTGGATTCGGAACCAGAGAGCACGATTCGTCTTTTTAAAAACAGAACAGAGGTCAATCTGGTCTGCCTGATGAAAGGCGAAATGCCGCAGCAGAAGGATGAAATTGCAATTGACCGTATGTATGCGGACAATAATGACCTGCAGGTCGGTGATGTGATCTCGGTTGATAAAAAAGAACTGACGGTTACCGGTCTTGTGGCACTTTCGGATTACAGTGCGCTGTTCAGCAATTCGAGTGACATGATGTTCGATGCGGTTAAATTCGGCGTGGGAATCATGACCGAAGAAGGGTATGATGCCATTACCGATGACCATATCAAATACTGCTATTCCTGGAAATACGATACGGAACCGAAAGATGAAAACGAGGAAAAAGAATGGTCCGATGATTTCGTCGAGGTTCTGGCGGCTCATTCCTCGCTGACGGGTTATCTGCCGCGCTACGGCAATCAGGCAATCAAATTTACCGGCGACGATATGGGCGGTGACAAGGCGATGGTGGAGATACTGCTGTACATCCTGATTGCCATCATGGCGTTCATTTTTGCAGTTACGACAAACAATACGATTGTAAAAGAAGCGTCAGTGATCGGAACGCTGCGCGCATCCGGCTATACGAGACGGGAACTTCTGCTGCATTATCTGTCCCTGCCGGTACTGATTACGATTTTGTCGGCGGTGATTGGAAATATTCTGGGATACACCGTGTTTAAAGATATCTGCGCCGGTATGTATTATGGAAGTTACAGTCTGCCGACGTATCAGACGCGGTGGAATGCCAATGCATTTCTGCTCACGACCGTAATTCCGGCAATTCTGATGTTTGTGATCAACGCGGTGCTGATTTCCGGCCGTCTGCGTCTGTCACCGCTGCGTTTTCTGCGCCACGATTTTGCAAAGAAAGGAAAAAGCCATGCGGTGCGTCTTCCGAACTTCCGGTTCTTCTCGCGGTTTCGTCTGCGGATCCTGCTGCAGAACAAATCGAGTTACTTTACCCTGTTTCTCGGTATCATATTTGCCAATATTCTGTTGCTGTTCGGTATGATGATGAAACCGCTGCTGTCACATTACCAGACGGAGGCGGTGGAAAATATGCTGGCAGATTACCAGTATATTTTAAATGTCCCGGATCCGATCGATGAGGATGATGAGTACACGCTGATGGGAATTGTGCAGAAACTTCTGACGCCATCGCTGAAGACAAATACGGAAGGCGTGGAAACGTTTGCTCTTACATCGCTGAAAAATATTCCGAAAAACCGGGAGGGCGAGAGCATTTCGGTATATGGAATTCAGAAAGACAGCAAATATGTTTCCGCTGAACTGTTTGAGGACGGCGTGACGATTTCCGACGGTTATGCCGAAAAATATGGAATGAAAGTCGGCGATACACTGGAACTGAAAGAGCCGTATGAGGACAAAACGTACAGCTTTGAAGTAAAAAGCATTTATGCCTACCCGGGAGCCCTTGCGGTATTTCTGCCGATGGATGTCTTCTGCGAGGAATTCGATCATCCAGAGGACTACTTTAACGGCTATTTCTCCAACGAGCCGATCACGGACCTGGAGGAATCGTATATCGCGACGAAAATTACGGAAGATGATATGACAAAGATTTCACGGCAGCTCAATGTGTCGATGGGAGAAATGTTCCAGCTGATCAATGTTTTCTCGATTGTACTGTTCATGCTGCTGATTTATCTGCTGACGAAGCTGATCATCGAGAAGAATACGACTTCGATTTCGATGGTAAAGATTCTCGGCTACGAGAACAGGGAAATTTTGAGTCTGTATTTGACGGCGACAACTTGGGTTGTGATCGTCTCAATCGGTGCCAGCCTGATCATTGCCTCCGCGCTGATCCGCCAGATTTATGTCATTATGCTTTCCGAGTACAGCGGCTGGCTGACATACTATATTGATCCGGCAATTTACGGAAAAATGTATCTGATGGGCCTTGCGGCGTATGCTGTTATCGCTGTGCTGCAGTTCCGCCACATCCAAAAGATTCCGATGGACGAGGCACTGAAAAATGTAGAATAAAAAAAGTTACAGGAGAAATCTTGACAAGCCCGGGCAAAGTGTGGTATATTGCTCTCAAACTTGGTGTGGATTTTTCAACTTGTAATAAAGTTCTTTTCGCCACGCAATTATCGAAAGCAGATAATTGCGTGGCTTTTTTTGTGGGCAATGAAGCAAAGTCCGTGCCTGCACGTAAGCCCACCAACAGAAAAGATCACAAATGGAGGTAATAATGAACGAAAACTTTATGAAAGAAAAGCCAGTATTTCCACTGCTGGTTTCGATGGCGCTTCCAATGGTAATCTCGATGCTGGTCAATTCCTTATATAACATTGTGGACAGCTTCTTTGTCGCACAGATCAGCGAAGATGCCATGACGGCGCTCTCCCTGGTTTATCCGGTACAGAATTTTGTAAATGCCGTTGCCATCGGTTTTGGAATCGGACTGAATGCGGTGATTTCGTATTATCTGGGAGCGGGTGACAAAAAGGCAGCCGGCTGTGCTGCAACACAGGGCCTTGCCCTTACCATGCTGCATGCGGTTATTTTAACGATCGGAAGCCTTCTGGTCATCGAGCGTTTCCTGCGGATGTTTTCTTCTTCCGAAACTGTCATCGATCTTGGTGTCCGGTATTCACGGATTATCTTTCTGTTTACCATAGCAATCATGGCAAACCTTTACTTTGAAAAGGTTTTTCAGGCAGTCGGCCGGATGAAAGTGACGATGACCGGTATGATGGTCGGCTGTATTGTCAACATCATTCTGGATCCGCTCATTATTTTCGGAATCGGACCGTTCCCACGTCTTGGAATTGAGGGTGCGGCACTTGCAACCGGCATCGGTCAGGTGACACCGGTCGTGATTTACTGGATCATTTACAAGATCCGCCCGATTTCGGTCAAAATCCGTCCGGAATATTTAAAAGAAGGAAAAAATCTGGTCGGAAGACTGTACGCGATCGGCGTCCCGGCGATCCTGAACCTGGCGCTGCCGTCTCTTCTGATTTCCGCACTGAATGGAATCCTGGCCGTGTATTCCCAGAGCTACGTTGTCGTGCTCGGCATTTACTACAAGCTGCAGACGTTCATCTATCTGACAGCAAACGGCATTGTACAGGGCATGCGCCCGATTATCGGCTTCAACTACGGCGCAGGCGAGCATAAGCGTGTGCGGAAGATTTATGAGATCACCCTGATTATGTGTGCGGTGATCATGCTTATTGGAACCGGCATCTGCCTTGCCATTCCGGAACAGCTGATCGGACTGTTCAGCAGCAATCCGGAGACCATCCGTCTTGGCGGACAGGCGCTGACACGCATCAGCGTGGGCTTTTTGATTTCGGCAGTTTCCATCACATCCTCCGGTGCGCTGGAGGGACTCGGAAAAGGCGGATCTTCCCTGATCATTTCCCTCTGCCGAAATGTCATTGTCATTCTCCCGGCAGCTTACCTGCTGTCCCATCTGGGAGGCGGCGTTTTCGTATGGCATGCCTTCTGGATCACAGAGGTCATTTCCGCAGCGGTTTCTCTTGTGGTATACCGCCGCGCAGTACGAAGATAAAAAATATAAGAAGAAAAGAAAAGCGGCCTCTTGTGGAAGGAGGCTTTTCTTTTTATAATAGATAATACAGACGTAAGAATTAAGTAAAGATTTTTTTGAATATTCATGGTACCATTACGGTAGTTAAAAACAGAGAGGATGGAAACGACGTGGAAGAAACAAATATTTTAGTTGTGGATGATGAAAAAGAAATCGCGGATCTGCTGGAAATTTATCTGATCAGCGATGGATTTCAGGTATTAAAAGCGTACAGTGCAAAAGAGGGACTCCGCATTCTGGAGGAGAAAAAAATCGACCTGGTGCTGCTCGATGTGATGATGCCGGATATGGACGGTATTGCGATGTGCCGCCGCATCCGGGAGACGAACAACATTCCGATCATCATGGTAAGTGCCAAAACGCAGGATATCGACAAGATCGTCGGTCTGTCAACGGGAGCAGACGATTACGTGGCAAAACCGTTCAATCCGCTGGAGCTGATGGCGCGTGTAAAATCCCAGCTCCGCCGCTACCGCGAACTGAATCCGTCGAAGCCGCACGAGCGCCAGGAAGTGATTTCCTTAAAGCATCTGGAAATCAACAAGGTAACCCATCAGGTTGTCTGCTACGGAGAAAGCATCAAGCTGACACCGATTGAATTTGATATTCTGTATCTGCTGGCCTCCAACCCGGGCCGCGTGTTCGGTACAGACGAAATTTTCGAGCGCGTCTGGCATGAAAAATTCTATGAGGCGAACAACACGGTTATGGTACATATCCGCCGTCTGCGCGGAAAAATGAAAGACGACACAAGAGAAGATAAGATTATTACAACAGTCTGGGGAGTGGGATACAAAATTGAAGCCTGATTTTATAAAAAACTTCAGCCAGAGGATGGTCTTTGATCTGATTGTAAGTGCACTTGTCACGGTGCTTGTAGTGACGCTTACCGACGGGATTCTGACCTTTTTCGGCAATGGACTGATGAACATCGGTTACCGGAGCGCCTGGATCGGACCGGGAGGCCTCCGCCCATCGGTGCGGACGATGATTCTGACGGCGGCTGCGCTGCTTTCGTTCTGCCTGACCTTTTATTTCCTGATGCGCGAAACCATCCGATACATTGGGAAGATTCTGGAAAAGGTAAAGGAGATATCAGCAGGGGATTTTGATCATCCGATCGAGGTAAAGGGAAATGACGAGTTTTCTGTGATGGCGGAGAACTTAAATACGATGCAGCAGAATATCAAGGAAATTATGGAACGGGAACGGATCGCGGAGCATACGAAAAACGATCTCGTCTCATCCGTGGCACATGACCTCCGTACGCCGCTGACTTCGATTATCGGCTATCTCGGCTGGGTGCGCACGCGGACGGATCTGGATGAGGAGACGAGAAATCATTATATCGATATTGCCTATCAGAAAGCACTCCGTCTGGAGCAGCTCACGAACGAGCTGTTTGGATTCGTCAAGCTGGAGCACAAAGAGATGCAGCTGCATCTCGGAAAACTTGATCTGGTGCAGCTGATGGAGCAGATGCTCGACGAGATGACGCCGTCTTTTGTGAAAAATGAGCTTCAGGTGGAATTTCTGCATGCGGAACATGCGATTTTTCTCGAGGCGGACGGTGAGCTGCTGGCACGGCTCTTTGGAAATCTGCTGAACAATGCTGTCAAATACGGAAAAGAAGGAAAACAGATCCGCGTCTCAATGGAAAAAGAGGGCGAATATGTGGTCACGCGTGTCATTAACTACGGACGGATCATTCCAAAACAGGAACTGGATCATATTTTCCAGAAATTTTACCGGACAGAGCAGTCGAGGAGCCGCGATACCGGCGGGACGGGACTTGGACTTGCGATTGTACAACAGATTGCGGAACTGCATCACGGACAGGTGCGGGTAAAAAGTGATCTGCAGGGAACCGTCTTTGAGGTGGAACTGCCGGTCGGAATGCCAAAGGGGAAGAAAGAGGACGAAAAGCGATGAACAGGAAAAGAAGAAGCAAAATCTGCTGTCTGTCCGGTATTTTGCTGCTGATTCTGCTTCTGGCGGGAGTTCAGAGGGTGTCTGCGATGACAACGCGGACAGAACTTTATCAGAACACGCCGTCGGATGGCGGAAGAAGCGGCGGGAAAGAAAAGCAGCTTCTTGCCAACAGCTACGCAGGGGAATACCAGATTGATTTTTCTTATGGATTCGAAGGAAACTATCAGGATGGGAATCACGTACCGATTCGTGTGACAATCACAAATGAGAGCGCTGTTGAATTTGAAGGATACTTTGTTTTTCAGATAAAAAACGCCGCGGAATCGATTTACCGCAGAAACAGTGGAGAAGGCATTCTCTCAAAACTGTTTCCGGGGGTCAAGCGGTCGGGCGATGGAAGAAACAGCCTTTTTACGTACCGTTTTCCAATCTATATTCCGGCGAACGGAACCGTTACAAAGACTTTTTCTGCAGGGCTTCTGGTGGAAAATATGTCTTTTTGTGTCCTGCGCCTGGAGAACAGCCAGAGGGACACGGTGTACAGTCGGGAAGAAACGATTTCGAGTGAAGGCTTCTTCCAGTCCAAGGTGGAAGTCTGCGTTGTGGAAGAAGAAACTAATTACGGGCAGCAGCTGAATGGAGTTACGCTGAACGACGGGATTTATGAGGTGGAAGCTGCATCTGTCCGGGCAGAGAAGCTTGTCGGGCTTGCGGAGTCGTATTCGCCGGATGTGCTGATCCTTCTGGAGCAGTCCAAAGAAGAACTGGATGAGACAATCCAGAAAGAAATTGATCTCTGGCAGGCAGAGGGAGGTCTTCTGATTACCTTTTCGGGAAACGAGACATTTGCGGAAAGCCAGCGCAGTGCGTTTAAAGAAGCGCCGGTAGATTTTCTGAAAAATATTCTGGACGAAGAGACCACCAGCCGCCTTCTGGCAAAACGAAATACGAATTATCAGAAATACTATACGATTTCCGATCTTCTGGAAAACACTAAGATCCGGAACCGTCCGAATACGGTGCTGTACGGCGGCCTGATTCTGGTCTATCTGGTCCTGGCAGGGCCGGGATTGTATTTCTTTTTGAAAAAAACAGGAAAACGTCAGTATCTCTGGGGGGCGATCTGTGCCTGCTCGGCCGTCTTTGTTATGCTGATCAGTCTGTTTGGCCAGAGCACGAGGCTCAAGGCCCCGGTGCTGACGTATGTAAGAGAAATCTGGCAGTACGATACATACCAGAAAGATTACATTAATTTCTGTGCACAGGCGCCGTACAATGCTTCCTATGAGCTGTATCTGGATCCGTCCTACGATCTGGTGACGTACAACCGTATGGACTATATGTCCAACAGTACGGCACAGCCGGAAACGGAGGATGCGGAATATGAAAAGACGGAGATCAGTTTCGGAGAACAGAAAAACAAGGCAGAAATTTCCAATCAGGCTGCATTTGCCCTGAATGAGTTCGGCATGCAGCGGATGGAAACGCTGGACGAAGGCGAAGGACTGAAAGGCACGTTTCATTTCTGGGATCAGAAGATCAGCGGAACCGTGGAAAATAAGACAGGCTATGATCTGGAGAGCTGTGTGATCGCCGTTCCAGGTTACTGTGCCCTCATTGGAGACATCAAAAACGGGGAGACGATCACGCTGGATGGAATAGAAGCGGACAGCGTGCGGGATTTCGGAAATTGGAGTGCGGCAGAAGATCTGCCGGAGATAGAGAAAAATTATCTGGACGGCGTCATCTATAATCACATGCCGAACCGGAGTGACAACTGCCTTTTCTTTGGAAAGCTGGCAGGCAATGACGATACGTTCCAGCTTGACAGCGGATACGAAGCGTATGGAATCTCGTATTACTATCAGGAAGTGTTTGTGGACATGAAAGAGGCCGGCGTTGTGTACTGTCCGTATGCGCAGGAGTACAGCGGATGGGACGGCGGAAACACGGTAAGCTTTGAAATGGGACCGAATTCCGGCGGAATCTCGGAAGAGGAAACAGAAGTAACGTATTATCTGAACGGTGTCTTTGAAAACAACAACATCTGGTGTCTGTATGGAATGTATGCTAAAGGCGTGATGCAGCCGGATTCCGAGGGAATCTATGATCCTGCATTCTGGCCGTATGCGATGACGGCGTTAGAAGATAAGATCCAGGCGGCAGAAACCGGCGGGGGAGGAAAACGGGGAACCATTCTTTCGCTTGCTTTCGAGAAAGCCCGCACGGAGGATGGGACCAAGATCCGGAATTTCAATGGAATCATTGATCTGTACAATTTTCAGACGGGAACGTATGATAAAATTTCCGACTGGGAGATCGATTTTGCGAGTGATCCGGCACTGGAGGCGCAGTATGTGAATGCGGACAACCAGATCCGTGTGCGGTACCGTCTTTCCGAAGAGGAAAAGGGAGAAGAGTATCATGAAAATTATGGATACTATGAGGCACCGAATCTGATCGTAAAGGCGAAAGAGATCCCACCGGAGCAATATCTGGAGAACCTGTTAACGGAGGAGCCAAATGCCGATACTGAAAATTGAGAAACTGACCAAAAAATACGGAAAAACATATGCCCTGAACGGTCTTGATATGGAAGTAAAAAAAGGCGATATTTACGGCTTTGTCGGACCGAACGGTGCGGGAAAAACAACGACGCTGCGCATTATTTCAGGGCTTTTAAAGAGCGACGGCGGCGATCTGTGGCTGGACGGCGTGCGGACGACAAAAAATATTCTGAAGCAGAAAAGCCTGATCGGCTTTGTGCCTGATTTCTTTGGCGTTTATGAAAACTTAAACGTGATAGAGTATCTGGAATTTTTTGCCGCATCGTATGGAATTTACGGGCGGGTAGGAACCGTCCGTGCGCGGGAAGTGCTGGAGATGGTCGAACTATCGGGAAAAGAGGAGCAGATGGTGGATTCGCTCTCAAGGGGCATACAGCAGCGGCTCTGTCTGGCGCGCGCGATGATCCATAAACCGAAGCTTCTGGTGCTGGACGAACCGAATTCCGGTCTGGATCCGCGTTCGAGAAAGGATTTTCAGCTTCTCCTGCAGCGATTGGCGCGGGAGGATTATACGATTCTGATCAGCTCCCATATTCTTTCGGAATTAGCAGATCTGTGCACCAGCATCGGTGTCATCAACGGAGGTGTCATGGTACAGCAGGGAAAGCTGGAAAACATTATGCTTGCGATCGACAGCTCCAATCCGCTGCGCATCACTGTGCTGAACCAGGTGCCAAAGGCGCTGGAACTATTGCGGCAGGATCCGCAGGTCAGCCGCCTTTCTGTGGATGAAAACAAGATTGCGGCCTGGTTTTCGGGAAGCCGGGAGGAGGAGGCGTATCTGCTGCAGAAACTGGTGGATGCCGGAATCCTTGTGGTTTCGTTTGCACGGGAACACAACAGCCTGGAGTCCCTGTTCTTCCATCTGACCGGGGAAACGGAACAGAAGAGCCGAAACACAGAAACGTTCGGAAACACGATCGGATAAGGAGGGAACGAAACGTGCGGTTAAATCCTGTATTTGAAAAAGAAATGAAGCGGAACTCGCGGTCATCGCGGATTTCCTGGATTATTTTTGTCTGCAATCTGCTGCTTGCCGTGGTTGCGTTTGTCTGCTATTTCGGGGAGAGCAGCCAGCTTGGCTATCTGGCACCGGTCAGTTACAGCGTTCCGATGAACTGCTATATTCTGATGACGTATCTTCTGTTTATTCTCGTCGTCCTTTCAGTTCCGGCGGTTGCGGGAGGAAGCATTTCGCTGGAGCGTGAGAAAAAAACGCTGGATGTGCTGCTGACGACGAACCTGAACCCGTGGAGAATCATTACGGGAAAGCTGGAGGCATCGCTTGGCGTTGTTCTGATACTGACGGTTTCGGCACTGCCGGTGCTGTCCCTTGTTGTGGTGTTCGGCGGTATCGGCCTTGGCGGACTGCTTCTGATGGCGGGAGGACTTCTTCTGACCGGAATTTTTGTCGGCAGTATCGGCATTTTCTGTTCGGTTGTTTTTAAGCGGACCACACTGGCGACCGTTCTTTCCTATGTCATTGTCGTTTTTCTGGTCGTAGGAATATGCGCCTGCACGGGGCTTGCCTACTACGCAGGACTGCTGCAGCAGGAGATGACGGCAGCTTATCAGCAGATCGATGTAGGAGGTGTAATTTACCTTCTTCTTTTCAATCCGTTTACCTCGTTTGCGGGGATCATCAGCCGCCAGCTTGGGAATGGAAGAGAGATGGAACAGCTCTGCTATCTGCTTGGAAATTACGGACAGAATCCGCTGATCCATTATCTGCCGGAGGCGAGTGCCGTTCTGCAGCTTCTGATATCAGCCGTTCTTCTTGTGACGGCGGGAAGAAAGCTGAATCCATTAAATAAATAACAGGAGTAAAAGAGAAGATGAAACCATTTTGTTTTAGCCTTTCCGGAATTTATGAGTCCGAAGGATATGCCTGGGAGCAGGCGGGAAAGATCTGGGATCTAAGAGAGCTCCGGGGAACTGACGGTTATCTCGATCCAGGGACGGAGCAGTTTCTGGAAGCGGAACTTGGCCGAAAAAAAGAAACGAAAGAGCTGCCGCGGATCCGCCTTCTGGATTCCGGCAATTATCACTATATGAGCAAATTGCTGCTGGGACTGGAAAAAGAAGATTTGTTTTTAGCCGTATTCGACCACCATACCGATATGCAGCCGCCGGCGCTTCTTCCGGTGCTCTCCTGCGGTTCCTGGATCCGGGATGCTGCCGGGGCGTATCAAAACATCAAAGGAATCTGTGTGATCGGCCCGCCGGAGGCGTCGGTGCGGGAAACAGAAGCGATGGAGCATGTCTGGTTTGTGACACAGGAGGAGCTCGACGACGGAAGCGGAGCGGCGAAGATCAAAGAGGTTTTTGCATCCCATGCGGGAACATTTCCGGTATATCTGTCGGTCGATAAGGACATTCTGTCAAAGGAGGAGCTTGATACGAACTGGGATCAGGGAAATGTGCGTGTGGATGAGCTGCTGTCCCTTGCAAAGGACTGTCTTGCGGGGAGAAAGGTGCTCGCGGTCGATCTCTGCGGAGAGCCGTCGGCGAACGCGCCGGAGGCGGAGTGCAGCGCGGCAAGTCTGGTAAACCAGAAGCTGTACGGCGCGCTTGCGGCAAAAATCGAAGATTGACAAAGCCGGGGTAAAAGAGTATCATAAATTCATACCCAGACGGGGTATATAGAGTGACGGGACACAAGGAGGAAACCTCATGGGTGAATGTTGTACACACTGCAGTGAATGCGACCGGAAAAAAGTGCGGGACGAAAAAGAATACAAAGATCTGATCCACCGTCTTTCGAGAATTGAAGGCCAGGTGCGCGGAATACGGGAAATGGTGGAGAGCGACCGCTACTGCGTCGATATCCTGACCCAGGTATCCGCGATCCAGTCTGCATTAAACAGCTTCAACAAGGTACTGCTTTCCAGCCACATCAAATCCTGCGTTGTGGAGGATATCCGGCAGGGAAAAGAAGGCGCCGTGGATGAGCTCTGCAAAACCATCCAGAAGCTGATGAAATAAAAAGGAGAAAATACGTCATGAAAGCATATGAAAGATTGCTGAATTATGTTAAAGTGCCGACACCAAGCGATGAAAGAAGCGGAACACATCCGTCTTCCGCGTGCCAGAGAGTCCTGGCGGAGCAACTGGTAAAAGAAATGAAGAAGCTTGGCGTGTCGGATGTCCGCATAGATGAAAAATGCTATGTATATGGAAAGATTCCTGCAACGAAGGGATATGAGAGCAAAACAAAGCTGGGTTTTATCGCCCATATGGATACCGTATCGGATTTTGCGGACCATGCTGTAAACCCGGTGGTTCATGAAAATTATGACGGAAAGGATCTGAAACTGTCTGAAAGCGGCAGAACGCTGGAGACTGCGGTATTTCCGCATCTTGCATCCCTGGCCGGTAAAACGCTGATTACAAGCGATGGAACGACGGTACTCGGTGCAGATGATAAGGCAGGAGTAGCAGAGATTATGACGCTGGCAGAAGCGCTTCTTGCCGGAGAATTTCCACATGGGCAGATTTCCATCGCCTTTACACCGGATGAAGAGATTGGAGAAGGTGCTGACTTCTTCGATGTTCCGGGATTCGATGCAGAATTTGCTTATACCGTAGACGGTGGGGCAGAGGGAGAGATCGAGTTCGAAAACTTTAATGCAGCCGGTGCAAAATTTACCGTGACCGGATTTAATGTTCACCCGGGCAGTGCGAAAGATACGATGATTAATGCGATTGCTGTAGCGAGCGAGATTCAGTCTCTCCTGCCGGAAGCAGAGTCTCCGAGAAACACAGACGGATACGAAGGCTTCTATCACCTGACCGGAATGAGCGGTGATGTAGCACATGCCGAGTCGGAATATATCATCCGTGATCACGATGCAGAGAAGTTTGCAGCAAAAGAAGAGAATCTGCGCCGGATTGAAAAAGAGATGAATGAAAAATACGGGGCAGGAACCGTAAAGCTGGAGATCAAAGAGCAGTACCGCAATATGTCCGAGAAGATTCGTCCCTGCTACCATCTGATTGAAAATGCAGAAGAGGCAGCCAGAAGAGCCGGCATGGAGCCGATCATTCTTCCGATCCGCGGCGGTACAGACGGTGCGCGCTTAAGCTTCATGGGTCTGCCGTGCCCGAACCTTGGAACCGGTGGATATGCGTATCATGGACCGTATGAGCACATTACCGTCGAGGGAATGGAACTGGCGGTGGCAATACTGAAAGAGCTGGTTAAGATTTACGCAGAGTGAAGCTGAAAAGAATAGAGAATGATAAAATAAAAAGTCCGACAGGAAAGCTGCCGGGCTTTTTCAAATAGACAGAATGCAAAGCAACAAAAAACGGAGCCGCACAGGCTCCGCTTCAAAACAGTTCGTAGGGGAATCGAACCCCTGTTTTCGCCGTGAGAGGGCGACGTCTTAGCCTCTTGACCAACGAACCGTATGATATAGAACAGAATTTTTAAATAGAAGGGATTCTGCAAAACCTTCAGCAGTTCGTAGGGGAATCGAACCCCTGTTTTCGCCGTGAGAGGGCGACGTCTTAGCCTCTTGACCAACGAACCATGTCGCTTAAAACAGGATTTTTAAGAGAGAAGGCATCCTGCGAACCTTCAGCAGTTCGTAGGGGAATCGAACCCCTGTTTTCGCCGTGAGAGGGCGACGTCTTAGCCTCTTGACCAACGAACCGTACTCGCTTATAATACACGATGTCTGGAGAAAATGCAAGTGTTTTTTTTGAAAAAAATTTAAAAAATTTCAAAAAGTAGCGAAATTCGCATTTTACTTGCATTTTTTGCCAGTTATGGTATGATGAAACAAACAAATGTTCTAAGAAAAAACAGAAATACGTTCTAAAAAGAAAGAAAAAAGATTAGAATAGAGAAGGAGAAGGCAAATGAAACAGTACAAAGGAGCCATTTTTGATCTGGACGGAACACTGCTCGACTCGATGTGGGTCTGGGATGACATCGATGTTGCATTTTTAAAGAAGAGAGGACTTGAGGTTCCGCCGGATTATCAGGAGGCGATTACACCGCTCGGCTTTCTGGAGGCTGCCCGCTACACGATCAGACGGTTCGGCTTTCCGGAAACGCCGGAAGAGCTGATTCAGGAGTGGCATCAGATGGCGGTCGACGCCTATACGTATGAAGTGGAGTTAAAAGACGGGGCAGCAGAATATCTCCGCTATTTAAAAGAAAAAGGAATCCGCATGGCGGTTGCTACCTCATCGAGCCCGGAGCTGTATGAGCCGGCCTTAAAGAGAAATGGGATTTATGAGTATTTTAAAGCATTTGTCACCGTCTCGGAAGTAAAGCGCGGCAAGGGCTTTCCGGATATCTACGAGAAAGCGGCTGAAAAGCTGTCTCTTCCGCCGGAAACGTGTGTGGTATATGAAGATATCCTAACGGGAATCCGCGGCGCCAAAATGGGCGGATTTGCGGCTGTGGGCGTGTATGACAGAAGCGGGGAAGGAAACCGCGCAAAGATGGAGCAGGAAGCAGACCGCTACGTGACTTCTTTTAAGGAGCTGATGAACGGAGGAGATTCTTTCTTCTAAAGAAAATCTTGCTATTCCGGGAAGAAAAATGATATAATAAAATACTGTGCCCCAAAAGGGGACAGACAGAAGTATTTTTAAGAGAAAAAGACAGTAACACATAAGTGAGGATAGAACAGTTATGCCAAAAAAAGAAACGTATGATGCCAGCAGTATTTCCGTGCTGGAAGGTCTCGAAGCAGTGCGTAAGCGCCCTGGTATGTATATCGGAAGTACCTCGCGGAAAGGCCTGAATCATCTGATTTATGAAATTGTAGACAATGCGGTGGACGAGCATCTTGCGGGCTACTGCGACACCATTCACGTAACACTTGAAGCAGACGGCTCGGCGACCGTGACCGACAACGGCCGCGGAATCCCGGTCGGCATGCATGAAAAAGGCGTTCCGGCGGAGCGTCTCGTTTTTACAACCCTGCACGCCGGCGGTAAATTCGACAACAATGCGTACAAGACAAGCGGCGGTCTGCACGGTGTCGGTTCTTCGGTTGTCAATGCGCTTTCCACCTATCTTGACGTACAGGTCAGCCTCGGCGGCTGGGTTTATCACGACCGCTACGAACGAGGTGTTGCCGTACAGGAACTCGATGAGGATGGGCTGCTGCCGAAGATCGGAAAAACGAAGAACAGCGGAACCCGCATCAACTTCCTGCCGGATCCGGAAATCTTTGAGAAAACACGTTTTTCCGCAACAGAGGTCAAAAGCCGTCTTCATGAGACTGCATATCTGAACCCGGCGCTTACCATTTATTTTTCCGATCTGCGCGATGGAAAAGAGGAGCACCTGACGTATCACGAGCCGGACGGCATTGTTGGTTTTGTGCGCGATCTGAATAAGAATAAAGAGGCAATCCACGATCCGATTTATTTCAAAGGGGAATCTGAGGGCATTACCGTAGAATGTGCGTTCCAGTATATCAACGAATTCCAGGAAAACGTGCTCGGCTTCTGTAATAATATCTACAACGCTGAGGGCGGTACCCATATTTCCGGTTTCAAATCGACCTTTACGACGATTATGAACAGCTATGCCAGAGAGATCGGTGTCTTAAAAGAAAAAGACAATAACTTTACGGGATCGGATATCCGAAACGGTATGACCGCTGTTATTTCGATCAAGCACCCGGATCCGCGGTTCGAGGGCCAGACAAAAACGAAGCTGGACAACCCGGATGCGGCAAAGGCCGCCGGAAAAGTAACGGGCGAGGAGATTCCGCTGTATTTCGACCGCAATCTCGAAGTGCTGAAAAATGTTCTTGCCTGCGCTGAGCGATCTGCCAAAATCCGCAGAAGCGAAGAAAAAGCCAAGACGAATATGCTGACCAAGCAGAAATATTCGTTTGATACGAACGGCAAACTGGCAAACTGCGAGAAAAAGGACCCGTCGCTGTGCGAGATCTTTATCGTCGAGGGAGATTCTGCGGGCGGTTCCGCAAAGACGGCGCGTGACCGTAATTTCCAGGCAATTCTGCCGATCCGCGGTAAGATTCTGAACGTAGAGAAGGCTTCTATTGATAAAGTTCTGGCAAATGCCGAGATCAAATCCATGATCAATGCATTCGGCTGCGGCTTTTCCGAGGGTTACGGCAACGACTTCGATATCACAAAGCTCCGTTACGATAAAATTATCATCATGGCAGATGCCGATGTCGACGGTGCGCATATTTCAACGCTGCTGCTGACACTGTTCTACCGTTTCATGCCGGAGCTGATCTACGAGGGACATGTCTATATCGCGATGCCGCCTCTTTACAAGGCAATGCCGTCCCGCGGAAAAGAAGAGTATCTGTACGACGACAAAGCACTGGAAAAATACAGAAAGACACACAAAGAAAAATTTACGCTGCAGCGCTACAAAGGTCTTGGCGAGATGGACCCGGAGCAGCTCTGGGAGACGACACTGAATCCGGAGACGAGACTTTTGAAGCGTGTGGAGATCGAGGATGCCCGTATGGCCTCCGATGTGACGGAAGTACTGATGGGAACCGAGGTTCCGCCGCGGAAAGCATTTATTTATGAGCATGCAACCGATGCAGAGCTGGATATTTAACAGGAAGGACAAAGGAAGATGAAAGAAAAATCAGAAGATCAGATTATACGGACCGAATATTCTGAGGTCATGCAGAAATCTTATATTGATTATGCGATGAGCGTCATCATTTCCCGAGCGCTTCCGGACGTGCGGGACGGTTTAAAGCCGGTACAGCGCCGTACTCTGTATGACATGTATGAGCTCGGCATCCAGTACGACAAGCCGTTCCGAAAGTGCGCGCGTATCGTCGGCGATACGATGGGTAAATACCATCCGCACGGCGACAGTTCCATTTACGATGCTCTTGTCGTAATGGCACAGGATTTCAAAAAAGGGCAGCCGCTTGTGGACGGTCACGGAAACTTCGGGTCGATTGAGGGTGACGGTGCCGCTGCAATGCGATATACCGAGGCGAGACTGCAGAAAATTACACAGGAGGTCTATTTAAAGGATCTCGACAAAGACGTTGTCGATTTCGTACCGAACTTCGACGAGACGGAAAAAGAGCCGTCTGTTCTGCCGGTGCGCGTGCCGAACCTTCTGTTGAATGGCGCAGACGGTATCGCTGTCGGTATGGCAACAAGCATTCCGCCGCACAACCTGTGTGAGATTGTGGATGCGGTCAAGGCCTACATGAAAAACAACGACATCACCGTCAAAGGTCTGATGAAATACATCAAAGGACCGGATTTCCCGACCGGCGGTATTGTCGTCAATCAGGATGACCTGCTGTCGATCTACGAAAAAGGTGTCGGAAAGATTAAAATCCGCGGAAAAGTGGAAGTGGAGAAAGGCAGAAACGGAAAGCAGTATCTTGTGATCACCGAAATTCCGTACCCGATGATCGGTGCGAACATCGGAAAGTTCCTGAACGATGTGGCGGGGCTTGTGGAGAGCAAGAAAGCGCCGGAAATCGTCGACATTTCCAACCAGTCCTCGAAAGAAGGAACACGCATCGTGCTCGAACTGAAAAAAGGCGCGGATGTGGAGCGGATCACGAATCTGCTGTACAAGAAAACACGTCTGGAAGATACGTTCGGTGTCAACATGCTCGCCGTGGCAGATGGAAGACCGGAGACGTTAAGCCTTAAACAGGTGATCGAGCATCACGTTGATTTCCAGTTTGAAGTGGCAACCCGCAAATACCAGAACCTTCTCCGCAAAGAGATGGAGCGCCGCGAGGTGCAGGAAGGTCTGATCAAGGCATGCGATGTGATCGATCTGATCATTGAGATCCTGCGCGGAAGCAAGACACAGAAGCAGGTCAAAGAGTGTCTGATTATGGGAGTGACCGATGGTATCCGCTTCAAATCAAAGTCAAGTGAGCGTATGGCAGCACAGCTCTGCTTTACGGAACGCCAGGCAACGGCGATTCTGGAGATGCGTCTGCAGAAACTGATCGGACTGGAAGTGGAAGCACTCTTAAAAGATCATGAGGCGACTGTGGCGAAGATTACAAAGTACGAGGATATCTTAAATCATTACGACTCGATGTCGGAAGTTATTATGGAAGACCTGACGCAGATAAAAAAAGAGTACGGCCACAAGCGGAAAACGGCGATTGAGAATGCTGAGGCGATTGTTCTTGAGGAGCCGAAGGTCGAGGAGATGGATGTTGTCTTCCTGATGGACCGCTTCGGTTATGCGAAGACGATCGATACGTCTGCTTACGAGCGGAACAAAGAGGCTGTGCACAACGAGAACAAATATGTGTTCCAGTGCAAAAACACCGATAAGATCTGCGTCTTTACGGATCTTGGAATGATGCACAGCATCAAAGTAATGGACATCCCGTATGGAAGATTCCGTGACAAGGGAACGCCGATCGACAACCTTGGAAATTACAGCAGCCAGAAGGAGCAGATGATTTACGTCGATGCACTGGAACATATCAAGAACAATAAGCTGCTGTTCGTCAGCGCGGCCGGTATGGTAAAGCTTGTCGATGGATCCGAGTTTGATGTCGTAAAACGAACGATCGCGGCGACGAAGCTTTCATCCGAGGAGGACCGTCTGATTCTTGCCGAGGTCTGCCAGGAGCAGGAGTATGTGGTTCTGCAGACGAAAAACGGTGTCTTCCTGCGCTTCCTTACGAGTGAAGTGCCGGAGAAGAAAAAAGCAGCCGTTGGTGTGCGTGGTATCCGTATGGCAGAGGACGACGCGGTAGAGCATGCGTATCTGCTGGCAAGCCGGATGGATTACACGATCACGTATCACGACAAAGAGATTTCTCTGACAGCGAAGATTAAGCTGGCAAAACGAGACACCAAGGGAACAAAGATCCGGGTATAACGCAGAGTTTTGTTTATAACCATGAGAAGCACGCTCCGCGGGTTTTTAGAGAGATCACTTGGCAATAAAAGGACACCTGCCCGATACCAGAACGGTACGGGCAGGTGTCCTTTTTGCATAATTTTTTAGTTATTTGAAAAACTGTGGGAAGTCTTTCTTGGGGTTCTTCTTTCAATGGCAACGTACGGACGATGATGACCGACATATTTATAAGCCGGACGGATGATCTTTCCTTCGTTGACAAGCTCTTCGATCCGGTGTGCGGACCAGCCGGAGATACGGGAGATAGCAAAGATCGGGGTGTAGAGCTCTTTTGGAAGGCCAAGCATTGCGTAGACGAAACCGCTGTAGAAATCAACATTTGCACAGACTGGTTTGAGCAGACGGCGCTTTTTGGCGATACACTCGCCGGCAATGCGTTCTACAGACTCATAGAGAGCAAATTCTTTCTCGCGGTGCTTCTCAGCGGAAAGCTTCTTTGCATATTCTTTCAGAATCACACAACGTGGATCGGACAGGGTATAAACAGCATGGCCCATACCATAGACAAGACCAGTTCCATCGAATGCTTCACGATCAAGTATTTTGGTCAGGTAGGTGCGCAGTTCGTTTTCGTCTTCCCAGTTTATAACATTCTCTTCAATATTTTCAAACATCTCCATAACCTTCAAGTTGGCACCGCCGTGGCGCGGTCCTTTTAAGGAACTTAAAGAAGCCGCAACAGCAGAGTAGGTATCGGTTCCGGAGGAGGAGACAACGTGTGTCGTAAATGTTGAGTTATTTCCGCCGCCGTGGTCTGCGTGAAGAATTAACGCAACATCGAGAACCTTTGCCTCCAGAGCAGTGTAATCTCCATCCGGGTGAAGCATCTGCAGAATGTTTTCAGCCATCGACAGCTCCGGTTTCGGATTTCGGATGATCAGGTTCTGGTTTTCGTGGTAGTGGCGGTATGCATGGTAGCCGTAAACGGCGATCAGCGGCATTTTGGCGATCAGACTCAAAGCCTGGCGGAGGACGTTCGGAATGGAAATGTCATCTGGCTTTTCGTCGTAGGAATACAGGGTCAGCACACAGCGCTGCAGAGTATTCATCATGTTTTTGCTGGTTGCCTTCATGACAACGTCGCGGACAAAAGTGTCCGGCAGCTCGCGGTAGATACTTAAAATTTCGTTGAAATCATTTAACTGCGGTTCTGTCGGAAGAGAACCGAACAGAAGAAGATAGGTAATCTCTTCAAAACCGAAGCGTCGTCCTTCCATACCTTTGATCAGATCTGCGACGTTATAGCCCTGAAAATAGAGACGGCCATCGGTCGGAACTTTTTCGCCGGTGCGCTCATCAATATCGAAGCCGATAACATCGGAAATTTCGGTCAGGCCGGTGAGAACACCTTTACCAGTGGAATCACGCAGTCCCCGTTTTACATCGTACTCAGTGTATAAAGATAAATCAATCTTTCCGGAATCTTTCGTATACTCTACAAGCTGACTGAGCTTGTCTTCCAGATTATCGTATTGCATGGTCATGACAACAGCCCCTTTCTTCCTTTAGTTAAAAACTATACTTACTTTTTTGGCGGTTGTCAATGCTTTTCTTTCAAAATACATTAATTTTTATAAGGAAAAGGGATGGTTTTCCTTAATTTTTGAAAGTAAGGACAAAGTTTATGCATAAAATTTGCGTCAGGGAGGTGAAAACAACAGGGATGGAAACGGCGGGAAATCAGTGGGGCGGAACAAATTTTAGAAAAAGATTCATAAATTTCAAAAAAATGCTTGCAATTTCAAAAAAATACGGTATAATAATGATTGTGTCATTCAGGAAATAAATTTCACAGGCCGAAATAGCTCAGCCGGTAGAGCACTTCACTCGTAATGAAGGGGTCGTCAGTTCGAATCTGATTTTCGGCTTATTCTTTAGAAACCCGCAGGACGTAAGGTTCTGTGGGTTTTCTGGTATCATGAGAAATATGACAGAAATACGAACGCCCTTTGCAGGAAAAAGATCTGCTGCAAAGGGCGTTTGCTGTTACAAGTTTCAGGAAAATCAGTTCGTACAGCATATCCTGACGGAGCTTTTGGCCGGGCACTTCAAAGAGCACATCAGCTGTTGCCATTTTCCTGTGCTGCCACCCGTGCGTCGCGTTCCCGGCGGGAAAAGACGCAGCCGCAGTAGTCCTGGCGGTAGAGGCCGTATTCATGGGAAAGTTCGATGGAACGCTGGTAGCCGCCCCGTTTCTTGAAATCTGAATTGAGATATGGGATCCCGTATTCGGCGGCAAGCCGTTCTCCGATTTCATTCAGCTTTTCCGCGTTTTTCAGCGGGCTGATGGAGAGGGTTGTTGTAAAATAGTCGAGTTTGAGCTGCTTTGCCATTTCGGCCGCTTCGCGGAGCCGCATTTCATAGCAGACAAAACAGCGCTCGCCGCCCTCCGGCACATTTTCCATCCCGCGTGTCAGCTCATAGAACCGGTCAGAATCGTACGGGCCGGGGCAGAAGGAAATCGGATGCACGGCGGGAAGAGAATGGATCAGACGCTGCTGTTCCTCCACGCGGTGCTCGTACTCCGTCGGCGGATAGATGTTGGGATTATAGTAAAAGAGCGTAATGGAAAAATACTGCGACAGATATTCCAGCACGTAACTGCTGCACGGCGCACAGCAGCTGTGCAGCAGCAAGGTCGGAACTTCACCGTGAAGTCCTGCAATCTTCGCATCCAGCTCCTTCTGGTAATTTCTTTTATTGGCCATAATGTATCTTCAAACCTCCTGGTATCTTTCAATCCTTTCTATTATAGCCTCAGCGCGGCTGGGATGCAAGCTGCATATGATATCTTATAGATAGAGGAGGATGCAAAAAAATGGATGATCAAATCCTGTCATTAGAGCATATATCACTGTCCTATCACACCATGAAAGGAGAAACACCGGCGCTGTGCGATCTGACCTTTTCGGTAAAAACGGGGGAATTTGTTGCTCTTGTCGGACCGAGCGGCTGCGGAAAGAGCACGATCCTGAACTTGATTTCCGGTCTTTTAAAGCCGGAGGCGGGAACTCTGCTGAGCCGCGGACGGCCGATCACGGAGGCGGATCTCCATATCGGCTACATGCTGCAGAGAGACCACCTGTTTGAATGGCGGACCATCTACAGCAACGTTCTGCTGGGCCTTGAGATTTCGCGCACGCTGACACCCGAGCGGAAAGAAAAAGTCGGGGAGATGATGGAGACATACGGCCTGAAATCCTTTTCCAATGCCCGTCCGTCCGAACTTTCCGGCGGTATGCGGCAGAGGGCGGCACTGATCCGTACACTGGCGATGGAGCCGGATCTTCTGCTGCTTGACGAGCCGTTCTCCGCTCTCGACTACCAGACGAGGCTGAACGTCTGTGATGATATCGGAAAGATCATCAAAAAAGAGGGAAAGACAGCAATTCTCGTGACACACGATATTTCGGAGGCCATCAGCATGGCGGACCGTGTGATTGTTCTGGCGGCACGGCCGGCATATGTGAAAAAAAAGATTCCGATCCGGTTTGCGATGGAGGAGCGCACGCCGATGAAAGCGCGCAGTGCGCCGGAATTTAAAACGTATTTCAATGCCATCTGGAAGGAGCTGAATGAAAATGCGTGAGCAGGCAAAAACGCCGGAGAGCAGCTTTCAGAGGGCGTATCTCCGGCAGAAAAAAAGAGAACGGGAGCAGGTGCGGGTGTTTCGGGCTTTGCTTCTCGTCAGTTTTCTGGTATTATGGGAGGTGGCGGCGGATCTGAGATGGATCGATCCGTTTATCTTTTCCAGCCCTGTGCGGGTGGGAAAAACGTTCGTGACCCTGCTGACGGAGCAGAACCTTCTGCGCCATATCGGGATCACGGTGTATGAGACGGGAATCAGCTTTCTGCTCGTCTCGGCACTTGGCATGGCGTTCGCTGTGCTTTTGTGGCTCTTTCCGCGCTTTTCTGCGGTGATGGAGCCGTACCTGGTAGTCCTGAACAGCCTGCCGAAATCGGCGCTCGCCCCGCTTCTCATTGTGTGGATGGGGGCAAACGTGAAAACGATCATCACGGCCGGCATTTCCGTTGCGATATTCGGCTCGGTGATCAGCATTTACAGCAGCTTTCAGAGTGTGGAGCCGGATATGCTCCGCCTGATTGCAACACTCGGCGGAACGAAGAAGGATATGCTGTTCCGCGTTGTGCTGCCGTGGTCGTTTCCGGGGCTGCTCGCCGTGTGGAAGGTCAACATCGGCCTGTGCCTCGTCGGTGTTGTAATCGGAGAGTTTATCGGGGCAAGAGAGGGGCTTGGCTATCTGATTATCTACGGCAGTCAGGTGTTCAGATATGCACACGCAAGAGAAGGGAGGATGACAGATGATTGGAATCGTATGTCTGGAAGAACGAAGAGGAATGCAGTTTGGCGGACGACGCGTTTCGCGGGACCGCGTGGTAACGGAAAAAATCTGCGAACTGTGTGAGGGGAAAACGCTCTGGATGAATCCGGCTTCGGAAAAGCTGTTCGCGGAGCAGAAGGAGAGTGGGAAGGTAACACTTCAGGCGGCGGCAGATTTTCTGGAGCAGGCAGGCGAAGGAGAATACTGCTTTGTGGAGAATACAGGACTGCAGGCTGTGGAAGCGAAGATAGAGAAAATCATCGTTTTCTGGTGGAACCGGCATTATCCGTCTGACCGGAAATTCGACCTGGATCTTTCCAAATGGAATAAAGTGTCTGAGGAGGAGTTTGCAGGCTATTCCCATGAGAAAATAACGAAAGAGGTATATGAGAAATGAAAAAACTAAGAAAACAGCTTCTGCTGCTGGCGGCGCTTCTTGCTCTGACACTGACCGGCTGTGAGGCGCAGGATCTTCTCTCGACGGAGAGAGCAGATTCCGGTTCGGAGGTTACGGCCGCTTATACGATGACGGAATCCCAGATTACCGATCAGGCACCGACGGCCGTTTCAGTTCTTGATGTTCCGGAGTTTTCCGGTGAACCGTATGTCGTTTTAAACGGAAATGAGCCGGATTTTACCGATGAGGAAAAGACGACCGAGTCGTACGAGCATTACAGCGATCTGGACAGCCTGGGACGGTGCGGCGTGGCAGAGGCGAATATTGGCCAGGATCTGATGCCGACGGAGAAGCGCGGCGCGATCGGCCAGGTAAAGCCGACGGGCTGGCATACGGTAAAATACGATCAGGTGGAAGGTAAATATCTGTACAACCGCTGCCATCTGATCGGATACCAGCTGACCGGTGAGAATGCAAACGAGAAGAATCTGATCACTGGAACACGTTATCTGAATGTCGAGGGCATGCTGCCGTTTGAAAACATGGTTGCCGACTACGTCAAAGAGACCGGAAACCATGTGCTGTACCGCGTTACACCAATTTTTACCGGGGACAACCTTGTAGCGGACGGTGTGGAGATGGAGGCACTTTCCATGGAAGATGACGGCGAGGGCATTTCCTTCCATATCTTCGCATACAACAATCAGCCGGGCATCTCAATTAATTATGCAACGGGAGACAGCACGTTAAGCGAAAGCAGCGGAACGATGACGGATCAGCAGGAATATGTCATGAACACATCCAGCATGAAATTCCACCTGCCGTCATGCTCCAGCGTCAGCTCGATTAAGGATGAAAACAAGGCGACATATCAGGGACCGCGCGAGGACCTGATCGCCGAAGGCTATGAGCCGTGCGGACGGTGCAATCCGTAAAAGAAATTACAAAAAGAGGGTCGGAACTTTCCGGTCCTTTTTTCTATATAGTAAAGAGAAGCATCTGGAAAGTGAGACAGGAGATGGAAGAGGAGAAGCTGCGTGCGGTTTATTATGCAAGGTGCAGCACCGAGGAGGAAAATCAGAAGGATGCGCTGGTAAGACAGGCGGCGGAGGCGGAAGAGGCAATCCGGGCAAGAGGATGGAGGCTTGTGGATGCCTACGTGGAGAGCCGCTCCGGTACGAGCCGGAAGGGCAGATGGGAATATAACCGCCTGTACGAGGATCTCGAGCAGAACCGGTTTGATGTCGTCGTAATCAAGTCGCAGGACCGCCTGATGCGGAACACGCGGGACTGGTATCTGTTCGCAGACCGCTTAAACTGCGCCGGAAAGCGGCTGTATTTTTATCTGGAGAACACATTCTATTCGCCGGAAGACGCGCTTCTGACCGGCATTAAGGCGATTCTGGCGGAGGAGTACAGCCGGGAGCTGAGCAAGAAGATGAATCTGGCGCACCAGAAACGGCAGCAGAATAATGGAAAGCCGGTGCTGACCTCAAAAAGTTATGGTTACCGGCGGACGGCAGACGGAGCGATTGAGATCATCCCGGAGGAGGCCGCAGTGAAGCGCCGTATGTACGAACTCTGTGCAGACGGTCTCGGCGGACGGAAAATTGCGGCGGTTCTGGCAGCGGAGGGCGTCCGCAGCCGCGCCGGAAAACCATTCTCTGGAACAGACATTATCCGCATGGTGCGGAATCCCATGAATAAAGGCACCGTAGTCATGAACAAGAAGCATTACGATTTTAACACCGGAAAAACGCTCCCTACACCGCCGGGCGGGCAGTACGTCTATGCGGGGAAAATTCCTGCTATCGTCTCTGAAGAGCTCTGGATAGCGGCAAATCGGGCGGCTGACGAGCGTCTCTGCCGCAAAAAGGTGGGCAAATCTGTTCAGACTTGACTGGGTAATCCTGTCCATCCTGATCCTCTGCCTCGTTGCGGCAGGATTGTACGGCATCTTGGGCTGGCTGGAAAAAAACTACACAAAACGCCGAAATTCGGGAAAGTAGGTGATTTGACTTGCAAAGGAAGGTTGGATGCTTGTATAATAATGCATGATAATTTAAAAAACTTACAGGAAAAGAGGAATGAAAATGGCACAGTTATGGGGCGGACGGTTCACAAAAGAGACCGACAAGTTAGTGTATAATTTTAATGCATCCATCAGCTTTGATCAGAAATTCTATAAACAGGACATCAAAGGCAGCATGGCACATGTAAAGATGCTGGCAAAACAGGGCATCCTGACAGAAGAGGAGAGAGACCAGATTCTTGCAGGACTGGAGGGGATTCTTGCCGATGTAGAGAGCGGAAAACTGGAAATCACCAGCGAATATGAGGATATCCACAGCTTCGTGGAGGCAAACCTGATCGACCGCATCGGAGACGCCGGAAAGAAGCTGCACACCGGAAGAAGCCGCAATGACCAGGTAGCCCTCGATATGAAACTTTATGTCCGCGATGAGATCACCGAGATTGATGCACTCGTCAAAGAGGTGCTGGTAACACTCGAAAAAATCATGGAAGAGAACATTCACACCTATATGCCGGGATTCACCCATCTGCAGAAAGCACAGCCGATCACACTGGCACATCACATGGGCGCATATTTTGAAATGTTCCGCCGCGACAGAGGCCGCCTTGCAGACATCTACAAGAGAATGAATTACTGTCCGCTCGGTTCCGGTGCGCTGGCTGGAACGACGTATCCGTTGGACCGCGCTTACACAGCAGAGCTGCTCGGCTTTGACGGCCCGACCTTAAACAGCATGGATTCCGTATCCGACCGTGACTATGTCATTGAGCTCCTCAGTGCTCTTTCTACGATTATGATGCATCTTTCCCGCTTCTCCGAGGAGATCATCATCTGGAATACCAATGAGTATCAGTTTGTGGACATCGACGACGCATACAGCACCGGAAGCAGTATCATGCCGCAGAAAAAGAATCCGGATATCGCAGAGCTTGTTCGAGGAAAAACAGGCCGCGTTTACGCAGCTCTGATGTCAATGCTCACCACTATGAAGGGAATCCCGCTGGCGTACAACAAAGATATGCAGGAGGATAAAGAGCTGACCTTCGATGCCATCGACACCGTAAAAGGATGCCTGGCTCTGTTCAATGGCATGCTTTCTACCATGCACTTCAAAAAAGACCGCATGGAGAACAGTGCAAAGAACGGTTTCACGAATGCAACGGACGCAGCTGATTACCTTGTTGGAAAAGGCGTTCCGTTCCGCGATGCACATGGCATTGTCGGCCGTCTCGTTCTGTACTGCATTGACAAAGGAATCTCCCTTGATGATATGAAACTCGAAGAGTACAAAGCGATCAGCCCGGTCTTCGAGGATGATATTTATGATGCCATCAGTATGAAGAACTGCGTAGAACGACGCAACACGATCGGCGCGCCGGGAGCAGATGCGATGCAGGCTGTCATCGAGCAGAATAAAAAATATTTACAGGAAAATTGAAAAAACAGTTGCAATTTTGAAAAAATTGGTATAGTATGACATGAGACGCACAAATGTACGCCACAGAAGAACAAGGAGATGAAACCAATGGAGCAGAAATTGAGAGTAGGAATTTTAGGAGCAACCGGTATGGTAGGACAGAGATTTATTTCTCTGCTGGAGAACCATCCGTGGTTTGAAGTTGTGACCCTGGCAGCAAGTCCGAGAAGTGCCGGAAAAACATATGAGGAAGCAGTCGGCGGACGCTGGAAAATGGATACTCCAATGCCGGAAGCAGTGAAAAAGCTCGTTGTGATGAATGTAAATGATGTAGAGCATGTGGCATCTACCGTAGATTTTGTATTTTCCGCTGTTGATATGTCGAAAGATGAGATCAAAGCGATTGAAGAAGCATATGCAAAGACCGAGACACCGGTTGTTTCCAACAACAGCGCACACCGCTGGACACCGGATGTTCCGATGGTAGTTCCGGAAATCAACCCGGAGCACTTCGATGTTATCGAGTTTCAGAAAAAACGTCTGGGAACCAAGAGAGGCTTTATCGCTGTAAAACCGAACTGCTCAATCCAGAGCTATGCACCGGTATTAACGGCATGGAAAGAGTTCGAGCCATATGAAGTGGTTGCAACCACATACCAGGCAATTTCCGGAGCAGGAAAAACCTTCAAAGACTGGCCGGAGATGGAAGGAAACATCATCCCGTTCATCGGCGGAGAAGAAGAGAAGAGCGAGCAGGAGCCGCTTCGTATCTGGGGTAAAATTGAAAACGGCGTGATCGTAAAAGCAACTGAGCCGAAGATCACCTGTCAGTGTATCCGTGTTCCGGTATTAAACGGACACACCGCAGCTGTTTTCGTAAAATTCCGCAAGAAACCGACGAAAGAGCAGCTGATCGAAAAACTGGAGAACTTCAAAGGCCTTCCGCAGGAGCTGAATCTGCCAAGCGCACCGAAACAGTTCATCCGTTACATGACAGAAGATAACCGTCCGCAGGTAACACTGGATGTCAACTACGAGAACGGTATGGGAATCAACGTAGGCCGTTTAAGAGAGGATTCCATCTACGACTGGAAATTCGTAGGTCTGTCCCACAACACGGTCCGCGGCGCAGCAGGCGGAGCAGTACTTTGTGCAGAGACACTGGTTGCAAAGAAGTTTATCGCTGCAAAATAATGCTTAGAATGATATAAAAAACGCCTCTGAAACGTTTTGGGTTCAGAGGCGTTTTTTGTGCATGGATCAAAAGAATATAGCATGTGTTTGAAACATCGTTCCTGCAATCTGCACGCCCAACTTTGCAGGATATCGAAAGCAGCAAAAAAGAAGCGCCATACGGGAAAATTCCCGCGGCGCTTCTTTTTTGCTCAAATAATTTTATTTACGCAAAGTTTGGCTAATCTTAGAATTTGCCAGCTTTTGCTGCCTCTTCAACAGCAACAGCTACAGCAACAGTCATACCAACCATTGGGTTGTTTCCTGCGCCGATCAGACCCATCATTTCTACGTGAGCCGGTACAGAAGAAGAACCTGCAAACTGAGCGTCAGAATGCATACGTCCCATAGTATCGGTCATACCGTAGGAAGCAGGACCTGCTGCCATGTTGTCCGGGTGAAGAGTACGTCCTGTACCACCGCCGGAAGCAACGGAGAAGTATTTTTTACCAGCTTCGATACGCTCTTTTTTGTAGGTACCTGCAACTGGATGCTGGAAACGAGTCGGGTTGGTGGAGTTTCCGGTGATGGAAACGTCAACGTTCTCTTTCCACATGATAGCAACGCCTTCACGAACGTCGTTAGCGCCGTAGCAGTTAACTTTCGCACGCGGTCCATCGGAGTATGCTTTTCTGAATACTTCTTTCAGTTCTCCGGTGTAGTAGTCATACTCAGTCTCTACATAAGTAAAGCCGTTGATACGAGCGATGATCTGAGCAGCGTCTTTTCCAAGACCGTTCAGGATAACACGCAGAGGTTTCTGACGTACTTTGTTTGCTTTTTCAGCGATACCGATAGCACCCTCAGCAGCTGCGAAGGACTCATGTCCAGCCAGGAATGCGAAGCACTCGGTGTCCTCTTCCAGAAGCATTTTACCAAGGTTACCATGGCCAAGACCAACTTTACGCTGATCTGCTACAGAACCCGGGATACAGAAGGACTGAAGTCCCTCACCGATTGCTGCAGCAGCTTCAGAAGCTTTGCGGCATCCTTTTTTGATTGCGATTGCTGCGCCTACAGTGTAAGCCCATTTTGCATTCTCGAAGCAGATTGGCTGAATGCCTTCGATCATTTTGTATACATCAAGGCCAGCAGCTTTTGTAACTTCTGCAGCTTCTTCGATGGAGTTGATTCCGTACTCAGCAAGCTTAGCCAGAATCTGTTTCTCTCTTCTTTCATATGATTCAAATAAAGCCATTTTCCTATCCTCCTAAATTATCTGATTACTCTTTTCTCGGGTCAACGATCTTAACAGCATCAGCAACACGTCCGTACTGTCCGCTTGCTTTTTCGAAAGCTGTGTTTGCATCATCGCCGGCTTTGATGAAGTCCATCATCTTTCCGAAGTTGATGAATTTGTAACCGATAATCTCATCATCTGCATCCAGAGCGATACCTGTTACATAACCGTCGGTCATCTCCAGATAACGAGGTCCTTTTGCAAGAGTTCCGTACATGGTACCAACCTGGGAACGAAGTCCTTTACCAAGGTCTTCCAGGCCTGCGCCTACAACCAGTCCGTCCTCGGAGAATGCACTCTGGCTTCTTCCGTAAACGATCTGCAGGAAGAGCTCTCTCATAGCAGTATTGATAGCATCACACACAAGGTCAGTATTCAGTGCCTCAAGGATGGTAAGTCCTGGCAGAATCTCAGATGCCATAGCTGCAGAATGAGTCATTCCTGAACATCCGATGGTCTCAACGAGAGCTTCCTGGATAACGCCCTCTTTTACGTTCAGAGTCAGCTTGCAGGTACCCTGCTGCGGTGCGCACCAGCCAATACCGTGAGTGAATCCGGAAATGTCTTTGATTTCTTTTGCTTTTACCCATTTTGCTTCCTCCGGAATCGGAGCTGCACCGTGATGCACGCCCTGGGCAACCGGACACATCATTTCTACTTCGTGTGAATAAGTCATTGTTAAACTCCTTTCAAATATGTACTTATTTGAGCTTTTGTCTTTCGAACGGACTGTTTCCAGCCTGTTCACAGACCTATGGTTATTGTCTCACAAAATTGGTCATTCGTCCAGCATATTTTGATAAAAAATTGCAAAGACCACCGGAAAACGATAAAATTTCCGGCGGTCTTTTAAATCAATCGGTTTGGTTTTCTCTCGATAAAAGAGAATTTTTTTAATTATCAGATTTTTTTGACAATTTCTTTCGCATTCTTAAAAATATGACCTGACGGGATCACACCGCGAATACAGGAGAGTGGATAAATGTTGGAATTTCTTCCGACAACCGTTCCCGGGTTCAATACGCTGTTACAGCCGACCTCGACTTCATCGCCGAGCATCGCACCGAATTTTTTCAGTCCGGTTTCGATCTGTTCATCTGCGCCTTTGACAACAACGAGCTTCTTATCGGATTTTACATTGGAAGTAATGGAACCGGCACCCATATGGGCTTTGTATCCAAGAACAGAGTCGCCGACATAGTTGTAATGCGGAACCTGTACTTTATTAAAGAGAATGACATTTTTCAGTTCGGTGGAGTTTCCAACGACAGCGCCTTCGCCGACGATGGCGTTTCCGCGGATAAAGGCACACTGACGGATCTCAGCGCCTTTTCCAATGATGCATGGGCCGTTAATGGAAGCGGTCGGTGCGATCACGGCATCTTTTGCGATCCAGACATTTTCACCGCGTTTTTCGTATTCTGCCGGATCGAGTGTTTCGCCGAGTTCAAGAATAAAATCTTTAATGAGCGGAAGCACTTCCCATGGATACGTTTTGCCTTCAAAGATTTTTGCGGCAATGGTCTGGGTTAAATCATAAAGTTCAGAAATGGTTGCATCTTTCATGCGTGATTCATCCTTTCTTGTTTTAGTTCCTGTTTATCTTACCACATTTCAGGAGTTCTGTGCGCCCTTTTTTCCGGCGGTGGAATAGGACTTTGCAGAGGAGTCTTCTGCAGCGGTACGTTTCCCGGTACGGGAGCGCGTGGAGGAGGCTTTTTTGTAATACGGCGCGGACGCATCAAAGCTGCTCTTTAGCTGGAACTGATTCCGCAGCTGCTTCACATTTACCGTGTGGCGTGTCACAAAGTTTTCCAGTTTTCCCATATATTCCTCGGAGGTAATGGAGCCTTCCGCTACATAGGTAAGTCCCTTTTCCCAGCTTGCTGTCAGCTCCGGATTCAGAAGCGGGCGGATCGACTGGTGTACGACGTCGTAGATCATTTCGCCAAGCTGTGTCGGGGTGATAACCTGTGTCTTTTTGTTCAGAGCAAGATATTTGATAAAGACAAGCTTTTTCAGAATCTCAGCACGCGTCGCACTCGTTCCGATGCCGCTTCCCTTAATCTGTTCGCGCAGCTCCTCGTCTTCAATGAGCTGTCCGGCATTTTCCATTGCAAGGATCATCGAACCGGAGGTGTAGCGTTTTGGCGGAGAGGTTTCTCCTTCCTTGATAGAAAGGCCGAGAAGATTCAGCTCGCTGCCTTTCTGCAGCTGGGACAGCGCTGCAAGAAAAGAGGGATCGCAAGTCGTCTCGTCCTCTTTTCTGCCCTCGTCGTCCTCCTCTTTCTTACGGAAGAAAGAATACTGCATGACTTTTAAATAGCCCTCCTGCACGAGAACACGGAAGTTGGAGAAAAACTGCTCGCCGCCGATTTCGGTGACAAGAGCAACTTTCTGATAGACCGCCGGCGGATAGAAGATACCGAGAAAACGGCGGACAATTGTCTCATAAACTTTTGCGGAGAGTTCCGAGAGGTTCCGCAGATTGTTAAGGCCCTGTCCGGTCGGAATGATCGCATAGTGATCGGTAATCTGTTTATCGTTTGTATAGCGGGTGGAACCAATCTTTTTCCAGCTTTCACCCTGCAAAATTTCATTTGCAAGGCCGCTGCAGATGCCGTACTGCTGCAGGCCGCGCAGGTTTTTGCTGATTTCCCTGGCAACGGCAGAAGAAAGCACACGGGCATCGGTTCGCGGATAGGTAACCAGCTTTTTCTCGTAAAGCTCCTGAACAACTTTCAGCGTTTCATCCGGACTGATTTTGAAAAAGCGGGCACAGTCATTTTGCAGCTCCGCAAGGTTGTAAAGCAGTGGTGCATTTTTATTTTCCTTTTTTCGCTCCATTTTCAGGACATGCGGGATCAGAGGATTCTGCATGCTTAATTCCTCGATCAGTTTCTGTGCGTCCTCTTTTTTCTGGAAGCCGTTCTCCTTATAGAGAAGCGGAGAGTTGAAGTAGCGGCTGCCTTTTACGGCGCGCCATTCCCCCTCAAAATTGCGTCCATTTAAGGAAAGACCGGCGATGACACGGTAGAATGGTGTTTTCACAAAGCTGCGGATTTCGCGCTCCCGGCGTACGACCATGCCGAGCACACATGTCATAACACGGCCGACGGAAATAGACTGATATTTAGTGCCGAGATACGATGCGACAGCGCTTCCGTATTTGAGCGAGAGGAGACGGGAAAAGTTAATGCCCATCAGGTAATCTTCTTTGGCGCGGAGATAAGCGGATGCCGAAAGATTGTCGTATTCACTTTCGTCCTTCGCTTCGCGGATACCGCGCAGGATTTCTTCTTCTGTCTGCGAGTCGATCCAGACACGCTTTTGTTTCTTGTCTTTGATACCGGCCATCTGTGCGACGAGGCGGTAGATATATTCTCCCTCGCGCCCGGAGTCGGTACAGACATAAATGGTTTCAATATCCTCCCGGTGGAGCAGGTTACTCACAATGGTGAACTGCTTTTTTACTTCCGGGATAATTTCATATTTGAAGTTTTCAGGCAAAAAAGGCAGGGTCTCGAGACTCCACCTTTTTAACGCAGGATCATATTTTTCCGGATAGCTCATCGTAACCAGGTGACCGACGCACCAGGTTACGACGGACTGATCCGACTCTAAGTATCCATCCCTGCGCTGCATATTCTGTTTTAACGCTTTTGCGAACTCCTGAGCAACGCTCGGTTTTTCCGCAATGTATAAAGATTTTGTCATTTATCTGCACTCATCATTCGAAGCGGCCAGGCAAGGAGCACACCGCCTCCTATTGCGTTTCCTATAGTTACAATGACCATACTTTTCAATGCGGCAGTCAGAGAAATGCCGCCTGGGACCAGAAGTGCAGCGGTAACAAAGGTGGCCATATTGGCAACGCAGTGTTCAAAACCGGCAACAACGAATCCGGCGATGCAAAGTATAATCATGAAAAATTTGGCAACTTCATTTTTGCATTTCATGCCGCAGGCAACGGCAAGGCAGACGAAGAAGTTGCAGAGAATGGCACGGAAAAACATTTCTCCGGCAGGAATGGAAAGTTTATTTCCAATAAATCCTGCGTAATAATCGGCAGTACCGGAAGCACCTGCCAGTACGAAAATTACGGAGAGAATCAGGCATCCGACAAAGTTTCCGATGTAGCTTACCAGCCATACTTTTCCAACCTGTGCCCAGGAGACTTTTTTGTCATAGGCCCCAAATGCCATAACAAGATTGTTTCCGGTGAAAAGCTCTGCACCGATAAAAACGATCAGCAGAACCGCAATGGCAAACACAATACCGCCAAGCAGTTTTCCCCAGGCAGGATCTGTACTCTGGAACGTATTGCCTACCACGTTGGAGAAAATCATGGCAACCACGATAAAGAAACCGGCCATGACTGCACGGAGAAAGTATTTCCCCGGGTGTTCTTTCAGCAGCCTTGCTTTGTTTACGGCTGCCTCTGAAAATTTTTGTACGTCATCATAAGGCATAGAATAACTCCTTTCTTATGTCCCGTAGGATGGACATATCCCCTCTCTTTTTGTCCGGGGGATGGTCTTTTTTTCCGAAGCAGCTTGCAAATGCTTCGGATTTCGCGCTTTCAACTTTGGCTATTATAGCATTTCCCGGAAAGATTCGCAATGAAGGAGGAAGAAAAAAGTATATTTCCACAGAAATGTCAGAAAATAAGGGGTAAAACGACAGATTGTATGATGAACTCAGAGGGATTGAAACAAGGATTGAAAGCTTTTTTTATGTTCTGTTTTACAAAGATCTCGGACACAGTGAAATTGTAAACCATGATGATCCGGCGTTTGTGAAACTGGTTTATCATCTGCACTGATGTTCATTCTTAGCAAAAACCTCATCTGCTGTTTTCATACAAAAGATAAAACGGCAGGTGAGGTTTTTGTAATGGGCCTCTGGAAAGGATAAACTAAAGCCGTATAGTATCCATTACACCGGATTTTTTCCGGTATTCTAAAGGAGTCATATGATACTGTTTTTTGAATAAACTCTGAAAATGAGGCTGGCTGGAAAAGCAGAGATAACTGCTGATTTCAGCCAGACTTTTTGTACTGTAGGTTAAAAGCATTTTAGCTTCTTCTAATTTACATCTTGTAATGAAAGCACCTATGGTAAAGCCGAGCTCAGTTTTGAATTTTTTCATCGTGTAGGAAGTACTTTTCTGAATGGAATCCGAGACATCATTCACAGAGATGGATTCGTTTGTATGTGTACGGATAAAATTCATACAGGTATAAACTTCTCTTGAGATTCCAGCAGGGATTTTGGTTTCACCTGCCTGCTGACAAAAATCCAGAATCATGGAGTATTGCAGTGCCTGGATTTTTTCCAGTGACTGCAGTGCCTCGCATTCCTGAATATAAAGATCCAGAAGCTGATATGTTTTTTCAATATCTACTCCTCCCGGAATGGCGCCAAGAACAGCGGTTTTGATTGCTGTCACGATAAAAAGATTTTTGGCATGGCGAATCGGGGTTTTTGCAAGTCTGCCTTCTTCTAATTGTAATGTATTATTCTTCAAAAAATTCTGCAAAGCATTTACATTTCCGTTTTGAACAAACTGAAAAAGTTCGCATTCAAACTGGTAAGTGTTATGCATCTTTTTATTTTCCATATTTTCTGTAATGGATTTCAAATGCTGCTGGCTCTGCCGCAATTGCTGGGGTGCACGCTGTCCCAATAATTTCAACACACTGATTTCCTTGTGGTTCACACATTGATGCAGGAAAACAAGATGCTGACAAAATTGGATATGTGATAACCGGGGAATGGAGGCGAGAGCCTCAGCGATTACTTCCTTGTACTTCAGGGGCGTGGCAGAGTCATGCATATAACTGCGGACGAGCTCATCTGTCACAGGAACGGAAAAAACCGGGCCTAAGATGATATATTCACCAGTAGTTTCAATTTGGACAGAGCCATATACAATGTCGGGAGATGCAAAACGAAATTCGGGATTATAATCGGATGGATAAAGCGGATAAGGGCTCTCGGTTGAGATGTGGAGCTGTTCTGATAAAGCAGAGTAAATAGCTCCTGCTTCAGTAATTAGATTCGTAGGAATTCCTGTAACGGCATAGTAATTTTTACAAAAAGTAACATAATTCATATGATATTCTCCTGGTATCTGTGGGATGCAGTGGATCAAATTTTCGTTTGAAAGTTTCTGCAAAGCAATTCACGATTCCTTCACTTCCAAATTTAAAGTATAAAATGGAAAAAGAAAAATAACAATACGAAAACATATAATTTTGTATGTTTTTATGTAATATCTTTCCTTTCATTTTTGATAAAGTGCGATTAGAAAAAAGGAAAGGCGGATCATACGTATGAGACAACCAATTAAAATTAATAAAACGAATCCAAATAAAGGTGTTCTCGATTATTCTTATCTTTTGGATGCACCAGCTGGAAAACATGGATTTGTAACGACAAGGAATGGCCATTTTTATTTTGAAGATGGTGTAAGGGCAAAATTTCTTGGGTTTAATGTGGCTGCAAGATCAAATACCCCGGATCATGAAACCGCAGAGAAACTGGCGGAACGTTTTGCGAGCCTGGGCGTGAATGTGATTCGGCTCCATGCAGCAGATGCCCCAATCAGCGAAGAACCACGCAGCTGGTCCAGCTGTAAAGAAGCTCCACTTTTAGATTATGAAAAAGGAAACGGGAGAGAATTTCATCCGGAAGGTCTGGATCGATTTGACTATTTTGTCGCAAAATTGAAAGAGCGGGGTATTTACCTTCACATTGATCTTATCGTTGCAAGAGATTTTGTAGAAGGAGATGGACTGGACTACCCAGAAAATGCGGGAAGCTGCATCAAACGTTTTCCCATGTACAATAAACGGATGATAGAGCTGCAAAAAGAATATGCCAGAAAGATTCTCTGTCATGTGAATCCTTATACAGGTCTTGCACTGATTGACGATCCGGCGGTGATCACGGTTCAGATCAATAATGAAGATTCTGCGATTAAAGGAACGATGGAAACGGATCAGCGGGAAGAGATGCAGCCATATCGGGATGAGGTACAAAATCGTTTTAACAGCTTCCTCTTGATGAAATATGGAACAAGAGAGCGTCTGAAAGAAGCATGGACGTTTGAAGGAAAATGTGCGCTTGGCGAGGAAGAAGATCCGGAGAAAGGAACTGTGCAGGGAGCCGCAGGTAATTTCTATCAGCCGGAATGCGACCCTTTGGGAAAATGGGAAGAAAATGAAAGTCCGGCCCGCTATGCTGATTTTATGGAATTTGGCATTACGATGAATCGTAATTTTTATCAGGATATGAAAGATTATCTTCATTCCCTTGGAGTAAAAGTTCCGATCGTGACAAGCAATCTGGTTGCCGGTGCAGCGGATGTATATGGCCATACCGACGGGGATTTTATGGAAAATAACAGCTATTTTAATCACCCGCTGCTTCCGATCCAGGAGGCAAATACCTATCTGGTTGCAGGGCCGGCCGAATATGTGTCAACGAACCCGCTGACCATGCAGACAGGAGTTGGTTCTATGGCAACAACACTTTTAAATCTTGCTTCCGTTGCCATTGTAAAAGGAAAACCTTTCATGCTCAGTGAGTGGAACGAATATGGGGAACATCCTTTCCATTCGACAGCATATGTGCACACGGTTGCCTATGCATGCTTGAACGACTGGGACGGACTGATTTTATACAATTATCATACGTCGGAAAAGGCGGACGATCAGCCGGACGATGAAATCTGGAGTGTTTTTGATGTATATAATGATCCGGCGGTTATCTGCCAGTGGGGATTTATAGCATCTGTATTTCTCAAAGGGCTGGTATCGGCGGCTAAAAACCGTGTAGATGTCGTATATACACAGAACGATTTGAAAACACTGCCGAAAATGCACGCAATGCCAACTACTTTTTTACCTTACATCACATGTATGCGAAATGTATTCCTGGACGGAGGGGATACCTATCAGGGAGACGCGGCTGTTGCAGTGAACGCAGGATTTTTGAATGGGGCAGATCTCTCGGAGGCAGAACACGGTGTGTATTATGCATGGTCACCGTATCGTGACGCATGGCGGAAATATAAAGACCACAACAGGCTGAAACAGGCAGCGAAGAATGCAGAAGAGATACGAGAAGGCGTGTATCTGGGAGCACAGGCACTTGTCTTTGATGAAATTCAGAAAATCGCAGGCACAGGAGATTATCGTGAATTTGCTGCAATTCTTGACCGGGCAATGAAAGAATGGAAGATACTTTCGGAGGAATGTGGTCTGGTAGATGGAAAATTGATTTCTGATACAAAAGAGCTGGTGTTTGATCCGGCACATGCCCGGTTCGCAATTCATACACCGTATTGCGGATATTTCAGTGGAAGCCCAGCAGAAAGTCTGCAGCTGTCTGAAAAAATTGAGATCCAGTCAGAAAATGAGCGGATTACGCTGGCACTTCTTCCAGTGGGAAAGGAAAAACTGGAGCAGGCAGAGGAATTTGTGATCACTGCGATGGGAACAACGGGAATGGACAAGACAACGTATCAGGAAGGTGCACAGATGATGGGCTTTCCGTTTACTGCAGTACACTTTCATGGAAAATTATATGCCGAAACGCTGGAAGGAAGAATCTACGTAAAAGCTAAGGAGGCCGTTCTTACAGCATTAGATCCAACGGGAAATGAAATTGGAAGAATAGAAGGAAAAGAGACAGAAAAAGGAGTATGTTTTCTTCTGTCAGGCAATCTTCCAAGTGTTCAATATAATTTAAAAATAAAAAAAGAATGCCCAAATATATAATATTAAATTGCTATATGTAATAAAAGAAACAAAATACTTGATAGAATACAAGTATAAAACAGCGGCTGTAAAAAACGATGGGAGAAAAAGATATGGGAAAAAAGAAACAAAAAGTCCTCTATGATGCAGACGGGGCAAGAAGAGTTATGAGAAAAAGAGATTATATGGCTGATATGGGAGGTCAGTTAGCGATAGGCGTGATGGCCAATCTGGTTGGCCAGCTTACTTACTTTTATACAGATAAAGTCGGCATGGCGGTAGGCGGAGTCGGAATTGCGATGATGATCGCTAAGATTATAGATGCACTGACGGACGTTCTGGTGGGAAATATGATTGACCACTCCAAAGGTGGGAATAAGAAATATTACTCCTGGATGCTGAAAATGGCGATTCCTGCAGCAGTCATCATCATTATGATGTTTACGGTCCCGATTCAGGCAGGACAGACAGCGGCATTGATTTATGTACTGGTTACCAATCTTCTTTTAACAGCAGTTATTTATACTATGATTGCCACACCGTTTTCAGCGGTTATGATTGTGCGTACCCACAGCCAGAGTGAGCGAAGCAATATGGGGCTGTTCCGTGCAGTTGGAAACTACGGTGCCGGAACAATCATTGCTATTATCACAATTCCGGTAACCAATATGCTGGGTGGTACACAGAGTGCATGGATCAAATATGGTGTTGCGCTTGCACTTGGCGTTTTATTACTTTTCCTGATCTGCTACAACAATGGAAGAAAAGCAAAATTTGCTTCGGATTATGAAAGCGAATCGGAAAACGCATCAGAAACAGCACCGACAGAAACAGAAGAAGAGGAAGCAGTTCCATTTAAAGATGCTATAAAAATGTTATTGCAGAATAAATACTGGGTGATCGTTCTTCTGTTCAATTTGATTACCAATATTACCGCTGCAGTGGCAGCAGCCTCGGGTACATACTATGCAAAATGGATTTTTGGCAACGATAATCTTGTTGCAGTCATAGGAGCGGCAGGTATGCTGGCAACGGTAATCGGATTTGTGGTTTCCAAGCCGATCATTTCGAAGCTGGGTGTTACAAAAACAATTCAGCTTGGGTTAATGGGAGCTGCCATTCCATCCCTGATCCGCTGCTTTATTCCGGAAAACTTTATGGTTTATGCAGCAACCAGCCTTGTGGCGAGCTTTATCCAGATTCCACTGATGTGTCTGTACGGCGTATTAACAGCAATGACGGTAGATTATAACGAATGGAAATATGGAAAGAAATTAGTTGCAATGTCGGGCGGAGCCATAGGATTTGGAAGTAAAGTGGGAAGCGGCCTTGGATCTGTTATCTTATCCGCATTTCTTGCCATTGGCGGATATCAGGCATCGCTGGAAAGTGCAACTGCTTCCATGCGATATTCGATTTATGGATTTTCCAACTATCTTCCGCTGGTTGTAAACCTGGCTATGTTCCTGATTTTTACCAGATTTGACCTGGAAGAAAAATTACCAAAGATGCGGGAAGAAGTACTTGCGAGAAAAGAGAAAAAATAAACGGAGAAACTACAAGGTCGGTACAGGAAAGACTGTACCGACTTTGCAGTTGTCATTCAATTTACAGAAACTGCCAGTGGCAGGCTCTGTAGGTTAAAAATAAGGAGAATTGAAAATGAGCGATACATTATGCAATGAAAAAAAGAAATCTTATACATTTTCAGAAGATGGAAATTCCTGCATTATAACAGACACCAGAACACCAAGATACTGGTATAATTATCTGTGGAATGAAAATCATTACTGTGCGCAGATTTCCCAGACAGGACATGGGCGCAGCTATTACCTCAGTGAAAAAGCAGATATGTGTATGATGAATCAGGACGATGCAAGATATATCTATCTAAGAGACGAGAAAAGCAAAGAATGCTGGAATATCGGCGAAGGTCCATTAAATACGGAAGTAGAAAATTATCAGTGCGTACACAGCATTGGATCTTCCAGAATCCAGTCTTCTTATCAGAATATTGCAAGTTCCTGGCGGCTGTTTGTACCGGAAGAAGGATACCAGGAAGTGTGGACTTTGAAAATAAAAAATACAGGGGAAAGACAGCGCCATCTCAGCATATTTTCAGCAGTCAGCTTTTATCTGGAGGGCTTTTCTTATCCGCGATATTATGAAATGTATCGTTGTATGGAAACAGATTATGATGAAAAGTTAAAGGGTGTATATTGCAGATCCGCACATCCTTTCGCACCGCACAAAAGATACAACGCATTTCTGGCAGCATCAGAGCCGGCATACGCATATGATGGAAATCTGGAAGCATTTTGCGGGACAACCAGTACCATAACAAGGCTGGATGCATCAGCAAGCGCGCTTTTCCAGAGACCGGACATTGTCGTAAAGGGAAAAGACTGTACAAATTCCAAAGCGGCCCTTTTTATTCTGGGCGGTGTGCTGCAGCATAAAATTGTGCTACAGCCAGGAGAAGAAAAAGAATTACAGTTTGTATTTGGAATCAGTGAATCACTTGAAGAGGCAAGGGCGGTATCGGAAAAGTTTTCCAATTCTGCAGCTGTGGAAAAGGAACTTGAAAAAGCAGAAACGCATTATCTGGAAAAATATCGTTCGCTGACCGTGGAAACGCCGGATGAAAAAATCAATCACATGATGAATAACTGGGTGAAAAAACAGGTAGATTTTTGCATTGTCGGGAAAAAAGGAGTCCGCGATAATCTTCAGATTGCAGTTGGCCTGTTAAACTATCGGCAGGAAACAGCAAAAAAAGAGATTCTGGAATGTCTTCGCCATCAGTTTCGGGATGGTCATGGAGTTCTTACGTGGTATCCTTATGATGATACCCGGTATTCCGATCAGCCGTTCTGGATCATATGGGCTGTCTGCCAGCTGATAAAAGAAACGGGAGACTTTTCTATCCTGGATCTGGAGATTGAATGGCAGGATGGAGGGAAGGCGGCTGTTCTGGATCATGTGAAAGCGGCTGTGAATCGATTGCTGCAGGATAAAGGAAAGCATGGACTGGTGCGGATTTATTTTGCAGACTGGAATGATGCACTCAATGTTACAACGGATGAATATGCGGAATCCGTAATGCTTTCCCATCAGTTCTGCCTAGCACTGAAGGAATTAGAAGCATTACTGAAGAAAAAAGGCGATCAGGTATATGCCGGAAAAATAGCAGAGGAATATCGTATCTTACGAAACAGCATTAATGCATATGCATGGGATGGAGCGTGGTACATGCGGGCGTTAAGTGATGTGGAGAATATTGGTTCCAAAAACAGCGAAGGAAGCAAAATTTATCTGAACGCGCAGACATGGGCTGTTTTAGGAGATGTTGCAGATGCAGAGAAATTACCAAAGATATTAAAAGCAGTGGATTCCATGGAGCATGATTTTGGATTTCCGTTAAATCTTCCGCCGTATCAGAAGTATTCGCCCAATGTAGGGAGAATGTCCGGCATGCTGCCAGGATTGTTTGAAAATGGTGGCGTATACTGTCATGCTACAGGGTTTAAAATTCTGATGGACTGCAAGGTGGGGAGAGGAAGCAAAGCATTCGAAACACTGAAAAAAATTATGCCGGACAGTGATAAAAATCCATCCATGCAATCCGGAGCAGAACCATATGTTTTTACAAACTGTTATTCTACTAATCCCGGATATTATGGAAGATCCTACCAGTCCTGGACAACGGGAACTTCTGCGTGGTGCATGATGGGATTGTACGAAGGAATCCTCGGAATCAAACGGGATTACGATGGACTGCGGATCGATCCGTGTCTGCCGAAAGAATGGGAAAAGGCAGAAGTGACCAGACATTTTCGAGGTGCTGATTATCATGTAATCATCGAAAATCCAGATCATCTGGAAAAAGGAGTGCTTGAAATTAAGACAGATGGAGCAGTTTGCGATATGTCCGACAAAGCAGATGGGTTTGTGCTGCCTGATTTCAAGGATGGAAAAATGCATGAAGTCCATGTTATATTGCGTAAATAGACAAAAGAGGCTTGTTTAGGAAGACATCAGCAGAAAGAAAGGAAAAGAGATGAAAAAAAGTATTTTTCAGGAACTTGTGGAAGAATCAATTGTTCTTTTGAAAAATGAAGAGCAGATCTTGCCATTAAAAGAAAAAAAGGTGGCTTTTTTGGGACGGGCACAGATAGAAACCATTTTTTCGGGAAACGGTTCGGGAGCATCCAAATCCCTTGCAAACAAGAATCTCTTATGTGAATGTGAAAAAAGAGGAATCTGTGCAGAAGCAGGGTTAAAACAATTTTACACCAGCCATCAAAAAAACGAATCGGAAAAGTTTGTGATTGACGGTATTGATATCACAAATGTAGAAAATATGAACTGTGGTTTTATGTATGAGATCTTTGGAAAATATCAGCCGATGTGGACAGAGTATCACATTCCGGAGCAGCTGATGCAGAAAGCCAGGGAGTTTACCGATACCGCTGTTTTTGTGCTGGGAAGGAATTCCGGTGGGGAAGAATGTGACAGACACATCGAAGGTGATTATGAACTTACCGAATCCGAAAAAGAACTGCTGGAACAGGTGTGCTGTGTTTTTCCACATGTGATCGTTGTACTGAATATTAATGGAATGATCGATATGCAGTGGGTGAACGCCTATTCCGCAATCAAGGCCGTGGTGTTTCTGGGAATTCCGGGCGAAGAAGGCTGCGGAGCATTAGCTGATATTCTGACGGGGGCTGTGAATCCATCTGGCAAATTAAGTTTTTCCATGGCAGAGTCTTTCAAAGACTACCCGACAGCAGAAAATTTCACTTGGAATAAAGAACAGGAAGATGAAATTTTAACTTACGAAAATTATGGACTGGATGCAAAGGCAAATGGAAGTACAGGATATACGAAAAGCCCGGTAACAGTGTATCAGGAAGACATTTATCTGGGGTATCGCTATTTTGATACCTTTCGGAAACAGGTATTGTACCCCTTTGGATATGGAATGTCTTACACATCGTTTACGATTCTTCCGAAAGAGATGAAACAGGAAAAAGAAGAGCTGGAATTTATTACGGAGGTAACAAATTCCGGAAATTATGCAGGAAAAGAAACGATACAGCTTTATTTGTCCTGTTCTGGTACAGAGTCGGAAAAACCGGAAAAAGAATTAAAAGGCTTTGCAAAAACGAGACTTCTTGCTCCGGGGGAGAAGCAGAATATTTCGATCCGAATATCCATGCAGGATCTGGCAGGATATGTTGAGACATCTGCATCATATATCCTGGAAAAGGGAAAATATCAGTTTTTTATCGGAAATTCATCCCGTGAGACAATTTTTGCAGGAGAAATCCAGATAAGAGAAGATTACGTAATTAAAAAATGTGTGAATCGTCTTTGCGTGCAAAACTGCAATGTAGAGCATTTGCAGGTACTATCTGCAAGAGAAGGACGAAAAAAGGTCCGAATGCATGAAAAGAAAAAAGAAGAGACCGATGGTTTAAAAGAGCAGGAAAGATATGATCTTTTACGGGATGAAATGGAACAAGTAAAAAATTTCAGTATCGAACAGCTGGCTGCATTGTGTGTGGGGTATGGACCTGGAATTCCATTTGCAGCGTTCAGCAAACAGGAACAGCCGGAAACTATATTGGATGGTCAGGGAAATCCACTGACCCAAAACGATCATCCAGTCGGAGCAAAAGGATATGTCTCCCCGGCTATGCCAGAAAAAGGTATTCATTCCATTTTTTATAAAGATGGACCGGCAGGTGTGGGAACGGGGGCCTGGCCAACGGCTATGCTGATTTCCTGCGCATTCAATAAAGAGCTGTGGGAAGCGTTTGGAAATGCGGTTGGCACAGAGTGCGAAAAGAAAGCGGTTGACGTATGGCTGGCACCAGCAGTCAATCTGCACCGGAATCCGCTTTGCGGGCGAAATTTTGAATATTTTTCGGAGGATCCTTATCTGACCGGAATCTGTGCGGTCCAGATTACAAAGGGCGTTCAGGAAAATCATCCTGTCCGCGTCTGCCCCAAACATTTTGCCGTGAATGAACAGGAAACGTATCGAAGAGGAAGTGCGAAGAAGCGGTACGATGCGGTAGATTCCATCCTTACGGAACGTGCATTGCGGGAACTTTATCTGAAACCTTTTGAAATGTTGGTTCGAGATGCCGGAGTATCTTTTATTATGACATCGTTTAATAAAATTAATGGGGTTCTTGCAGCTGGAAATCGAGATTTGTGTACGCATATTTTACGGGAAGAATGGAACTTTGATGGTGTTGTCGTTACTGACTGGGGCGATATGGATATTGTCGCAGATGGCGGCGATGCTGTGGCAGCGGGAAATGATATCGTGATGCCGGGTGGCCCGCCGGTGATCCGGCAGATTTTGCAGGCCTATCAGGAGAGACGGATTACCAGAAAAGATCTGGAAAGGAGTGTTGCAAGATTGTTACATGTTCTGAAGTTATTTGAGAAAGGGGAGCGTATTTAAATGAAATCATATAGGGATTATACACTGGGTGCCAAAGAAAGAGCCTCTCTTCTGCTCAAAGAAATGAGCCTTGATGAAAAGATGGCACAGATTAACTGTGTTTTTCCTTTTGATCAGGATGCCTATAACTTTGAAAAAATTCAACAGGAGACAAAATACGGAATGGGAGAAGTAAGCACGCTGGAAATGCGCAGGATGGAGACACTTGATGAAGTGGCTGCATGGCAGAGAAAAGTGCAGAAGATTGTGATGGAAAACAGTGCCCATCGAATACCGGCAATCTTTCATATGGAAGGATTGTGCGGGGCCTTCATTCAGGACTCCACCAGTTTTCCGTCTGGGATTGGCAGGGGAGCAAGCTTTGATCCCAAGCTGGAAGAACAGATTGCAGAAATTGTGAGCAGACAGGAAACGGCCTGTGGTATTACCCATATACTGGCACCGGTTCTGGATGTGGCAAGAGATCCGCGTATGGGCCGTTTTGGAGAAAGTTATGGAGAAGATGCTTCCCTTGTGAGTGCGATGGGGGCAGCGTATACGAAAGGAATACAAAAGAATACAGTTGCTTCAAGAAAAGCAGAAAGTGTGGCAAAACATTTTGTGGCTTTTCATAATTCGCAGGGTGGAATTCATGGAACACACAGCGAAACGCCGACGCGACTTTTAGAAGAAGTGTTTGCAAAACCTTTCCAGGCAGCAATCACAGAGTCAGATCTGAAAGGTATTATGCCTTGTTATTGCTCTGTGAATGGAGAAGATGTATCTGCTTCTCATAACATGCTTACGAAACTGCTTCGGGAAAAAATGGGATTTGACGGCATGTGCATCAGCGATTACGGTGCAGTGGGAAATGCGCATAGTGTACATCATATTGGAGAAACATTTGAAGAAGCCGGTGCGATGTGTCTTCATGCGGGAATGGATATCGAGATGCCGTCCTGTACTGGCTATAATGAGAAATTAAAAGAGATGTTTTCAAGTGGAAAACTGGATATCCATATTTTGGATACAGCGGTTTTGCGGGTTCTGGAAGGAAAATTCAGAATGGGCTTATTTGAAAATCCCTATGCGCTGGAAGGAAAAGAGCTTCATGCTCTTGTAATGCAGGAAGCAGACAGGAACACTTCCCTGCGGTCGGCCAGAGAATCCATGGTACTACTGAAAAATGACGGCGTATTGCCGATTGCGGCAAAAGGGAAAAAAATCGCGGTGATCGGACCGCATGCCGGGTATGCCAGAAAAATGTTTGGTGGATACACACATATGTGCATGATGGAGTCTACCTATGCGATTGCCAATTCTATTGCAGGTGTAAGCGGAGTTGTACAGGCAGATGCAGATGAGATTATTACGGTTCCGGGAACCAATATTCAGTCTGATGAGACAGAGCAGTTTGATCAGATCCTGAAAAGACAGAAACCGCAATGCAGAAATCTGTATGAAGAATTCCAAATCCGCTTTCCGGAAAGTGAGATTTTATATGCATATGGCTATCCGATTGCAGGAAACGACGAAAGTCATTTTGAAGAAGCGCTGCAGGCAGCAAAGCAGGCAGACATTGTGATACTGACGCTTGGCGGTAAGCACGGAACGTGTTCCATGGCATCAATGGGAGAAGGAATTGACAGTACTGATATTAACCTTCCAAAATGTCAGGATGCATTTATTCGCAAGGCTGCGCAGCTTGGAAAACCATTGGTTGGCGTTCACTTTGATGGAAGACCGATTTCCAGTGATGCTGCAGAGGAATATTTAGATGCTATTCTGGAAGCATGGAGTCCATCGGAAACAGGAGCAGAAGCAGTAGTTGATATTTTAACCGGAATATATAATCCGGGAGGAAAACTTCCGGTTACCGTTGCTTATGGAGTGGGACAGCTGCCGGTTTATTACAATCATCCATATGGTTCCTCCTGGGATCAGAGCGGCAGTATCGGTTTTGCCAATTATGTGAATATGCCGCACAGACCGAGATATTATTTTGGATACGGACTGTCGTATACAACATTTACATATTCGGATTTACATATCTCGATGGGAAATGAAAAGGCAGCAGATACGGTTCAGATCTCCTGCGCTGTTGAGAACACGGGAAGCTGTGAAGGAGATGAGGTCGTCCAGCTTTATTTACGAGATGAATATGCCAGCCTGACAAGACCAGTAAAAGAACTGGCAGGTTTTAAGCGCATTCACCTGCGAAAGGGCGAAAAGAAAACGGTATGCTTTGAGGTGAAAACGAATCAAATGGCTTTTCTGGACATTGATATGCACTGGAAAGTGGAAAAAGGACGATATGCAGTAGAGGTCGGAAGTTCTTCAGAAGATATTCGTTTAAGAGGAAGCTACTGTGTGAAAGAAAATAAATGGGTTGCGGGAAGAAACAGAGCGTTTTGGGCAAGTGCCGCAGCGAAATAAAAAGAACAGAACCGGATGCCATTTTATACAAAGCGGCATTCGGTTCTGTTCTTGCGGTATTCCCGTGGGGAGCAGTTCATTTTTTCACGGAAACATTTTCCCAAATAGGACTGCTGGCTGAAGCCGGTCTGCAGGGCGATCTGTCCGATGGGAAGTGTGGTTTCTGTTATCTCCGTGATTTGTTTTCTATGTTTTGGCAATATCTTAATAATTTCTGCAGATATTTTCATATTATTTTTTCGATATAATAAGTATACTTGCTGTAAAAAGGATTGTAAAGGTAGTCTAAATGGACAATAATAGTTTATCACATACAACGTGGAATTGTAAGTACCATATGAACCAGAGCAGGAAAACCTGCCGTCGCTGATCACACTTGAAAAAATATGTGTAGCTTTGGGCGTGACATTATCGCAGTTTTTTTGAGAAGATAATTCAGAGAATCTGACAGAAAAACAGAAAGAAGTTCTAGGGATATGGAATGATCTGAGTACAAATGAGCAGGAAACAGTAATGTCAATGCTGCGTGGACTTCGGAAGTAAGAGAACAGTTCGAGTATATGTATCGGCTGTTCTTTTTTTGTTTTTGAACGTTAAAATGTTAATTTTTTTCTTGTGTATAGTAGAACACTAAAGTATAATAAAATCAGTTTTTTACATAAGATTAAAGCTATAATAAGGAAATTGGCAAACCAGATGAAAGTCTGGGACGCAAAGCTACAGGGCCTTTAAAATGGCAGCCAGTTGCATAAAATGAGGTGCACTGTCTGTCTGACGGTGCTTTTTTACGGTGTTATTTCATAGACGTAACAATAATGATTTTATCAGGAAAGAATGAGGAAAATAAAAGTATGAAAAAGGCAAAACGTTGTCTGATAGCAGTGGTGTCAGGTGTACTTGTAGCATCTGCTGTCTTGTCTGGATGTGGACAGTCAAAGAAAGAAGTATCTATAAATGATGATCATCTTACCGTTTATCTGTGGGAAAATCGTTTGATGAAAAATATTGCACCCTATATCCATGAACAGTTTCCAGATCAGGATATTGAATTTATTATAGGTAACAATGATACCGATTTATACAGTTATTTTAAAGAACATGATGAATTACCGGATATTATAACAGTACGTCGATTTTCTGGAACAGATGCACAGGACTTACAGCCTTATCTTATGGATTTTGCTTCTTATGATGTTGTTTCCAAGTATTATTCTTATGCGGTGCAATATTATAAGAATGCGGAAGATGAAATCCAGTGGCTGCCAATCTGTGGTATTCCGCAGACGATCATTGCCAACAAAACACTGTTTGATCAGTATGGCGTAAAGATTCCAGAAAATTATGAGGAATATGTACAGGCCTGTCAGCAGTTTTATGATAATGGCATAAAACCGTATTCCATGGATCTTGGGGAAGACTGGTCTAATAATGAAATCATCCAGGCGGCGGCAATCGGTGAGTTTACAAGCCTGGATGGTATTGAATGGCGAAACGGTGCAGAGACTGCAGCGGATGAAGTAAAGTTTGATGATGTATTATGGAAACGTATTTTTTCAGAAACCAGTCAGTTTCTTAAGGACTCGCATTTTGGTAAAGAAGATATCAATATTGACATCAATACAGGAACCCAGATGTTTGTCGAAGGAAAATCAGCAATGTTTCATGGACATCCGACGGTTATGCAGCAGCTGCAGAAACAGATGGATGCGGAGCTGATCCGTATTCCTTACTTTTCACAGACATCGGATGAATCCTATGTGTACATGACTCCGTCCTTAAACATTGCATTTAACAAAAACCTGGAAAAAGATCGGGAGAAACTGGATACTGCACTGGATGTGCTGGATTGTATGATTTCAGAAGAGGGGCAAAAGCTGATTGCGGATGGAAGCGGTGTTATTTCATTGAATACAGATGTTCCAACCATGATGCAGGATGTGCCTGGACTGGAAGAGGAAATTAATAATAATGCTGTTTATATCCGATATTCCGCCCAAAAATCATTTGATGCAAGTCTTGAGGCTGTTCACGGATTACTGTCAGGGGAAATGGATGAAACACAGGCTTATGATACTTTTCGCAGTGTAATGAATCGTAAAGATCCAGAAGAAAAAGCAACGGTGAATTTTGAAAATGAATATTCCATTTCACTGAACGATAGAAATGGCCGTGATGCAGCATCTTCCATTTTAACTACGATCAGAGAAGAAAATGATGCACAGCTGGCTCTGGCACCATATTATTATTTCACTTCTTCTATGTACAAAGGAGAATGCACCAATAGCCGGGTTGGCATGATGACAGCGAAGAGTTCAGATACAGCATTATATGTTGCAAAAATCAATGGTAAACAGGTTTGTGAACTCGTGGAAAATTATCTCGCCGAAGCTGATGAGAATTTTTATGTAACCAATGAATACGAATTACCAATTGCATCTGGTATGAAAATGATCGTCAGTCAAGCGGAAAGTGGATTTTCGTTAAAGGACTTAACAGTTAATGATAAGAAAATAGACAAAGAAAAGGAATACTCGATTCTTCTTACAGACACCACAATGTCCGTTTTGAAAAAAATAAATCCGAAATGTGAGATTGAGCAGCTTAAAGATACAACATTATCAAGTGCATGGACCGAAGCAATGTCAAAAGGACAGCAGCCGTCAGCACCGGAAGACTATATAGAGGTTGAACAGTAAAAGTGGAGATAGAACAAAAGGTAAATAAAAGAAAAAAAATAACAAGGCTGTTGCTTATACTACTTATGATTCTTTTAAGCTTAGTTTGTATCAAGTATCTTATAAGTAAGTCTAATAAGTATATCAGCGAAAATGGAAAAAGCAGTATGGGAGCTGTTGTTGAACAGATACAGCAGACCTATGATCTTCAGGTGAGTGGATACTACAGCCAGCTGCAGTTGGTTGAGGAATTCTTACTTCATGAGAGGGAACTGTCTCTTGAAACGGATACGAACAAAAATTTCTTTGAAGCATGGGAAAAAGAATCGGAAAGTACTCTTATATTCCTTCAGGAAAATGGTCAGGCAATATCAGCAGGTGGAACAAAAATGCGGATTGATATGCCAAGTAAACTTCTGCTGGACTTAAAGAACGGATACAATATTGGAAAACTGGTGCGTCTTGATTATGATCAGAAGAAAAAAGACGGTTATCTGGTTGCGATTCCATGTCAGGAATACACGATCAATGGAGAAACTTATACGGCAATTGGAACTGTGTATGATCATTCGAAACTGGATTCCATGTTAAAATTGAAAGGTTATCATGGAAAAGCATATTTGTTCATGCTGGATCATGACGGAAATATTACGTATACGAACCAGAGTGGAGATAAATACCTGCGTAATTATTCTTTGTTAAAACATTTAAAAGGGGAACAGGCTATTACAGAAGAAGAGGCTGATTTGTTCAAAAAGAAGTTTGATAACAGAGAATCCGGAGTTGCACTTTTGGGAAAACAGAACCCTTATTATCTGGGGTATTGTCCGATAGAAAGCAACAACACCATTTTGGTGTGCATTGTGGCCAAGGGAGTTGTGGACAATGTGCTGATGGATTACCAGAAAACGGTGTTGTTTACAACAATACTCATGGCAGGTTTTATACTTTTACTTTTTGCCGGATTATTCTACAGTATTTCCAGACTTAGTCTTGCAGATCAAAAAGCAGAATATGAAAAAAGAAATAATGAACTTCATTTACAAACAATGAAGGAAATGGAAGTAGTCAATCAAAAACTGAAAAAGGCAAAGAACGTTGCAACAGAGGCTTTACAGACAGCTGAAAATGCAAATAAGGCGAAAACGGATTTCCTGTCTAATATGTCACATGATATTCGCACACCTATGAATGCAATCATTGGTATCACATCTTTGATCAGACATGATGCAGGTAATAAAGCAAAAGTTATAGAGTATGCAGATAAAATAGATATTTCATCACAGCATCTGTTGGGAATTATCAATGACGTTCTGGATATGAGCAAGATTGAGGCAGGAAAAACAGTCTTCAAATATTCTGACTTTTCTATTCTGGATCTTGTACAGGAACTTAACACTATATTTCATACTCAAATATATGAAAAGCAGCAGACCCTTACAATCATAAAAGAAAATATTCAGCATGAGTGGGTGAATGGGGATCAGGTTCACCTGATGCAGATTTTCAGCAACCTGCTTTCCAATGCAGTGAAGTATACCCAGGAAGGTGGGAAAATTCAGTTCTTTGTAGAAGAATGTGAGACAAAGTCATCTGTCTATGCAAAGTACCGTTTCTTAGTTAGCGATAATGGTATGGGAATGTCGGCAGATTTCAAGGATACAATTTTTGATGCGTTTACCCGTGCGGAAAGTTCCCTTACAAATAAAATACAGGGAACAGGACTTGGAATGGCGATTACTAAGAATCTGGTTGAGGCAATGGGAGGTACCATTGATGTGGAGAGTGAATTGGGACAGGGAAGCTGTTTTGAGGTTCTCTTGGATCTGAAAATTGCAGAGGATAGAACGGTTACTCTGGCGGCACAAGAAGAAACAGATGAGCAGGATGGTAATATCCTTCAAGGAATGAGATTCCTGTGTGCAGAGGATAATGAGCTGAACGCAGAGATCCTGACGGAACTGTTAAAGATTGAAGGTGCGGAATGTACCATCTGTGAAAATGGCGAAGAGATTTTGAAAGCATTTGAGCAGTCTGCTCCAGGTGATTATGACATGATCCTGATGGATGTGCAGATGCCTGTTATGAATGGTTATGAGGCAACGAAGGCAATCCGCAAAAGTTCCCATAAACTGGCAAAAACGATTCCGATTATTGCCATGACTGCCAATGCATTCTCAGAAGACATTCAGCATTCCCTTGCGGCTGGCATGAATGCACATGTTTCAAAACCGGTTGAGATGAAGGTGCTGGAAAAGACGATAAGAAGTATAAAATCAGGCGGGGGGGTACCGAACCACAGGTCACTGTACAGTGACGAATGGAAAGTAACCGGACATAGAAGAATCAAAAAGGATAGTTAGGGATGGACAGAAAATGAAAGGAAAAAGAATGATTGCAGGCATTCTGCTTGCGGGAATTTTAGCAGTCACCCTGGCAGGGTGTAAAAACACAGATAACACGAAAGAAAAAACCGAAAAGCCTGTTATTACCCTCGGCAGCGACAGCTATCCACCATACAATTATCTGAATGAGGATGGTGTACCGACGGGAATCGATGTAGAACTGGCTGCGGAAGCTTTCAAAAGAATGGGATATCAGGTGGAGGTTGTCCAGATCAACTGGGAGAAGAAAAAAGAACTGGTGGAGAGCGGAGAGATTGACTGTATCATGGGCTGCTTTTCCATGGAAGGACGCCTTGACGATTACCGCTGGGCGGGACCATATATAGCAAGCCGTCAGGTGGTTGCTGTAAATGAGAATAGTGATATCTATAAACTGAGTGATCTGGAGGGTAAGAACTTGGCTGTTCAGTCCACAACCAAACCGGAAGGCATCTTTCTGAACCGGACGGATCAGAGAATCCCCAAGCTGGGCAATCTGATCAGTCTGGGACACAGGGAGCTGATCTATACATTTCTTGGGAAAGGATATGTAGATGCAGTCGCCGCACATGAGGAATCTATTGTCCAGTATATGAAGGATTATGATACAAGCTTCCGCATCCTTGAAGAACCTTTGATGGTTGTGGGGATAGGAGTTGCTTTTGCAAAAGAGGATGACAGGGGAATCTGTGAGCAGATGGATCAGACACTGGAAGAAATGCGCCAGGATGGCACATCCCTGAAAATTATTGAAAAATATCTGGATGATCCCCAGAAGTATCTGGAGGTGGATGATCTTGGATATTAAGAGAAAGAAAAAAGAAAAACGAATCCAGCTATTCGGTGGTCTGATTGGAATCTGTGTGGCTGTAGTTTCTCTGTTTTATTTCTTTCATGCGGAGAAAGCGGAAGCAGAGAAAAGAATGGTAGAGATTGTAAATTATGTCAAAGTGCAGTGTTCCACCTACACCCATTATAATGAATCTTCGGAATCCAAAAGTCTTCTCCGTGCGATTGAAAGTGCCAGACAGATGAGTACGAATATCGATATGGAAATAGAAAACGGCGGTCAGCTAAGCCGGGATTTCCTGAAGGAAAACCTGCAGACTCTATGGGTGGATGGTATCATTGTACTGGATGCAGAAGGAAAGACGGACTGTGAATACAGCACGGATGAGTCTCTGGCTAATGAGATTACGGAGTATCTGCAAAAAGAAATTATCATGGATTTTGCCGGATATGAAGAAAGAAGCTATTCGGAACGGTTTACCAGGGAAGATGGATCCTTTATTGACATTGCAGCCTGCGCCAGAAAAGATGCACCGGGTATCGTTGCAATCTATTATTACACATCTCCTGAATTTGCCAGAAACTATACGCTGACGATACAGGGGCTTTTAAATGGTTATAGTATCCAGAAAGATGGAACGATTATCGTTGCAGACGACGGAATCGTTGTTGCCAGCAATAATGAGAGCCTGTTGGGACAGAATACAGCCGACAACGAAGTTGTTCAGGCAATGAAAAAGCATACAGACAGTCAGCATATCTATCATTTTAGGAAGGAAGGAATTGGATGTTATGGAATCATGCTGAAACAGCGTGATTATTATATCTACGCATATCTTCCGGATACGGAAGTGTTTCGTAATCTTCCATTAAGTGTTATAGGTGTTATTTTTCTTTATTTTCTGATGTTCGGCATATTCTGGTTCTGGACATACAGAACCAATCTGGCGCACCGGAAACAAGAATTTGAAAAAGATGAAAAATATAAAGCAGAACTTCTGACAGCAGCAAAAAAGGCAGAAGCCGCCAATGAGGCAAAAACAGAGTTCCTTCATCGTATGAGCCACGATATCAGGACTCCGATTAATGGAATCTACGGTTTGATCAATATGGCAGACCATTATGCAGATGATATGGAGAAGCAGAAGGAATACAGAACAAAGGTTAAAGCGGCATCCAATCTGTTGCTGGAACTGGTAAATGGTGTTCTGGACATGAGTAAGCTGGAGTCGGGTGAAGTTGTTCTGGAAGAGAGTCCATTTAATCTGAGCAAAATCTCTGAGGAAGTGCTTGTTGTAATTGAACAGATTGCTGCAGAACAGAATATCCGGATTGTATGGGAGAAAAAAGAAATCATACACCGTGATCTTATTGGAAGTCCGGGGTATGTAAAACGTGTGATGATGAATATCCTGTCCAATGCAGTGAAATATAACAGAGAAAATGGACATATTTATCTTAGCTGCATGGAAATCCCATCCGAACAGCCAGGAATGACGACAATGGAATTTATCTGCCGGGATACAGGAATCGGAATGACTGAGGAGTTCCAGAAACATATTTTTGAACCATTTGCACAGGAACATACAGGAAGCCGCACAAAGTTTGTCGGAACCGGATTGGGAATGGCCATTGCAAGGAAGCTGGTCGAGAAAATGGGTGGAACCATTACTTTTGAAAGTGAAAAAGGCGTAGGGACGACATTTGTGATCCGGGTTCCATTTAAAATAGATCCGGATGCGGATAAACGTGAAGAACAGAAGAAGGTATCCGAAAAATCTATAAAGGGATTGCATATTCTTCTGGCGGAAGATAATGAGCTGAATATGGAAATCGCTGAATTTATGCTTCAGAATGAGGGCGCGGACGTGATTAAAGCGTGGAATGGGCAGGAAGCGGTTGAGCTGTTCAGAAAAAGTGAACCTGGTGAATTTGATGTCATTCTTATGGACATTATGATGCCTGTAATGAATGGTTATGAAGCCACAAAGATAATCAGGTCTCTGGACAGAGAGGATGCAAAGGAGGTACCGATCATTGCAATGACAGCAAATGCGTTCACGGAGGACAGAATAAAAGCAAAAGCAGCAGGGATGGATGAACATGTTGCTAAGCCAGTTGATGTGGAATTACTGATAAAAGTAATTCATAAATTGGTGGGATAAAAGATATTATAAGAAAGTTATAAAATTGTAGAAAAGCGTCAAAAGAGTTATGAAGAACGTATCCTGAGAGACATTCAGAATGGAATTACACTGGAAACACTTATGGCAAAAAAACATAAGAAAACTCCAGAAGAAAAAGCAGCTGTTGCGATACAAAAGAAGCAGCAGAGGCGAGCAAGACGGAAAAAAGAAACAAGTGATTTCAGGAGCATCGAGCAGTGCAGTGAAATTCTGCTGAATGTTAGGGGGCAGTTACTGCAAACAGTAACTGCCCCCTAACTAGGATATTTATGTGAATTATTTCTGGTCCAGTACGGACTGAATCTGCTTCATCAGCTGATCGTAGTTTGACTGATCGTCAATGCCACCCATGAAAGGTTCCCCAACGATATTTCCGTCTTTATCTACAAGAACGGTTGTAGGAAATGCCATGATGTTTCCTTTTCCAGCATAGTTTCCAACTGTTGAATTAGAATCGAAAGTCAGGTTCTTGTAGGAAGCGCCCTGAGCTTTCATGATTTCTTTTGCCTCTTTGATTCCGGCTTCATTGTTGTCTAAAGTATCCATGTTGATACCAACAACTTCGCCACCCATTTCTTTGAGTTTCTCATTTAATTCATTCAGCTTAGAGAGCTCTCCGACACATGGCTTGCATCCACTGAACCAGAAATTTACAACTGTAACTTTATTTTTAGCGAAAAGACTGTCATCTACATCGTTTCCATCCAGATCTTTTCCTTTGAAACCTTTGAATACAGCTGTGGATTCGTTTGATTTGGAGGAAGAGCTGTCAGAGGAATCGGATGCAGCAATCTCTTTCTCAAGCTTGGCAATTTCTTCTTCAATTCCGCGGATTGTCTCGATGTCTTTGCACAGAGTTTCATATTCTTCTTTAGAGAAAGAGTCTTTGTTAGATTCCACTGTGCTTGCGAGGGTATCAGCATAGTTTTCGCTCATGGCATCACCGGCAGCGTTCTTGTTCATAAGACCAAAGGCTTTGTCCCATGCATCTTTGTGATCAGCAAAAAGCTGGTTTTCCTGCTGGTAAAGGTCATCCCGTTTTTTGTTCAGCTCGTCTGCGCTGCCCGTTTCTGTTGTGGAAGAAGATTCCTGTTTTGTGTTTGTATTGTCTGTTGAGGAGGAATTTCCGCAGCCTGTAAACGCAAAAAGTACAGAAATGGCAAGGGATGCAGCAATTACCTTTTTTAATTTCATTGAGTTTGTTCTAAGTGTTTTGTTTTTCATGATTTTAAATCTCCTTTAAATTACGTTTTATTAGTTTTTATTTTCAGCCTGTTTCTTAGTTGAAAATCCGTAATGATAGCAGATTGCATCAGTCGGGCAGGCTTTCATACATTCTCCGCATCGGATACACTCCGGATGGTTTGGTGTGTCTACTACATTGACATCCATCTTACAGACACGACTACATTTCTGGCAGCCAACACATTTCTCATGATCAACCTGAATCTTAAGAAAAGATACCTTGTTAAACAGTGAGTAAATAGCACCCAGCGGGCAGATCCATTTACAAAATGGACGGTAAAACAAGATGCTCAGGATGATGAAAAGCGCAAGGATTGTGAACTTAAATGTAAATAAATGTCCGAGTGCGGCACGGATTCCTGAGTTGGCAAGTGCCAGCGGAATTGCGCCTTCAAGTACGCCCTGTGGGCAAATGTATTTGCAGAAGAAAGGATCTCCCATACCAAGTGAATTGGTTACAAATGCCGGAAGCAGTATAACAAAGACGACCAGAATCACATATTTCAGATACCGCAGAGGCTTCAGTTTTGCGGTGGAAAGTTTCTTGCCCGGAATCTTATGCAGCAGATCCTGGAACCATCCAAACGGACAGAGAAATCCACAGATAAACCGCCCTAACAGAACACCTAACAGGATGAAAAATCCGGTGATGTAGTAGGTAAATTTGAATTTTGAAGAACCGACCACGGCTTGAAAAGCTCCAATCGGACAGGCGCCTGTGGCGGCAGGACAAGAGTAACAGTTTAGTCCCGGGACGCACATCGTTTTTACATTTCCCTGATAAATTTTCCCTTTCAACAGATTCGGGATGTGAATGTTGGTCAGCAGTGTAGCAGCTGCCTGAATCCATCCGCGGAAGCGGGCCAGAAAGTTTTTGTTTGATTTCATTTTCTTATCCAATTCCTACACACTCCATACATAATTTTATTGCCTTGCTAAGAACAACCGCTGCTTCTCCGCGGAAGATCCCGACAAGGAAAAACACCAGACCGGCTGCAAGTAAAAGAATCTGTGTTGCTTTTTCAGATTTCATTAAAATACTCCTTTCAATGTTCAAAGTCCGTTTATTGACCTTTCGATGTTTGCATTATACAATAGAGGGCGTAAAATTCCTGTTAAGAAAATGGAGAAAAATAAATGGAGATTATTAGTTGTTGAAGATGAGAAGAAATTATGTGTAGGCCGATTGCTTATGTTCAAGGAATGCCTGAAGTACAATATCGTTCCGTTCATGATCGAAGAGGATCTGAAGATGTTTTATTATCGTGGTCTGAAAGAATGGAATAATGAAAAAGGTTATCTGATGGATACCTGTCTGACAGCGCAGGATCGGTATAAGGCATATTTAGACTATTTTAGGATTTCGTATTCATAACTCATTTTGAGAAGAGGAATGTTGAAAAGATGGAAGGACAACAGATCAAAGATGAAGTATTAAGATAAGCGGAAATTCATGACGTGGAGTTTCAAGTGATTAAAAAATTTATGAAAATGAATAAGTGGAAAGTTTCATGTCCATTGACATGGCTTTCCACTTATTTTTATGAATTCCTATGCGCCAGACGAGCAGACAACAGAAATTGGCATCTTACCCGCGAATTTCTGCATTTTACATCATGCAGACTGGACGAATGCTGTAAAATCATATATAAAAGAAATAGGAATAACTGGGGGTGAGATGGATGAAATGTGAGGTGGAACAGATTGATCCAAAGCAGGAAGAACATGTTATGGTATATTGCCACAACAGGGAAGCATCCTGGGTGCAGAATGTTCGGGAAGCTGTATTTGGACAAACATCGGTATGTGGATATAAAAATCACGTTTTGTATCAATTGAAATTGTCTGATATTTTTTATGTGGAACAGCAAAGAAATCAAAGGAGAAGGCAGGCGTAATGGAAACAGATATGATTAAAATCACTCATTTAAAGAAAAGCTTTGGTGATGTAAAAGCAGTCAATGATCTGAGTTTTCAGGTGAAAAAAGGAGAGCTCTTTGCATTCCTTGGTGTAAACGGGGCAGGGAAGAGCACAACGATTTCGATCATCTGCGGGCAGCTTCGCAAAGACAGCGGAACGGTTCAGATCCAGGGCACAGATCTGGATAAGATCGGAAGGAAAGTTGGAACAATGCTTGGCGTGGTATTTCAGGACAGTGTGCTGGACAAGCCACTTACCGTCAGGGAAAATCTGAAAAACAGAGCAGCGCTTTATGGAATAACAGGAAAAGCGTTTGAAAAAAGATTGCGGGAACTGGTGGAGATTTTTGATTTCGGAGATTATCTGAACCGGCCGGTCGGAAAACTGTCCGGCGGACAGAGAAGAAGAATTGATATTGCAAGAGCCTTGCTGCATCGGCCCGAACTTCTGATTTTAGATGAACCAACGACAGGACTTGACCCACAGACGCGGCTTTTGATCTGGGATATCATTGAAAAACTTCGAGTGGAAGAAAAGCTGACAGTTTTTCTGACTACGCACTACATGGAAGAAGCTGCAAATGCCGGTTATGTGGTGATTCTGGATAAAGGAAGCATCGTGGCAGAAGGAACTCCTTTTGAGCTGAAAAATGAGTATGTGCAGGACACTATGTCTGTTTATGGTGTGACAGGAGAAGAAATCAAAACACTGGGCAGAGAGTATAAAAAGATCCGGGATGGCTATCAGTTAAAAGTAAAAAATACCGCAGAGGCTACCCGGCTGATCGTGGAACATCAGGAAATATTCCGTGATTATGAAGTGGTAAAGGGCAGAATGGATGATGTATTTCTTGCTGTAACAGGAAAAACATTGGGAGGTGAGCACAGATGAAGGCAGTATTTGCACTTATAAGTCGAAACAGAAAATTGTTTTTTAAAGACAGAGGAATGTTTTTTTCGGCTTTAATTACTCCGGGAATTCTGATTTTGCTGTATGCTACATTTCTGGCAAACGTATACAGAGATTCCTTTGTGTCCGCGATCCCGGACATGATTACAATCTCAGACAAACTGATCGATGGAACGGTGGCCGCACAGCTTGCCGCGGCTCTTCTGGCAGTCAGCTGTGTGACTGTGACATTCTGCGTGAATCTTACGATGGTACAGGACCGGGCAAACGGAACAAGGAAAGATTTTAATGTATCGCCAATCAGCAAAGCACAGCTTTATCTTGGGTATTTTTTATCTACTGTAGTCAATTCCCTGCTGGTGAATGGGCTTGCGCTTGTATTATGCCTTGGCTATATGTACAAAATGGGCTGGTATATGAGCGCTGTAGATGTATTCTGGGTTCTTCTCGATGAAATTTTACTGGTACTCTTTGGAAGCACGTTGTCAAGCATCGTCAGTTTTCCACTGACAACCCAGGGTCAGTTATCCGCAGTGGGAACGATCGTAAGTGCCGGGTATGGATTTTTATGCGGAGCTTACATGCCGATTTCAAATTTCGGCAGCGGCCTGCAGAAAGTACTGTCGTATCTGCCAAGTACCTACGGAACTTCTCTGCTGAAAAATCATATGCTCCGTGGAATCTTCGAAGAGATGGAGAACAATCAGCTGCCAGAAGAAATGATTACTGCGATTCGTGATACACTGGATTGTAACCCGAAGTTCCAGGGGTCTGTAGTAAGTGTAAATCAGATGGTGATGCTTATGGTTGGATGTGTTGTGGTATTTGGAATTATTTTTTTGTGCATGACAGCTCTTCCGGAGAAAGATGGGAAGTAAATATATCCTTCGACTATAGAATGAATAAAAAATGAGAAAAGAGACAGTTATGAATATTACAGAAAGAGAGATCGATGACCCGGAAAAAGAGGGCGTTATACTCGAATATGTAAATTTTACGAAAGAATTTGCAGAAATAAAAGAGTATGTAAGAAGCAAAGGGGAATCTATCCGGGGATACACAGAAAAGAAATAATGTGTTTCCATAAGAACAGAAGATATTTTATATTTCGAGGCAGTGCAAAACAAGGTGTTTGCTTATACGTCAAATAAGTTTTATGAAATTAAAAGCAGACTGTATCAGCTGGAAGAGAAAATAACAAGAAAATGTATGTAGCGTGCATCAAAGACAACGATTGTAAATGCGGATCGTGTTGTTTCGGTTCGTACCGCATTAAATGGGCGTTTGTATGTGCGGATGGAGGCTTTGAGCAGATTGGAAATGGCCTTGCAAAAACAGGAGCAGATCCTCTGCAAAGCGCTGCATACGGATCTTGGAAAGAGCAAGACGGAGAGTGTGATGTGTGAGATTGGACTGGTGCAGGGGGAAATCCGCTGGATGAAGCAGCACTTAGGGCGGCTTTGCAGACAAAAACATGTCAGAACACCGCTGGCGCAGTTCGCTGCGAAAAGTTATCAAAGCCCTTCTCCTTATGGCAATGTGCTGATTATGAGCCCGTGGAATTACCCTGTTCTGCTGACGTTAGAACCGCTGGTAGATGCCATTGCGGCAGGAAATACTGCGGTGGTAAAGCCAAGTGCTTATGCACCGGCCAGTGCAAATGTCCTGAAAGATCTGTTAGAAGAATGTTTTCCACCAGAATATGTTGCCGTTGTTTTAGGCGGACGGGAGGAAAATCAGGCACTTTTACAGGAAAAATTTGATAAGATTTTTTTCACAGGAAGTGTAGCGGTCGGAAAGCAGGTCATGGAAAGTGCTGCAAGACATCTGACGCCCGTGACACTGGAACTTGGCGGAAAAAGCCCATGCATTGTAGAAAAAAGCAGTAAGATCCGGCTTGCGGCAAGACGAATTGTCTTTGGAAAGTTTATCAACTACGGATCGAACCTACTGTGTTGGATCACGTAGAATGGGAAGATGCGGTCATGCAGGAGGAGATTTTTGGTCCCATCCTGCCAGTATTGACGTATGAAAAACTTGAGGATGCACTCTCCTGGATCAATCAACGCCCCAAACCGCTTGCCCTGTACTGCTTTACGGAAAACAAAAAGGTGAAGAAAACGGTTCTGGAGAGGTGCCGGTTTGGCGGTGGCTGCATCAACGACACACTGATTCATCTTGCTACCAGTGAGATGCCGTTTGGCGGTGTAGGAGAAAGCGGTATGGGCGGCTATCACGGTGAGGCCGGATTTGCGGAATTCACACATAAGCGCAGCATCGTGGATAAAAAGACATGGATGGATTTTCCGATCCGCTATCAGCCGTATACAGCAAAAAAGTTGAAACTGATTCGAAAATTTTTATACAGCATACCATACAAGGGATAGACATCTCCAAGAAAATCCGATATAAAAGAGGATAGGGAAAAGAAAAGAGGGAACCAATGTGAAGATAACGATCATCAATCCATCTCCGGACGAAGAGGAAGAAATCATCATCAAATGCCGTGTGCTGACGGAGGACATCAACCATCTGATCTGCAAACTGAAAAACGGGGATCGAAAAATTACGGGATACGATGCAAAAGGAATTACTCTTCTGGCACTTCCGGATATTTTCTATTTTGAGGCAACGGACAATAAGGTCTTTGCCTATGGACAAAAGAATGTTTATGAAGTTAAAGAAAAACTGTATCAGTTAGAAGAACAGCTGGTGTCTTTTCCATTTATGCGGGCCTCCAAATCCATGATTCTAAATCTGGACAAAATCCGGCATTTGTCGCCTGCTTTTGGCGGCAGATTTGAAGCGTTACTCGAAAATGAGGAAAAAGTGATTATTTCCCGGCAGTATGTGCCGGTTCTGAAAGAACGACTGGGATTGTAGGGAGGCGAAAACAATGATGAATAAAATAAAAATTCTTGCAAATATTTTTTCGAAAATTACCGTGTGCGTTCTGCTTGCGTCCGCGATCTATATTACTGTGATGTGCGGTCTGGATGCCCAGATCAGTGTCATGATTCTCTGGCAGATTCTTCTGGTTTCCGCTGTATGCTCCATCCCGATTCTGATGTACCCGGATGAGGAAGGAAAAGAAGTATCCAAACAGGGCATGATTGCACGGCAGATCATCTATTTTATCTATGCCAATTGTGCTGTCCTGGGACTTGGCAGAGCATTCGGATGGTTTTACTTCAGCAAAGCTAAAATGGTCGTGCTGATGGAGGTTTTGATTATTGGAGTTTATGTTACGGTGAATCTGATCGTATATGTAAATGACCATATGGTGGCGGAAAGCATGAACCAGAAACTGAAAGAGATGAGAAAGCGGAAAGATGCATAGAAAAAATAACTTTGGACAGTTAAAGACAGCGTATGCCGGAAGGACATGAAATCGCTGGTATTGTAGAAACAAAAGAAAAAATTTGAAAAATTTCAAAAAATATCGTTGACAAACAGAACAAAGCGTGCTAATATACATATTGTCAGCAGGACGTAAGAACTGCTAGAAAACAGATATGGGGTCTTAGCTCAGCTGGGAGAGCATCTGCCTTACAAGCAGAGGGTCACAGGTTCGAGCCCTGTAGGCCCCATACTTCTAAAAATATAGTATGGCGAGATAGCTCAGTTGGCTAGAGCACGCGGTTCATACCCGCGGTGTCGAGGGTTCGAATCCCCCTCTCGCTACGAAAGAGAGAGCTCCTGCGAAAGCAGGGGCTTTTGTTGTTTTACGTTCGGAGGGGGCTGCCAGTGGCGGGCCCTGCAGATTACAATACCATGGAAAATGACAGGGAGGCGCTTATGAAATTATTCCACTTATCCGATCTCCACATCGGAAAGCGAGTCAATGAATTTTCGATGATCGAGGATCAGAAGTACATTTTGTCGCAGATTCTGCATGCTGCAAAAAGAGAGAGACCAGATGGCGTACTGCTTTCCGGAGATATTTACGACAGTACGATTCCAAGTGCAGAAGCGGTTCAGGTTTTTGATGCGTTTCTGACAGAGCTTTCCACCAATCGGATTCCCACTTTTATCATCAGTGGAAACCATGATTCCGCCGAGCGTCTGGCATTTGGATCCAGCCTGATGGGAAAAAGCGGGATCTATTTTTCAAAGGTATACAATGGAACGATAGAGAAAATTCCGCTGCAGGATGCGTATGGCACGGTGTGGATTCATCTGCTTCCGTTTTTACGGCCTGCGGTGGTGCGTCATGCCCTGCCGGAGCGTGCGGAAGAAGTAATGTGTACAGCGGATGCAGTTCGGATTGCACTGGAACAGGATCTGGTTGATGAACAGGATCGAAATGTGATTCTGGCCCACCAGTTCGTAACCGGGGCAAAACGATGTGATGCAGAAGAACTGCAGGTTGGCGACTTGGATCAGATTCCGGCAGAATTGTTTGAAAAGTTTGATTATGCTGCACTGGGGCACATCCACAGCCCACAGAAGGTGGAAAGAGATACGGTTCGCTATTGCGGTTCGCCGCTGAAATATTCTTTTTCGGAAGCAGGACAGGAAAAAACGATTACGGTGATCGAATTAAAAGAAAAAGGAACGGTGGAGCTTAGAACAATTCCATTAAAGCCCTTGCACGATCTCAGGAAAATCCGGGGGACGTATCTGGAAGTCACGGCAAAAACATTTTATGAGAACAGCGACTGCGAGGATTACCTTCTGGTGACGTTGACGGATGAAGAAGATGTGCCGGATGGAATGGCAAAACTCCGAACGATCTATCCGAACCTGATGCGCCTGGAGTACGATAACAAAAGAACCCGGTCTGCTGCAGACATTGGCACGGCGGAACGAGTGGAGGAAAAATCAGAACTGGAACTGTTCCGGGAATTTTATGAATTACAGAATAATCAGAGCATGACCGCACAGCAGAAAGCGCTGGTGGAAGAATTGTTACGGGGGATGAAGGCATGAAACCAAAGAAATTAGTCATCAGTGCATTCGGACCGTATGCGGACCGGATGGAACTTGATTTTGACCGGCTTGGCGGCGGTCTGTATCTGATTACGGGGGACACCGGCGCGGGAAAAACAACGATTTTTGATGCCATCACGTTTGCGCTTTACGGGGAAGCGAGCGGTGAAATCCGGAAAGGCGAAATGTTCCGCAGTAAGTATGCAAAACCGGAGGTGCGTACCTTCGTAGAGCTTACGTTTACGTATCAGGGAAAGGACTATACGGTAAAGAGAAACCCGGAATATCTGCGCCCGAAGGACCGCGGACAGGGCATGACGATGGAGAAAGCGAATGCAGAACTGATTTTTCCGGATGAGCGGCAGCCGGTTACGAAAACTTCGGAAGTGACAAAGAAAGTGACAGAACTTCTCGGGCTGGATCAGCGTCAGTTCCGACAGATTGCGATGATTGCGCAGGGAGATTTCCAGAAGCTTCTGCTGACAGGAACAGCGGATCGGAGTGAAATTTTCCGGAAAATGTTTCACACAGAGATTTATCAGGAGCTGCAGAAGCGTCTGCGGGAAGCAGCAAAGGAGCGCTGGAAAATATACGATGAAAAGAAACGCAGCATCAGCCAGTATCTGGAAAATGTTGTCTGCCCGGAAGAGGCAGAATGGAAAACAGAGTTTGACCGGCTGAAGAAAAATAAATTCGACGGCCAGGTTATGCGCGGTATGGAACTGCTTGCACGCTGCATCGAATGGGACGATGAGAAATTAAAGGCGCTGCAAGACGAGCAGAGTACGCTAAATGAAGAGATCGAAAAGAAAAACCAGCTTTTGGGAAAAATAAAAGAGCGACAGACGAGACAAAAAGAGAAAGAGCAGAAAGAAAAAGAATGGGAGACTCTGCTTCCGAAGGAAGAAGAAAAGAAAAAGAGAAGTGAGCAGGCAGAGAAAGAGGCAGAGATTTGTAAGCAGTTGGAAGAGCGGATTCGGGAAGAAAAAGTGTGTCTGGAACTGCTGCGAAAAGTGCAGCAGGAGCAAAGTGCCATGACACAGCTGCAAAAGGAACTGCAGGCAGCAACAGAAGCAAAAGAACAGCTTCAGACAGAGCAGGAGCGTGCAAAAAAAGTCCTGGAACAGAAGAAAGCACGGGAAGAACGTCTCTCTGATGCGGAGGTGAAACTTGCACGGACGGAACAAAAAGAAGCGTATGCCGCAGAGCAGATACAGCAGATGGAAGCATACTGCGAGACAATTGCAGGCGCAGTCAAAGAGGAAACGGCAAACAAAGAAGAGGAAAGCGTTCTTTGTAAAAAAATAAAAGAAACAGAGGAGACAGCGGCCAGGGCAGCCGAAGAGGCAGAAAGGCTGGCCGGGCAGGATCAGGTCTGCGAAAAACTGCTGGATGAAAAGAAAAATCTGGAACAGAAAATCCACACTTTAGAAGAAACGAAAAAACAGCTGGAGAGAACGACGGCTGAAAGGACGCAGATTGCCGCGCAGGTGACACAACTGCGAAAGGAAGAAGAGAACTTACAGGCGGATATCGCGACAACGGCAGAACATCTGGCCGAAAGAGACGGAGCCGCGCTGCTGCAGGAAAAATACCACCAGAAGCTGGAAACGCTGGAAAATCTGCTGGAAAGCTGGGAGCAGGGACGCAAAGAACTGGAAGAAAAGCAAGGTGCATACCAGCGTGAAATCAAAAAGAGAGATGCTTTACGGGAAACATATCAGGCGATGGAATCTTTATTTCTGGATGCACAGGCGGGAATTCTGGCAGAAAAACTGACAGAGGGAGAACCATGCCCGGTCTGCGGCGCTATTCATCATCCGCAGCCTGCCAGACGAGCAGAACATACGCCAGATAAAGAAACGCTGGATCACAAGAAAGAAGAACTTCGGATGCAGGAGGAAGCAGCTGCGGGACAAAGCGAGGCTGCGGGCAGCTGCCGCAGACAGGTAAAGGAAAAACGTGCACAGCTAACGGAATGGCTGTTAAGAGAACTGCCCGAGAGTCAGAAAGAACACGAACAGAAGCGACTTTCACAGATGCCGGATGTTTTATTTCAACAGGAAGCGGTCGAGAAGGCAGAGCAGCTTCGGAAGGAAGAAGAAACACAGAAAGTACGTCAGATGGAATATGCGGAACTGGAAAAAAGACAGACAGAACGGCAGAAAAGACTGGAAAGCATAAAAAAGACCATTGCAGCGGAACAGACACAGCTTGGCCGGGCAGAAGGAACCAAAAGAGCACTGGAAGAACAGTTGGAAAAAGAAATTGCGGAGGCGCAAAAAACGACTGCTTTTATGGAGAAAAAGAATCCTGCGCAAAGAAAGGGTCCGGGGGAGAGCGAGGACAGAAAATCCCTGGCTGATCAGATTGCCCAGGTGATTTCCTTCCGGAAAAACAGACAGAAACAGTGTGAGGGAGAGATTGCTGCCACGCGGGCAAAGGTGAGCCGCCGTGCAGAATGTATCGCACGGCAGAAAAAAGCGGAAGCTGAGCGGAAAGAGGATCATGAGCGGCTGCAGAAGGTGCGGAGCCGTCTTGAAGTACTGCAAAGCGATCGGAAGAGATGGAAGGAACAAGAAGAGAAACTGCTGGAAAATCTGGAAGAGCAGAGAGCGATCTGGGCAGAACAGGATCAGCAGAAAACAGGAGCGAAATCCGAAGGCAAGCCTAGAGAAGGGAAGGAGCAGCTGAAGGATCTGGTAAGTGCAGAAACGGTGAAAAAACAGATAAATGAATTTACGGGATCGGAAATCGCAGAAAAACTTGCAGATGCAGAAAGAGAACTGTGGATTCGGTCTGTATGGGAACAGCACTGGCTGAAACAAAAGCGAAAAGAACTGACAGAACAGAAGCAATGTATTCTTGCAGAACAGGAGGAACTGAAAAAGATCCGACAGGAAATCCAGGAGGAAACACAGAAAACGGAGCAAAGAGAACAGGAAATTCGCAAAAAAGAGCTGCGGGAAACGGAACAAAAGGCTGAAAGAAAAGCACTGCTGGAAAGGATCCGGGAAAAAGAGGCGCAGCTTGCGGGAAAAGAAGAAACAGAACTTCTGGAACATATTGCAGCCTGGGAAGCACAGAAAGAACGGCTGGAAGAAGCACAGAAAACAGCAAAAGAGGAACTGGATGCCATACAGAAAAAACTGATGGAAGTACAGGCGGCGCTTACGGCGATTCAGGCGTTAGAAACAGCGGATTCACAGGAACAGCCGCTCCCGTCAGAAATAGAATTACAGGAAGATTTAAGGGGACTTTCCGAACAGAAACAGGTTCTGGATCAGCGTTATAACGAGCAGTATCACGCGGCAAATACGAATCAGAACACATATGATGCCATTCGGAATCAGCAAAGTCAGATGCAGACCGTGGAAGAAGAGTACAAATGGGTCAATGCGCTTGCGGATACCGCATGTGGAAATGTGAGCGGAAAGCAAAAGATTGAACTGGAAACGTATGTGCAGATGGCGTATTTTGACCGGATTCTGCGAAAAGCCAATGTGCGTTTCCTGACGATGAGCCAGGGACAGTATGAGCTGAAACGGCAGGAAGACGGCACGAATAAGAAAGAAAAAGCCGGATTGGAACTGAATGTGATTGACCATTATAACGGAACGGAGCGGAGTGTCCGCACGCTCTCCGGCGGCGAATCGTTTCAGGCATCGCTTTCGCTGGCACTTGGCCTGTCAGATGAAATTCAGTCGTATGCAGGAGGAATCCGGTTAGATTCCATGTTTGTGGACGAAGGTTTTGGTTCTCTCGATGAAGAGTCCCTGAATCAGGCGGTGAAAGCACTGGAAGGTCTGGCGGATGGAAACTGTCTGGTCGGAATTATTTCTCATGTGCCCAAGTTAAAAGAGCGGATTGAGAAAAAAATCATTGTGACGAAAAATCGAAGCCGGGATGGTGTAGGAAGCCGGGCAGTGATCGAGTAGACCACACAGGAGATGATTGGGATTCGAGAGAATTCCTTGTCAGAAAGTACGGAAAATGCTATAATGGATCCGTTGGGCAAAAAAAGTTGAATGAACAGAGCAAATCCGGCGAATCATGCCGGCTGCCATAGAATGGAGGAAACAAATGAGAACATCAGATTTTTATTATGATCTGCCAAAAGAACTGATTGCACAGGATCCGCTGGAAGACCGCAGCGCTTCCCGCCTGATGCATCTGGATAAAACGACAGGTGAATATAAGCATGGTCATTTCCGTGATATTCTGCAGTATCTGAAACCAGGCGACTGTCTGGTCATCAATGATACGAAGGTAATTCCGGCGCGTCTTTATGGTTCCAAAGTCGGAACGGATGCGGCAATTGAGATTCTTCTTTTAAAGAGAAAAGAAAACGACATCTGGGAAACGCTGGTAAAACCGGGCAAAAAATGCAAGGTCGGAACCGTAATCTCATTTGGAGACGGAATTCTGACAGGCGAAGTAGTCGATATCGTGGATGAAGGAAACCGCCTGATCAAGTTTCACTATGAAGGCATTTTTGAAGAAATTCTGGATCAGCTTGGTGAAATGCCGCTGCCGCCATATATCACACATAAACTGCAGGACAAGAACCGTTATCAGACGGTATACGCAAAACACGAAGGCTCCGCAGCAGCTCCGACCGCCGGACTGCATTTTACGAAAGAGCTTTTGCAGCAGGTGCAGGATGCCGGTGTGAAAATTGCACACGTTACCCTGCATGTCGGCCTTGGCACCTTCCGTCCGGTGAAAGTGGAGGATGTCACCCAGCATCACATGCACTCTGAGTTCTATGTGGTAGAAGAAGATCAGGCAAAACTGATCAACGATACGAAAGCAGCAGGCGGCCGTGTGATCGCAGTCGGAACAACGAGCTGCCGTACTCTGGAGTCGGCAACCGGCGAGGACGGCATTTTAAAAGCCGGAAGCGGCTGGACCGAGATCTTTATCTATCCGGGTTACTGCTTCAAGATGATCGACGGACTGATCACCAATTTCCATCTGCCGGAGTCCACACTGGTGATGCTGGTATCGGCACTGGCTGGAAAAGAGCATATTATGGCAGCTTATGAAGAGGCTGTAAGAGAAAAATACCGCTTTTTCTCCTTCGGCGATGCCATGATGATTGAATAAAAAATTCGTTTATGACAAAAATACGATGCTGAAAGAAAACGACCATATAGGAACACCCGCGAAGCCCTATATGGTCGCTTTTTGTCCAGCGAATCTTCTAAATCTTTCTTTTTCCCTGCCGAAAAACAGAAGATTTTATTAAGGTTTCTGAAAACGAGCGGAACTGGGTTGTGTCAGGGAATGTTTTTGCGTATACTGATACGTGTTTGAGACAAGGGAGGACGGATTTTGAAGAGAGACGAGAGAAGAAAGTTTCCATACTATGGTATCCTGCCGCTAATTCTGACGCTGACAGCGAATTTTATCGCTTATTTTGGAACGCGGCCGTTTACCAGTTCGTGGAAACATTACAATATAGAAACGGTGCTGGACCAGCAGATCCCGGTGATCCCGTGGACGATCGTGATTTATTTTGGCTGTTATCTGGTCTGGATTGTAAATTATCTGATTGCCGCAAGCAGAGAGAAAGAATTTGTCTGGCGGTTCTTTGCAGCAGATGTTCTGGCGCGGCTTGTCTGTATGGCATTTTATCTGCTGCTGCCGACAACGAACGTAAGGCCGTCGATCCCGGAACAGGGATTCTGGAATCAGATGCTTGCCTTGCTCTACCAGATGGATGCGGCGGACAATTTGTTCCCATCGATTCACTGCCTGAACAGCTGGTTCTGCTATATCGCAGTCCGTGGAAGACGGGAGATTCCGCGCTGGTATCAGCGGTTCTCTTTCTGGGCGGCACTTGCCGTGTTTGTCTCTACGCTGACAACAAAGCAGCATGTGATTGCAGATGTGATTGGCGGAGCGCTTCTGGCAGAAGTGACGTGGCAGATCGCGGGACGCACGCATCTTGGTGCATGGTATGGCATGATATTGGAACGAAGGAGGTGGAAACGCCGTGCAGAGTAAGAAAAAAATGATCGTGAATACCGTTTTTCTCGTTGTGATTTTTGCGTTGACGATATACGGTGTTTTCCACGGCGAAGACCTTGGCGCAATGATGGAAGCAATGCGGCGGGCAGATGTGCGGTGGCTGTTGCCGGGACTGTTCTGTGTCGTGTTTTTTATCTGGGGAGAATCGATCATCATCTGGTACATGATGCATTCCTTCCAGATTCCGGTGAAGAAGCGGACATGTTTTCTGTTTTCTTCCGTCGGATTCTTTTTCAGCTGTATCACACCGTCCGCAAGCGGCGGCCAGCCGATGCAGCTCTACTATATGAAAAAGGAGAAAATATCTCTTCCGGTATCAACGGTGATTCTGATGATCGTCACGATCACCTACAAAGCGGTGCTGGTCGTGGTGGGACTTGGGCTTGTTCTGTTCGGACAGGGCTTCCTGCACCGGTATCTGACGGAAATCCTTCCGGTTTTCTATCTGGGAATCGGTCTGAATGTCTTCTGTGTCACAGCCATGCTTATTCTGGTTTTTCATCCGGCGCTTGCGCGGACAATTCTGGTTTTGGGACTGAAAATCGTGGAAAAACTGCATTTGATGAAACGAAAAGAAAGCCGCCTGAAAAAACTGGAAGCTTCCATGGAAGTCTACCAGAATACGGCAGCGTATCTTGGCACCCACAAAATGGTGCTGGTCAATGTCCTTGCGATTACCTTTGCACAGAGGTTTGCTTTATTTGCAGCAACATGGTTTGTATACCGCGCTTTTCATTTATCAGGCATTTCCTTTATTGCCATTGTGCTGCTGCAGGCGGTCATTTCCGTATCGGTTGACATGCTGCCGCTTCCGGGAGGAATGGGAATCAGCGAGACACTGTTCCTGAAAATTTTCCCGCCGGTCTTTGGAAGCACGCTGCTTCTTCCGGCAATGGTGCTTTCCAGAGGGCTCGGCTACTACGGGGAACTGCTGGTGAGTGCAGTCTTTACCATCGTCGCACAGCTTACGATCGGGAATACGAAAAGAGAAAAAAGAGGGGGAACTACATATGATAGGGTTCTATGATTATACCGTAATATTAACATATATCAGCTTTGCATCGTCCATCAGCGGCATTTTTCTTGCAACGCGGGGACACTTTAACTGGGCGATTTTTTGTCTTGCTTTTTCCGGACTGTGCGATATGTTCGATGGAAAAATTGCTCGGACGAAGAAAAACAGGACAGAAGATGAAAAGCGGTTCGGCATTCAGATCGATTCGCTCTGCGATGTGGTCTGTTTCGGTGTCTTTCCGATCGTGCTCTGCTATGAGCTTGGCATGACACATTTTTACAGCATTCCGATTCTTATTTTCTACGGTCTTGCGGGCGTGATCCGTCTGGGATATTTTAACGTAATGGAAGAGAAGCGTCAGAATGAAACTTCGGAGAACCGGAAATATTACCAGGGACTGCCGATTACCTCGATGTCAGTGGCTCTGCCGCTGCTGTTCGTCTTTGCGCCGCTCTGCCGCGGATACTTTCTAATCTGGCTGCATCTGCTGGTGCTGGCGGTCGGTGTTCTATTTATCACGGATTTCCGCTTCCGCAAGCCGACGAATAAAGAGCTTGCTGTGCTGGTAGCGGTCGTTGGAGTGGCTGTGCTCCGCGGACTTCTGATCTGGAAGGGAGGAAGAACGATTTGAGACTCTGCGCTTATCCTTACCGAAAACAGGGGAAAAATCATCCAAAGCTTGATCTGATCCGCGAGGAAAATGATATGCAGGACCGTTTTCTACACATGATGTACAGCCATGCCGCCGGAAGAGCCGCGATGCAGCCGCTGGTTCAGCCATTTGTATCTCGTGCGGCAGGCTGCTTTCTGGACAGCCGCTTATCGGTGCCGCTGGTTGCACCGTTTGTAAAGAAAAATCATATTTCACTGAAGGAATGTACCGCAAAGCAGTTTATCTCGTTCAATGATTTCTTTGTGCGGAAGTTGAAAATGGATGCACGTCCGTTTTCCAATGCGCCGCAGGATTTTATCAGCCCGTGTGATGCGCGGCTTACGGTTTATCCGATTCATGAGAACGGGAAGTTTGAGATCAAGAACACAGAATATACGCTGGAACAGCTTCTGCGCGACCGGAAGCTGGCAAAACGGTATGAGGGCGGAACGTTATTTCTGTTCCGGCTTTCCGTGGACGATTATCACCGGTATCTCTTTGTAGATGACGGCATCTGCTCGACGGAACGGCGGATTGAGGGCGTGCTCCACACGGTCAATCCGGCGGCGAATGATTTTTGCCCGATCTATAAAGAAAATACGAGAACCTACACGCTGCTGCAGTCCGCAAATTTCGGCACACTGCTGCAGATGGAGGTCGGCGCGATGATGGTCGGAAAGATTGTCAATGAAAATGCCGGAGCGGCGAGACGTGTACAGCGCGGCGAAGAGAAAGGCTATTTTGCCTTCGGTGGTTCGACAGTGATCGTTCTGGCACAGAAGGGAAGCGCAGTGCCGGAAAAACGGATCTGGAATTATTCGCGGCTTGGAATCGAAACGCGGGTACGGCAGGGAGAAACGGTTGGAACGGCCGGAAGAACAGGGTAAAAGCAAAAAAATGGATTGTGAGGAAATGATCTTCACAATCCATTTTTTGTTTAAACGTTTTTTATGCCTGCAGCCGTGCCAGATCCTGGTAGAATGTCGGATACGAGATATCCACACAGCCGGCGCGCAGGATTTCCGTCGGTGTCTCTGCGGCAAGCGAAGCGATTGCAAACGACATCGCAATGCGGTGGTCGAGGCGGCTGTCGATTTGGGCGCCGTGGAATGGTTTTCCGCCCTCAATGATCATGCCGTCGTCCGTGCCTTCCAAGGAAACACCCATCGCGGTGAGTTCGTTTACCATGATATCAAGACGGTTCGATTCTTTGACTTTCAGCTCCTCCGCATTCCGGATCACGGTTGTACCGTTCGCTGTGGCGGCAAGAACCGCGATGATCGGGATTTCATCGATCAGGGTCGGGATCAGTTCGCCCTCGATGACGGTGCCGGAAAGAGACGGCGTATAGCGCACGAGAAGGTCTGCAACTGGTTCTCCGCCGGAGTTCTGCTCATTCAGAAGTGTGATGTCAGCACCCATGGCGCGGCAGACGCGGAGTATACCGTCGCGGGTCGGGTTGATGCCGACATTTTTCAGGAGCACCTCAGAGCCTGGAACTATCAGCGCGGCGGCGATGAAGTAGGCGGCGGAGGAAATATCTCCCGGCACACGGACGAGATTTCCATGGAGATCCGGGTCCGGCAGAACCGATGCGGTCAGCCCTTCGGAGGCAACGTCGGCGCCGAAGAATTTCAGCATCAGCTCCGTATGGTTTCTGGAAAGAGCCGGTTCGGTAACGCTTGTTTTTCCGTCAGCATACAGTCCGGCAAGCAGGACACACGATTTGACCTGTGCGGATGCGACCGGCGAAAGATAGGAGATGGCGTGGAGCGGATGGCCGTTGATCGCAAGCGGCGCACAGCCGTTTTCCAGAATACTGCGGATGGAAGCGCCCATCTGGGTCAGCGGATTGATGATGCGTCCCATCGGCCGTTTCTGAATGGAGGTGTCACCGGTCAGTGTACTGGAAAAGTTCTGGCCGGAAAGAATGCCGGAGATCAGGCGTGTCGTTGTTCCGCTGTTTCCGCAGTCGAGAACGGCGGACGGAGCCGAAAGCCCGTGCAGGCCTTTTCCATGAACGAGGATGCGCTCCGGCGTGTTCTCGATCTCAATGCCCATACTGCGGAAGCAGGAGATGGTGGAGAGACAGTCGGCACCCTGTAAAAAGTTTGTGACTTCTGTGGTTCCCTCTGAAATGGCACCGAACATGACGGCGCGGTGGGAAATGGATTTATCGCCCGGCACGGAGATTTCTCCGCGCAGAGGACGTACTGCTTTCTGGAACTGCATAACGTAACTTCCTCCTGTCAAGATATACGCGCTTTTAATTGCGGATATGAATGGTATAGCCATGGTCTTTTAAGACCTTCCGGGCAAGAATGCCTGCCTGCTCTTCATAAAATTCAATGCGGAGAGCACCCTCTTCGAACTCGCGGTTATGCGTAATGCCGATATTTTTAATACTGATCTGGTTGATGGCAAGAATTGTTGTAACGGCTGCGATTCCGCCGGCTTCATCGAGCAGGTCGCAGTAAACGACGTATTCTTTCTTTGTCGGTCCATAGGAAGAATCTTCCATGGAATTCCGGTATTCGCGGGAATTTTCAAACATATTGTAGAGCTCGTGCCCCTTTTTGTTATCGACCAGATACTTTGCCTGGACGAGAAGGCGGATATAGGAATCCAGCACATTCGAGAGCTGCTTCTGGTTTGAGAGACAGATCTGCTGCCATACCTCCGGGGAGGAGGAAGCGATGCGGGTGATGTCCTTGAAGCCGCCTGCAGCAACGGTTTTCATCTGCTCTTCCGGTGTGTCCAGGGATGCGAGTGCATTGACCAGGGTAGCGGCAACGATATGCGGCAGATGACTGACACCTGCGGTGATGTAGTCGTGCTCTTCGTATGTTAAAACCATCGGGATCGCCTTTAAGGACTGGACAAGATCAACGAAAGCGGAAACTGTCGCGATCTCAACATCTGGTCCGGGTGTAATCATATAGTAAGCATTTTCCAGCAGGTAATCGGTGGCGCTGGAATATCCCGTCTTTTCGGAGCCTGCCATCGGATGGCCGCCGATAAACTGGTGCGTCATGCCGAGGGTCTCAACCGCCTGATGGATTTCTCCTTTTACACTTCCGACGTCTGTGATGATACAGCCCGGTTTTGCGATGCCTTTTACGAACGGAAGATAGGAGATGTTGGTGCTGACAGGAGCACATAAGAAGATATAGTCACAGTCGGCAAAGCGGTCGTCCCGTTCTTCCAGCGCGATATCAATCACGCCTTCCTGAATTGCCTCTTCGATCGTCGCTTTGGTGCGGCAGTAGGCCATCAGTTTATACTCCGGGTGAACCTTTCTGAGGGTTTTTGCAATGGAGCCGCCGATGAGGCCAAGGCCGATAAAGCCGATACAGATTTTTTCGGATGTATCACACATAATTCAAGTAGTCCTTTCTGACAATTTTCGTAGGTAAATCGTATAAAAGACATTGTAAAGCATCTGAAATCAAATGTCAAAGATTTCTTGCTTTAAAGCGACAAAGCATTTTTGAAAGGCAGCAATTTTGCTTGTTTTGCAAAATCCGGCAGATTCCACAGAAAAGCCAGATAGAAAAGCGGAAGAAGGGCAGAATAACCAGCTAAAATACATACAAAATTTAAAAATTCAGAAATATATTGTGAAATATGAATAATATACTTGCAAAAAAGCAAAAACTTTAGTAGAATAGTGACTATGATAAGAGGAACGGAAGACGTGAATCTTGATAAAAAGCAGAAAGGCGAATAAGAGCGGCCTTGCAATCTGCAAATTTACTTACATGGGAGGTATTACATATGGACGTTTTTAGAACTGACCGAATCAGAAATGTGGTGCTGCTGGGGCACAGCGGCTCCGGAAAGACAAGTCTGACCGAAGCTATGGCTTATCTTTCCGGTATGACAAACCGTCTCGGAAAAGTGACAGACGGAAATACCGTCAGCGATTTTGACAAAGAAGAAATCAAGCGCAAATGCTCTATTTCCACAACGCTTGTCCCGGTCGTATGGGGAAAAAATAAGATCAATGTTCTGGATACTCCTGGAATGTTTGATTTCGTAGGAGAAGCACAGGAAGCCGCTTCCGCAGCAGATGCCGCTGTAATCGTGGTATCCGGAAAGGCCGGCGTGCAGGTCGGAACCCAGAAAGCATGGGAACTCTGCGAGAAATACAATCTTCCGCGTATGATCTTCGTAACGGAAATGGATCAGGACGATGTCAGCTACCGAGAAGTCGTTGAGCAGCTCACCGAACTGTACGGAAAACGAATCGCACCGCTTCATATGCCTCTGCGTGAAAACGGTAAATTTGTAGGATATATCAATATTGTAAAGAACAAAGGCCGCAGATATATCGAAAAAGATAAAAAAGAAGAATGCCCGATTCCGGATTACTCCGTAGAATATCTGGAGAAGTACCGTGAAACCCTGATGGAATCCGTGGCAGAAACAAGTGAAGAGTTTATGGACCGCTACTTTGGCGGAGAAGAGTTCTCGGTAGCAGAGATTTCCGCAGCGCTTGCCATGAACGTAGGAGACGGCACCATCGTTCCGGTATGCATGGGCTCCCCGGTCAATCTGCAGGGCGTATCGAACCTTCTGGATGATATCTGCGGATACTTCCCGGATCCGTCCACCCGTCCGTGTGCCGGCATCAATCTCAATACGAACGAAATTTTCGAGGCAAATTACGACTTCGCGAAACCGAAGAGCGCGACCATTTTCAAGACGATCGTGGATCCGTTCCTTGGAAAATATTCAATGATTAAGGTTTGCTCCGGCGTTATTAAAAGCGATGATGTGCTCTATAATGTAGATCAGGAATCCGAAGAAAAACTGAGCAAGCTGTACGTGCTCGAAGGCTCCAAGCCGATCGAAGTACCGGAGCTTCATGCAGGAGATATCGGTGCCATCGCAAAACTCGGCGATGCAAGAACAGGCGATTCCCTTGCGACAAAGAACAATCAGGTCCGCTACGGAAAACCGGATGTTTCGACTCCGTACACCGCAAAACGATATAAACCGAAGAACAAAGCCGATGTAGATAAGATCTCCCAGGCCTTTGCCAAGATGATGCAGGAAGACCTGACTATGAAGGCAGTCAATGATTCTGCAAACCATCAGACATTGCTGTACGGCATGGGCGACCAGCACATCGATATTATCGTTAGCAAGCTGCTGGAGCGCTACAAAGTAGAAGTAGAGCTGTCCCGTCCGAAGGTAGCCTTCCGCGAGACGATCCGCAAAAATTCGGATGTAGAAGCAAAATACAAAAAACAGTCCGGCGGCCACGGCCAGTACGGTCATGTAAAAATGCGCTTCTCCGCTTCCGGAGATCTCGAAAAACCATACGTTTTCGAGCAGGAAGTTGTCGGCGGCGCCGTTCCGAAGAACTATTTCCCGGCTGTTGAAAAAGGTATCCAGGAAGCCGTACAGAAAGGCCCTCTGGCTGCTTATCCGGTAGTCGGCGTCAAAGCCGTTCTGTATGATGGTTCTTATCATCCGGTAGACTCCTCCGAGATGGCATTCAAGACCGCAGCGATCCAGGCGTTCAAGAAAGGCTTTATGGAAGCATCCCCGGTTCTCCTTGAGCCGATCGTTTCGATGAAGATCACTGTAGACGATAAATACACCGGCGATATCATGGGCGATCTCAACAAACGCCGCGGCCGTGTGCTCGGCATGAACCCGGATCACAAGGGCCATACGATTATCGAGGCTGATGTTCCGGAACTTGAGATCTACGGATACGGCACAACACTCCGCTCCATGACAGGCGGAAGCGGTGATTTCTCCTATGAGTTTGCGAGATATGAGCAGGCTCCGTCCGATATCCAGGCAAAAGAGATTGAAGCAAGAGCTTCGAAGGTTGAAAAAGCAGAAGAATAAAGCTTTATAAAATAGTGTGATAAAACAGAGAAAATCCGGTTTCGGGAGCAGAATTGCCCGGAAACCGGATTTTTCTGCGGTTTTTGAAGAAAAACGGAGGATATAGGAAAAAATAAATTGTAAAAACAGGGAAAGAGTGATAGAATACAGCTATATGTTCAAATGTGCATGCTGTCCTATGCGGCAGTGTGAGAAAAAAGAACTTTGAACTTGAACATGCAGGAGGTTACCTATGAGTAAAAGATATGAGCCACAGAACATTGAGAAAAAGTGGCAGAAGATCTGGCAGGACGAGAAAGCCTTTGCCGCCACAGATGATTATACAAAACCAAAATACTATGCACTCGTTGAGTTCCCGTATCCGTCAGGACAGGGACTTCACGTAGGTCATCCGCGTCCGTACACCGCACTGGACATTGTAGCCAGAAAGCGCAGAATGCAGGGTTACAACGTTCTGTATCCGATGGGCTGGGATGCATTTGGTCTTCCAACGGAGAACTATGCGATCAAAAACCACATTCATCCGAAGATCGTTACCAAAAACAACGTACATCACTTCAAAGACCAGCTTCAGTCTCTTGGATATTCCTTCGACTGGGACAGAGAGATCAACACGACGGATCCGGAATACTATCACTGGACCCAGTGGATTTTCCTGAAACTTTTCAAAGCCGGACTGGCATATAAAAAAGAAATGCCGATCAACTGGTGTACTTCCTGTAAGGTAGGTCTTGCAAACGAGGAAGTTGTAAACGGCGTGTGCGAGCGCTGCGGAAGCCCGGTTGTCCGCAAAGTAAAGAGCGAGTGGATGCTGAAGATCACCGAGTATGCAGACAAGCTGATCGACGGTCTGGACGGCGTTGACTATATTGAGCGTGTCAAAACTTCCCAGAAAAACTGGATCGGACGTTCCCACGGAGCAGAGGTTGATTTCTCCCTGAAAGATAAACCGGAGAAGCTGACTATCTATACCACACGCCCGGATACCCTGTTCGGTGTTACGTACATGGTACTCTCCCCGGAGCATCCGTACATCGACCAGTACAAAGATGAGATCAAGAACTGGGATGAGGTCTGCGCATACCGTGAGATGGCAGCCAGAAAATCCGATTTCGAGCGTTCCGAGCTTGCAAAAGACAAGACCGGTGTCATGATCGACGGACTTTCCGCAGTCAACCCGGTTAATGGAAAAGAGATCCCGATCTGGATTTCCGATTATGTACTGATGAGCTACGGCACCGGCGCCATCATGGCAGTACCGGCACACGATGAGCGTGACTGGGAGTTCGCAAAGAAATTCAACATGCCGATCATCGAGGTTGTTGCAGGCGGCGACGTACAGAACGAAGTTTACACCGACGTTGCAGAGGGAACTCTTGTCAACTCCGGTTTCCTGAACGGACTTTCCGTTGCGGAAGCAAAAAAGAAAATTCTTGAGTGGCTCGAAGAGAACCACGTTGGAAAAGCAAAAACAAACTATAAGCTGCGTGACTGGGTATTCTCCCGTCAGCGTTACTGGGGTGAGCCGATTCCGATCGTACACTGCGACAAATGCGGTTACGTTCCGGTTCCGGAAGAATCCCTTCCGCTGGAGCTGCCGGATGTAGAGAGCTACATGCCGACCGATAACGGCGAGTCTCCGCTGGCTGCCATGACAGACTGGGTCAACACCACCTGCCCGTGCTGCGGAGGACCTGCAAAACGTGAGACCGATACCATGCCGCAGTGGGCTGGTTCTTCCTGGTATTACATCCGCTATACCGATCCGAAGAACAAAGAGGCTCTGGCAAGCAAAGAAGCTATGAAATACTGGCTGCCGGTTGACTGGTACAACGGAGGAATGGAGCACACCACCCTTCACCTTCTGTATTCCCGTTTCTGGCATAAATTCCTGTACGATCAGGGCGTAGTTACCTGCCCGGAACCGTATCAGAAACGTACTTCCCACGGAATGATCCTCGGCGAGAACGGCGAGAAGATGAGTAAATCCCGTGGAAACGTTGTCAACCCGGATGATATCGTAGCTGAGTTCGGTGCAGATACCCTGCGTACGTACGAGATGTTCATCGGTGCCTTCGACTTAAGTGCATCCTGGTCTCAGGAAGGCGTAAAAGGATGCCGTCGTTTCCTCGAGCGTGTATGGAAACTGCAGGACAGCCTGGTAGACGGAGATTCCTACTCCAAAGAGCTGGAGTCCAAAATGCACCAGACCATCAAGAAAGTATCCAGCGACTATGAGTCCCTGAAATACAACACAGCGATCGCAGCCATGATGACCCTGGTCAACGAGTTCTACAAAGCCGGAAAAGTAACGAGAAAAGAGTTCGAAACCCTTCTGATCCTGCTGAATCCGGTTGCACCGCATATGACCGAGGAACTGTGGGCAGACCTTGGATACGAAGGCCGTCTGTATCAGACCGCATGGCCGGAGTTTGACGAGGAGAAGACGGTAGAGGCAGTAGCCGAGATCGCTGTTCAGATCAACGGTAAAATGCGCGGAACGATCAAAATCGCCAAAGATGCAGATAAAGAGACCGCAATCGCCGCTGCAAAAGAGGCAGTTGCAGACAAACTGACCGGAAACATCGTAAAAGAAATTTACGTACCGGGAAGAATTGTGAATATCGTTCAGAAATAATAATTATGTAAGCTGAAGAAAGGAGGCTGATTCTTGGAAAAAGAGTCAGTCTCCTTTTGCATAAATATTGCTGTTTAGCAAGGAGGGATACAAAATGGATCTTAAAACAATCAGACAGGAAGCGCGTGCCGTCGCAGAGGAGCTGATTACGACGGCGCAGATGAAACCGGGACAGACTCTGGTAGTGGGATGTTCTTCGAGTGAAATTCACAACAGTAAGCTTGGAACGGATTCCAGCCAGGAGATCGGGCAGGCGGTGTTTGAGGCGCTGTATGCGTGTACGAAGGAGCATGGGCTGTATCTGGCGGCGCAGTGCTGTGAGCATCTGAACCGCGCGGTTGTTCTGGAGCGTGCGGCGGCAGAAAAATACGGTTACGAGCCGGTCTGCGCGGTACCGTGGCTGCATGGCGGCGGATCGTTTGCGATGGCGGCATACTATGGATTGGAGGACGCTGTCACCGTAGAGCGTGTGCAGGCGCATGCAGGTATTGATATCGGTGATGTGCTGATCGGCATGCAGCTGAAGGCAGTAGCCGTTCCGGTCCGGGTATCGCAGAAAACGATCGGAGATGCGCACGTTGTCTGCGCGCGGACAAGACCGAAATACATCGGCGGCGAGCGGACGCATTACGCGGAAGATCCGGAGATGAGAAAGTAAGAAACTGTGATTTGTAAATCAAAAAATGCCGTACAGGCGGAGGAAAAATTTCCAACGCTGTACGGCATTTTTGATGGTTGGTTTTACGTTTTATTTCGCTTTTCTCGCTTCCCGTTTTCGCAGGAAGAAAATTTTCTGCTTCCGGTAAAAAGAGGAAATGGAATCCACGAGGATGCTCAAATATCGCAGAACCGGCTCTGTTGCGACAGAGAATACGACCAGCAGCATGATACATTTTCTGGACATATCAGAAATGGCGAACAGTTGGTTCAGATAGGTACTGCAGAAAATGAAGGCAATAATCGAGCCGATCAGGATCGTCCAGCGCATCCAGTTGAGCGGCTTGCTGATCCGGTAGAGAATCATAAAACCGACAATGGCGAGCAGTACGGTGGAAGCGGTCGAAATATCTTCCGAGCCGACCGCAAATTCCTGGCCGAAGACGACGAGTGTTGCGACCATCAAAAAGTCGGTCAGCGCCGCAGGCAGGGCCCGTGTCAGAATGTTCGTGATAAAGTGGCCCGCGATCCGGTTTTTGTTCGGCATCAGCGAGAGCAGGAAGCCTGGAATACCGATCGTAAACATACTGATCAGCGAGATCTGGGACGGCTCCAGCGGATACGTCACCATCGAGATCAGTGAGAAGATGGACAGCAGGAACGAGAAAATGTTCTTTACCAGGAACAGCGTTCCCGAGCGCTGCAGGTTGTTGACAACGCGGCGGCCTTCCAGTACGACAGAAGGCATCTTCGAAAAGTCGTTGTCCAGCAGAACGAGCTGTGCAGCCTGTGCGGCAGCGTCACTTCCGGATGCCATCGCAACGGAGCAGTCGGCATCCTTTAATGCGAGCACATCGTTGACACCATCGCCGGTCATCGCAACGGTCTTGCCGTTTTTCTTTAAAGCCTGGACAAACTGGCGTTTTTGGTCTGGTGTGACACGGCCGAACACGGTGTATTTCAGGATTGCTTCTTCGAGCTCTTCCGGTGTCTTTAGAGTGGAAGCATCAATATAATCCTCTGCGTGTGCAATCCCTGCCTGGCGGGCAACCTCAGATACCGTTACCGGAGTATCACCGGAGATGACCTTGACATGGACACCCTGATCTTCGAAGTAGCGGAACGTTTCCGGTGCTTCTTTTCGGATCGGATTGGAGAGAAGCACGTAGCCAAGCGGCGTGACACGGCCGGAGAGTGCTTTTCCATCCGGTACAGTTTCGGATGTGCCGAAGACGAGGAGACGGAATCCCTTTGAGGTATACGCTTCAATTTCACTCTGATAGCGTGCAAAATCATCGCGGAGAACGAACTCCGGGGCACCGAGCACGTAGGAGACATCCGAAAATGTCACACTGGAATACTTGAATTCCGAGGAGAACGAAGTCATCGAAACGGCAGTTTTGCCGTTGTTGTCTTTAAAATATTCTTTCAGTGCCGCCATAGTAATGTTGTCGTTTGACATGGCAGATGCGAAATCACCGACCGCAAGGGAAAGCTCTTCTTTCTGCAGTGCGGGAGCATTTTTGCCGGATTCTGTATCAGGGACTGAACTGGAGCCGACCAGAATCAGATCATGTACTTTCATATTTGTCTCGGTGATGGTTCCCGTCTTATCGACACAGAGCACGTTGACGCGAGCCAGCGTCTCGATACATTTCATATCATGCACGAGAACCTTCTGCGAAGCCAGCCGCATAACGCTGACGGCAAGGGCAACGCTTGCAAGCAGGTAAAGACCTTCTGGGATCATGCCGAGCACGGCGGCCACCATCGAGGTAATGCTCTCACGGAACGTTTCGTGGGAGACGAAAAACTGCTGGCCGAAGAGCAGAAGACCGATCGGAATGATCAGAATGCCGACAACCTTTACCAGCTTGTTGAGGGAGCGGATCATCTCGGACTGTTCGCCCTCTTTCATGGCCTTTGCCTCGAGGGTCAGACGGGAAATGTAGGAATCTTCACCGACCTGGGTCAGACGGCTCTTGCAGCTTCCGGAGACGATAAAACTTCCGGACATCAGCTCGTCGCCCGGGCGCTTGGTAATCTCATCGGATTCACCGGTAAGCAGCGATTCGTTGACCTGTACCTCACCTTCAAGCACGACGGCATCAGCGCAGATCTGTTTTCCTGCGGTAAATACAACAATATCATCGAGTACGAGATCTTCCGCGGCGAGTGTTACCTCAGCCCCGTCACGGATCGCAGTAGCCTTCGGCGCGTTTAAAACAGACAGCTTTTCCAGCGTCTTTTTCGCCTTGATCTCCTGTACAATACCGATCAGCGTGTTCGCGATGATGACCGGCAGAAACGTAAGATCCCGGAACGAACCGGCAAGGATCAGAAAGATGGCAATAATCAGAAAAATCAGGTTGAAATACGTACAGACATTGCTCTTTACGATCTCGGCCGTTGTCTTGGACGGAGGTTCCACCGCACGGTTGGTCCAGCCGTTCTCGCGGTACTCGGCAACCTGCTCGGCGGAAAGGCCTTCGGAAGGGTCTGCCTCATAACGCGTCGTTGGAACACGGCGGTGAATGATTTCGGGAATTGTTTTGTTCATAACAGTTATATTCCTCTCCGGCCGTCCTGATAAAGAAGAGACAGCCTCACTGTGGTTTGTTTGAAAAAGATCACGTCTGGAATCTTTTTCCATACTAAGAAGTATACCATAGAGCATCGAAAAAGAAATGAAGGAAGTATTAAATTTTACGAAAAAAAGACTTTTCGCAAAGAGGAACAGATAGGAATGTGCGAAAAGTCTTTTGTATTCTGAATTTAGTCCTGTACTTCCTGAAGATTGCGGATGTTCGGCTCCGCCATCATGGAGTAATTGGTGTAATAAACAACGAAGCCCGGTTTGCTTCCGTTTGGTTTGCGCAGGTTTTTCTTTAAGGTGTAGTCGATTTCCACCTTCGGTGCCTGTCTGCCTTTCGAGTAATAGGCGGCGAGAGCAGCGGCCTCTTCGTAGACGGAATCCGGCAGCTCTTTACCGTTCGTCTTTACGATGACATGGCTGCCCGGCTGGCCTTTCGCGTGGAACCACCAGTCGTTGCCGGAGGCGAATTTAAACGAAAGTTCCTCGTTCTGGAAGTTGTTCTTGCCGACATAAATGTCAAAGCCCTCGGAAGAGCGGTAGTGGAACGGATGGGAGGTGATTTTCTGCTTTTTCCCTGTCGGTCCCTTGCGGCGGATGTAGCCGTACTCGATCAGCTCTTCTTTTAACTGCACCAGATCCGCCTCATCGAGCGCAATATCAAGCGCCGTGCTGATGGATTCGAGATGGTCGATTTCCTCTTTCGTCTCGACAAGAAGTTCCTCGAGTGCCTCACGGGTCCGCTTCAGCTTTCCGTAGCGGTCGAAGTATTTTTTTGCATTTTCGCCGGCAGAGAGCGTTCCGTCGAGTGGAATCGTGATTTCCTCGCCGTTATAGTAATTGACGGCGTTCAGCGAAGTATCGCCCGGCTGGCAGCTGTAGCCGTACGTATTTAAAAGCTCACCGTAAATCCGGTATTTTTCCCGCTTGTCGGTGTCTTTTAACTGTTTCTGCTGCAGGTCGTATTTTTTGACATTCCGTTCGAGTGCGGTATTGACGACACGGCGCAGATCGGAAGATTTCTGACGGATGCGGGTGATGCGGTTTTTCATGGCATAGTATGTTTCCAGTACACCGGAGATCGAATCGTATGTTTCCTCCCGCAAATCCTGATACTGCGTCAGTTTCAGTGCGGAAAATTCTTTCGGCTCATCGCCCTGGTATACGATGTTCGGCGTAAATGCGCCGTTTTTGATATCCTCAATCAGATAAGAGAAGGTGCGGAACAGATGAAGCTTCGCATTTTCTTCGAGTGCATTGACCGCAAATCCGCCGTCGATGCCGGCGCGGCAGCAGACTTCCTCCGCCATCAGCGGGCTGAAGCCGGTAAGGGAAGTGTAGATTGCCTTTGCGGCAGCCATCGGTTTCGTGCAGACGAAATCGAAAAATTCTTCTTCTGTGATCGTGAGCGGATCTTTCTTATCCTGCGTGTGCGGAATGAACCAGGTGCGGCCCGGAAGAACCTCACGGACAGAACTCATGTTGGCGGAAATATGTTTGATACTGTCAAGGATCGTATTGTCCTCCTGACAGAAGATCAGGTTGCTGTGTTTTCCCATGATCTCCACAATCAGCTTCTTGCGGCAGATATCGCCGAGTTCGTTCAAATGCTCGAGCTCAAAAATAAGAATACGCTCGAGTCCCGGCTGGGTAACGGAGAGAATGCGGGCGCTGCCGATGTGTTTGCGGAGCAGCATACAGAAATTCGGTGCGGTCATCGGGCCGGGCTTATTGTTGTCCGTCAGGTAGATCAGCGGAAGCGAAGCACTTGCCGAGAGGAGAAGACGGTAAACGGTACGGTTGTTTTTTATTGTAATCATCAGCTCGTCGTTTTCCGGCTGTGCGATCTTGTTGATCTTTCCGCCGACGATGGTCTGATTCAGTTCCTGTGCAATATTTGCAATGGTAATTCCATCAAAAGCCATAGAAAATATCTCCTTTGTTTGAAATTCTAGTATTTTCATTATAATACAGAAAAAAAGATTTGACTAGGCTTTCTGAATGAATTATAATAAATCCGTATGGGTAGATGTATTTTCTGAAAAAGACTTCAGAAGGTACAGGAAAGGACGGATTGTGGCAAAACTGATCAACATCGGATTCGGCAATGTCGTAAATTCGGATAAAATAATAGCAGTGGTGAGTCCCGAGGCGGCGCCCGTCAAGCGTATGGTGCAGCGTGCAAAGGAAAGCAACCGCATCATCGATGCGACGCAGGGAAGACGCACGAAAGCAGTGCTCATCACCGGAGAAGAATTTATCATCCTTTCGGCTTTGCAGCCGGAAACGATCAGCCGTAGATTCAACGGCGGCTGGGAAACAGAAAAAGAGCGAGGGGAATCTGAAAATGAGTAGAGGAATACTTACTGTAGTATCCGGTTTTTCCGGAGCAGGAAAAGGAACACTGATGAAACGCCTGATGGAGGAGTACGACAACTATGCGCTGTCCATCTCCGTCACCACAAGAGACCCGCGTCCGGGCGAGGAAGACGGCGTATCGTACTTTTTCCGTACAGAAGAAGAGTTTGACCGCATGGTAGAAGAGGATGCCTTCCTCGAGTATGCGCGTTACGTAAAACATTCCTACGGAACGCCGAAGGCATACGTAGAGGAGCAGCTGGATGCCGGAAAAGATGTTCTGCTTGAGATTGAAATCCAGGGAGCACTTCAGGTCAAGGAAAAACGTCCGGACACCCTTCTTGTGTTCATCACACCGCCGACCGCCGAGGAGCTGGAACGACGCCTCCGGGGACGCGGAACGGAAACAGAAGAAGTTATCAAAGGCAGAATGGAGCGTGCAAAAGAGGAAGCACAGGGCATGGACCAGTACGATTATGTCCTGATCAACGACGACCTCGAAACCTGCGTAAAACAGATGCATGAGACCATTCAGAGCCAGCATTTCATGAGCAGCAACCAGAAAGACTTTATCGAACAGATGAAAAAAAGTCTGGAAAAATAGAAAGGAGCATTTATTATGATTCATCCATCTTATCAGGAACTGATTGCAACTATTAACGAGGGCCAGGATCTGGACGAGGCACCGGTTGTCAGCAGCCGTTACTCTCTGGTACTTGCAACAAGCAAACGTGCAAGACAGATCATCGGCGGAGCTGAACCGCTTGTAAAAGTGAAAAAAGGCATGAAACCGCTCTCCATCGCCGTAGAGGAGATGTACAAAGGAGAGGTTACAATCCTTCCGGAATCTGAAGTTGAAGCGGAAGAGGAAACAAAAGAGGAGCCAGTAATTGAATAATATGAAAATTCTGTTTATTTCCCTTGGATGCGATAAAAACCTGGTAGATTCCGAGCATATGCTGGGTCTTCTGGTAGAGCATGGCTTCGAGATCACCGATTCCGAGGAAGATGCAGAGGTTATCGTGATAAACACATGCTGCTTTATCCACGACGCCAAAGAAGAAAGCATTCAAAATATTCTTGAAATGGCGAAGTACCGTACAGCGGGAAGCTGTAAGGTTCTTCTGGTAACGGGCTGTATGGCAGAGCGCTACCGCGATGAAATCATTGAGGAGATTCCGGAGGTTGACGCCGTACTTGGAACGAACAGCTATGACAAAATCCTGGATGCCATTCAGGATGTCCTCGGCGGCGACCGCTTCCAGGAGTATGCCGATCTGAAAGGACTGCCGAAAATTGACGCACAGCGCGTTGTAACGACAGGCGGCCATTACGAATATCTGAAAATTGCAGAGGGCTGTGACAAGCACTGTACCTACTGCATCATTCCGAAGCTGCGCGGACCGTACCGCTCCGTTCCGATGGAGGAACTGATAGCAGAAGCGAAGACGATGGCAGAACAGGGTGTCAAAGAGCTCGTTCTCGTTGCGCAGGAGACAACCATTTATGGTATCGATCTGTACGGAAAGCCGTCTCTCCACCTTCTGTTAAAAGAGCTCTGCAAAATTCAGGAGCTCTACTGGATCCGGATTCTGTACTGCTATCCGGAGGACATCTATCCGGAACTCGTTCAGACGATGAAGGAAGAGCCGAAAGTCTGTCACTACCTGGATCTGCCGATTCAGCATGCCAACGATGAGATCCTGCGCCGCATGGGTCGCAGAACATCCAAACAGGAGCTGATCGACAAAATTGATTTCCTGAGAAGCGAGATGCCGGATATCACACTGCGCACCACGCTGATCACAGGATTCCCGGGAGAGACAAAAGAGCAGCACAAAGAACTCCTCGAGTTTATCAACGACATGGAGTTCGACCGTCTCGGCGTATTCACCTACTCTCCGGAGGAGGGAACACCGGCTGCTGCGATGGAGCATCAGATCGACGAGGAGGTAAAACTGGACCGTCAGGCAGAACTGATGGAGCTGCAGCAGGATATCTCTGCAGAACTCGGCGAGCGCAGGATCGGCCAGGAGCTTCTTGTTATGATCGAGGGCAAAGTGGCGGATGAGGATGCCTATGTGGGCAGAAGCCAGGCGGACGCACCGGGTGTAGACGGCTATGTATTTGTCAATACACCGGAAACACTCGTATCCGGCGACTTCGTAAGAGTGAAAATTACCGGCGCTCTGGAATATGATCTGATAGGAGAGATAAGCCAATGAATTTACCAAACAAATTAACGATTCTGCGGGTAATTATGATTCCGTTTTTCGTGTTCTTCCTGCTGTCTGGCGTGGGCGGAAGCGCGTCCAAATGGATTGCACTGGTAATCTTTGCCGCTGCCAGCATCACGGATACGCTGGACGGCTACATTGCAAGACGTGACAATCTGATTACCGATTTCGGAAAGTTTATGGATCCGCTGGCAGATAAGCTGCTGGTATGCTCTGCACTGATCTGCTTTGTAGAGCTGGACAAGCTTCCGGCGTGGATGGTTATTATTATCATCGCAAGAGAATTTATCATCAGCGGTTTCCGCCTGGTTGCTTCGGACAATGGAATTGTCATCGCAGCAAGCTGGTGGGGAAAATCGAAAACAATCAGCCAGATGATTATGATCATTCTTCTGATCGCCGACATTCCGGCACTTTCCGTGCTGAATACCGTGCTGATCTGGGTTGCACTGATTCTGACCGTTGTTTCTCTGATTGATTACCTGGTAAAAAATAAAAACGTGCTTTCCATGCAGAACTAGACAGGAAAAAGCACAGAATAAAAACGCTGACCGGTTTGGGATTCCAGACCGGCAGCGTTTTTTGGTTTGTAGTTTTTCAGCGTTTTTTCCCGGAAGCAGCGGAGCGGAAGAGGCGTACCATCTGGTCAATTTTTGCCGCTTCCTGTTTGGATTTTCCGGCTTTGATGGCAGAGATGATCAGGTCCGCCTCGGAGGCGGAAAACTGTGCGCCGCCCTGATTTCCCTGCATCAGGGAGAGAAGAAACGGCATCATTTCCGCCTGGGATTTTCCACGGCTCTGAGAGGCCATCTGCTGCAGTGCCTGAAGCCGGGCAAAGTCAATTCCGGAAAGAGAGGGGTCCTGCGACCAGTCGTTTTGCTTATCATCCGAACTCATAGCAGATCCTCCTCATTTCCGGGATTTATATTCTGAAGCATCTGGACCATCTGCATGGTCTGAAACATCTGGGAGAGAAGATCCCGCTGCGGACCGGCGGCAAAACGGGAAATATCCTGCAGCATCTCAAGCGGAGAGACGTGCGGGGCATCAACAGACATCATGGAAAGGTCGGCCGGACGGGAAAAAAGCTGAATGGTCCGCTGGAGCTCGAGCCATTTGCTCAAAATCGCAAGGGAGGGCTGCAGGCCGAAGGAGGCGTAGGGAATGGCAGCCTTCAGCATCTGAAGCTGATCCTGTGCGATCATCTGGTCCAGCGGTGTCATCTGTTCCACATTTTGTTCCTGTTCCTGATTCAAATTAAGATCCTTCCTGGCAGCATTCCTGCATTTGTCTTTTTATTTCTCTTTATCTTATGTTCCAGGCCGGAAAAAATGACAGAAGGCGGGAAAAAACATATGATAAGAGGAAGAAAGAAAAAGGAGACCGCCGGAAAATGGATGGAAAAGAAACAGCAAAAAGAAAACAGGTACTCGAAGGGAATGCCTTTTATGAAATAGATCTGGAATGTATGAGAAAAAAAGAAAAAAGAGAAGAGATGGAAAAGCGGGAAAGAGAAGCACGGAAACCGAAACGGTTTCGCTGAAAGAGAATTCTGGTGAAAAAAGCCCCGGGGCGGTTGATCCGCACCCGGGGCTTTTTCTGCCCGAACATCTGGGAGGACTGAAAAAAGGTCAGCAGCCGCATCCACAGTTATTGCTGTTGCCGCATCCACAGCCGTTGTTGTTCCATCCGCCGCAGCAGAACAGAAGAATCAGAACGAGCCAGCAGTCGGAATTGCAGCCATTGTTGTTGTTTCCGCATCCACATCCGCCGCAGCAGGAGAGGAGAAGCAGAATCCAGATAATACTGCAGCCATTGTTTCCGAACAGGTTGTTGTTGGAAACACCGCATCCATTATCGCAGCCACAGCCGTTGTCACATCCGCATCCACAGTTTGTAGCAGCTAAATCACTCATGTTTGTTCCTCCAAAGGAATCATTTTGCTTACAATTCATGATATGAAAAACTGCCGGGCGGGGTTACTCTTAAAGAGAAAAATTCAAAGACCCTACAGACTGCGTCCCTGAAAATCAAAAAGCTCTTTCACCGGAATGTCAAGTGCCTCAGCGATATCGAACAGAAGATTCAACGAAATAGAGGTTTTTGTATTTGGCGCTTCGATGTTGCTCATATGGGTACGACTGATATGTACCGCCTCGGCAAGTTCGGCCTGCGTCATTCCTTTTGCTCTTCGGTAGTAGGCAATCGTAAGTCCAAGAAGGCGAAGATCGTTCAAGCGTTCGTAATTCATAGTCAGGAATCCCCCTTTTAGTTTTATAAATATAATGATAATACGTAATGATACAACGGAAAACAATCAAAAACAAGGCAGTTGCACATTAAAAGTTTGCATCAACAAACGGATATACCATAGAAGCAAACCTGTGAGCGGGAAAATCAGTTTGTCATAAGGCTTAGAAAGCTCTGATATAACTGCAATCTTCCGTATCCCCACTCGCGGCTTGGATAAGTAATGGTATCAGTTCGGCCAGCGCCGCGGATCAGATAGTTTTTCAGCTCCTGCGCCGTAAAATAGCGGGATGGGGTGCGTTGAATGCCCCATTGCAGGAAGAGAGCGGCAGCACCGGATGTAATGGCAGCGGACGCGCTTGCGCCGCTCCGGTTTTCGTAGGAGCCTGCCGGTCCCGGTCCGGTGACGGAAATCCCGGGGGAAGCAAAATCGGGTTTGATTTCACCAAGCCGGGTAAAGCCGCGTCCGGATTCCGGTGAAAAACTGTTATTGGATGCCTGATAGGTGGAGGGAGACAGAACGGGAACGGTGGCGGAGGGTGTCGTCAGTGTCGTGTACGGGTCGGGTTCCAGAAAGATCACATCGGAAGTGGAAAATCCGGTAATCGGAAGCCAGACGTGGAAATCGGGAGGGGAAGGAAAGGCGCGGTAAACCTGAAGTGTCCAGATGCCGGGCGTCGGATCCAGCATGCGGATCAGGATGAGCTGGCTGCCGGTCGTCGTCTGAACGACTTCGTAGTTGACGTAGATGACGGTGCGTTCCAGAACAAAGGTGATCCTCTGTTCCTGAGTCAAAGAGACGGGAATCCGCGGAATCGTTTCTCCGCCGGGAGAGCGGAATCCGACGGAAAAAAGCTGCGGAACCTGTCCCCAGAACTCCAGGACAAAACCGCGGCTGCCTTCGGAAACGAGAAACTCCACATTTTTCGGGGAGTCATTTTCGGATACGGAGCCATAATAATGGTGAGCGGCGTTTCCCTCGTTGCCGGTGGCGCAGACCGGAATAATGCCCGGCGTATTTCCGTAGCGCGCCAGCGTCAGAGCGATGGGAAGGGTTCCGGAATGACTTCCCTGATTTGTTCCAAGTGCCAGACAGATGACCAGTGGTTTTCCCTCCCTGGCTGCGACTTCGTTTAGAAAACGCATCGCAGAGAGAAGATCATCTTCTTCAAAGACGGGAGCATTGGTGGAGACAAGATAAAAGTCTTTCAGATTCTGTTTCGCCGGTTTTAACTTAACAACAGCGAAATCGGCTTCCGGTGCAGCACCGAGAAAGCCGGCGGACGCATTCGGAGTACCGCCAGCGACTCCGGCGACGTATGTTCCGTGTCCGTCTGGATCCGTGACCGGAACGACAGAAAGAGGATCCCTGCTTCGAAGCGCATCGTCAAGGTCAGACTTTTCGTAGAGACTGCCATAGGGAAACTGCGGCGGCGGTGTGCCTGTGCGGTCGGTCTGATCCCAGATGGAAAGAATCCGGCTCTGGCCGTTGCTGCGCAGAAAGGCGGGGTGGCGGTAATCGATGCCGGTGTCCAGAAAACCCAGGATTACATTTTTGCCGGTATACCCGCCGCCGTAGAGATTCTGCGTCTGTACAATGCCGGAGACTTCTAAAGAGAGGGTGGAAAGCGGCGTGAAAAGTTTCGGGAGTCCGGTAAAAAGAATTTCACCAAAGAGATTTTCCGGGAGCAGGCTGCGCTCGAGAAAGAGAACGGAATACTGCGAATTCAGTGTAAGAAGGGCACTGGATTCTGGAAAGAGCATCTGGTACCGCTCGGACTGTGCCACGTAATTCTGAATCAGAATGTTGATGTAATCGTTGGAATAGATGATGTCCGTAAGATCCATAAAGAGATCCTTTGTTTTTGAAGGTATTGTATGCAAACCATACAGAAAAGTATGCATGCTCAAAAAAGAAATCCCCCTACCGGGTGCAAGATCTGCACGGTAAGGGGAAAGAAAACGAAATCAGCTTTCCAGAAGAGCGCTGATATCCTGCTTTGGTACTTCCATCGGATAATGACTGTCGAAGCATGCACGACAGATCGGCAGGTCACCGACCATGTTCTGGAGCTCTTCGATCGGCATGTAGCCCAGGGAGTCCGCTCCGATCTGCTGGCGGATTTCCTCGGTGGAATGGGAGCTTGCGATCAACTGCTTGTTGGAAGGCACATCGGTTCCAAAATAGCATGGATACAGGAACGGCGGGGAACTGATACGGACATGAACCTCGGTCGCACCGGCTTTTCGCAGCATCGTAATCAGATTCGAAATCGTTGTTCCGCGGACAATGGAATCGTCAACGAGGACAATTCGTTTTCCTTTTACGACGGATTCCAGAACACTCAGCTTGATTTTTACGCTGGATTCCCGTTCCTTTTGTGTCGGTTTGATAAAGGTACGGCCGACATAGCTGTTTTTGTGGAAGGCAAGACCGAACGGAATGCCGGATTCTTCGGAATAGCCTTTTGCGGAGGCAAGTCCGGAGTCCGGAACGCCGCAGACAAGATCTGCGTCAACCGGATAGGTCTTTGCAAGCGTTGCGCCGCCGCGGATTCTGGCTTCATAGACACTGATGTTGTCTATTTTGCTGTCGAGGCGGGCAAAATAAATATATTCAAAAATACAATGCGCTTTTTTTACGTCAACCGGCATAAATTCGGATTTCAGATTTCCGGTTTTGTCAAACGTTACAATTTCTCCCGGAGCGACATCGCGGACGAATTCAGCGCCGATCGAAGTGAGGGCGCAGCTTTCCGAGGCGAGAACCCAGGCGTTGTCCCGCTTTCCGATGCAGAGCGGTTTTAAGCCATATGGGTCGCGCACGCCGATGAGTTTTCTCGGGCTCATGATGACAAGGGCATAGGCGCCGCGGATTTCTTTTACCGTGCGCAGAATCGCTTCTTCTACCGTTTTGGAATGAACGCGTTCCCGCGCAATGCCGTAGGCGATGATTTCAGAGTCAATCGAAGTGTGAAAAATTGCGCCGGTGTTTTCCATCTGCTCGCGCAGTTCCATAGCGTTGACCAGATTTCCGTTGTGCGCAAGGGCGAGGGAGCCTTTCAGATAATTCAGAACGAGCGGCTGTGCATTCTCTACGGTAGTGGAACCGGTGGTAGAGTACCGGACATGGCCGATGCCGATGTTGCCGGACAGCTCTTCTAATTTGGATTCTTTGAAAACTTCGTTGACAAGGCCAAGGCCTTTGTAGGATTTCACATGGCCCTTTGGACCGCTGGTGTCAGAGACGGCAATTCCGCAGGACTCCTGTCCTCTGTGCTGCAGGGCGGAAAGGCCATAGTAGATCGAAGGACTGACGTCGGCACCATCCAGATCGTAAATGCCGAAAACACCACATTCCTCCCGGAGACCGGTATCATAACAATTGTTTGACGATGGCTGCATAGGTATTCTCCTTTTTTCAGTTGTAGACCTGCATGTTTTAAAAACATTGATTATCATACTCATTTTTGCGGATGATGTCAAGAAAATCGTGATATGTATAAAATATGGTGCAGAAATTTAGGATTTCGTGGAAAATGTCGAAAATAATAAAAAATAGTAAAAAAAAGTTGCAGGAAATTCGAGATGTGTTATAATCGTTTTTGATTTTGAATGAAAGCCCCGGACAGCAGCTATGGATGAGCCATGCTTGCATGAGCGAATTCATAGATATTGGCCGGGCAAGACGACATGAGTAAGTAGGGCGATAGCCCGGATTACGAATGTTGTCAGCAGTTACGGGAGCGACGCAGGCGCGGAGTAACTGGCTTTCATCATAGAGATGTCGCCGGCAGGCGACATTTCCTTTTAGAGAAACTTGTGACGGAAAAGAAAATATCAGAAGAGAAAAGCAGGAGGAAATCAATATGGCAGTAAAATATGTCTTTGTGACAGGCGGAGTAGTCTCCGGCCTTGGAAAGGGAATCACGGCGGCGTCCCTTGGACGGCTTTTAAAAGCCCGAGGATACAAAGTGACGATGCAGAAATTTGACCCGTACATCAACGTTGACCCGGGTACGATGAACCCGATTCAGCACGGCGAGGTTTTCGTTACCGATGACGGCACAGAGACAGACCTCGATCTCGGCCACTACGAGCGTTTCATCGACGAGAGCCTGGATAAAAATTCCAACGTGACGACCGGAAAAGTATACTGGTCTGTTCTGCAGAAAGAACGCCACGGTGATTTCGGCGGAGGCACCGTACAGGTCATTCCGCACATTACAAACGAAATCAAGAGCCGTTTCTACCGCGGAAAAGAAGTAGACGAGGAGCGTATTGCCATCATTGAGGTCGGCGGAACCGTCGGCGATATCGAGAGCCAGCCGTTTTTGGAGGCAATCCGCCAGTTCCAGCATGACGTCGGACACGAGAACGCCATTCTGATCCACGTTACCCTGATTCCATATCTGAAAGCTTCCGGTGAAATGAAAACAAAACCGACGCAGGCGAGCGTAAAAGAGCTGCAGGGAATCGGTATTCAGCCGGATGTCATCGTATGTCGGTCCGAGCATCCGCTGACCACCGAGATCAAAGATAAAATTGCTCTGTTCTGCAACGTTCCGTCAAGCCATGTTCTGCAGAACCTGGACGTGGAGTATCTGTATGAAGCTCCGCTTGCCATGGAGAAAGAGAACCTGGCGCAGGTTGTCTGCGAGAGCCTTCACCTTCCATGCCCGGAACCGGATCTGTCCGACTGGACCCATATGGTAGAAGCACTCCGCCATCCGAACAAAGAGGTGACGATTGCGCTCGTCGGAAAGTATATCCAGCTGCATGATGCATACCTGAGCGTTGTTGAGGCATTAAAACACGGCGGAATTGCAAGCCATGCAAACGTACACCTGAAATGGGTGGATTCCGAGCTGGTAACCGAGGAGAACGTGGCAGAGTATCTGAGCGATGTGGACGGTGTTCTGGTACCGGGCGGATTCGGAAACCGCGGTATCGAAGGCATGATCACAGCGATTCGATATGCAAGAGAGAACAAGATTCCGTTCCTCGGCCTCTGCCTCGGCATGCAGCTGACGATTGTTGAATATGCAAGAAACATTCTCGGTTACCACGACGCACACAGCATCGAGATGAACCCGAACACCATGCACCCGGTGATCGCACTGATGCCGGATCAGGATGGAATCGAGGATATCGGCGGTACGTTACGTCTCGGCGCATATCCATGCGTCCTGGCAGACGGATCGAAAGCACAGGAGTTGTACGGTGAGAAAGAGATTTCCGAGCGTCACCGCCACCGCTATGAAGTAAACAACGATTTCCGGAAAGCACTGACCGAAAACGGCATGGTTCTCTCCGGTGTTTCTCCGGACGGAAGAATCGTTGAGATGGTAGAACTTTCAGATCATCCGTTCTACATCGCAACGCAGGCACATCCGGAGTTCAAATCCCGTCCGAACCGTCCGCATCCGCTGTTCCGCGGCCTGATCGCAGCAGCAGCCGAGTACCATGCGGCAAAATAATCGATAAATGGTATGAAAAATTAGGTAAAATGCAGTAATAACCTAAGAAAGTTAAGAAAAAATATAAAAAATTATATAAAAATTAAATTTGCTCTTTACAGGACGAAAAAAATAGAGTATAGTAAGGGCAATCCAGAAAGAACGGCGGGGAACAAAAGATTCCCCTCCATTCTTTTCAGAAAAGACAAAGGATAACCGAAAATAAGGAAAGTAAAGGAAGGGAAGCCGTATGACACAGAGCAAAGAGCGTGTCATGGGAGAAGAAGGGCTGTACCGTTCTTCCTTTGAACACGACAACTGCGGTATCGGAGCCGTCGTGAATATCAAAGGTGAAAAATCCCATGCGACCGTAGAAAACGCATTAAAAATCGTAGAAAATCTTGAACATAGAGCCGGCAAAGACGCCGAGGGTAAAACAGGAGACGGAGTAGGAATCTTGTTGCAGATATCGCACAAATTCTTTTCCAAAGCCTGTTCGACCCTCGGTTTTTCATTAGGCGGAGAACGGGAATACGGCGTCGGCGTATTCTTCTTCCCACAAAATGAGCTGAAACGGAACCAGGCAAAAAAGATGTTTGAGATCATCGTGGAAAAAGAGGGACTGGAACTCCTTGGATGGAGAAACGTGCCGACCGTTCCGGAAGTTCTCGGCCATAAGGCAAGAGAGTGTATGCCTTACATCATGCAGGCATTCATCAAAAAACCGGAGGATGTGGAAAAGGGAATCGCTTTCGACCGTCGTCTGTACGTCGTACGCCGTGTTTTCGAACAGAGCAACGACAACACCTACGTGCCATCCCTTTCCAGCCGTACCATCGTATACAAAGGTATGTTCCTCGTAGGACAGCTCCGCACCTTCTTCCGCGATCTGCAGGATGTCGATTATGAATCTGCAATCGCCATGGTGCATTCCCGGTTCAGCACGAACACGAACCCAAGTTGGGAGAGAGCCCATCCGAACCGTTTCATCGTACACAACGGCGAGATCAACACCATCCGCGGAAACGCCGACAAGATGCTGGCCCGTGAGGAGACGATGTCCTCTCCGATGCTGCAGGATGAACTGCACAAGGTTCTGCCGGTTGTCAACACCCAGGGTTCTGACTCTGCAATGCTCGACAATACACTCGAGTTCCTGACCATGAGCGGTATGGATCTTCCGCTGGCTGTCATGATCACGATCCCGGAGCCATGGGCAAACAACGATACGATTTCCCAGGAGAAACGTGATTTCTATCAGTATTATGCAACGATGATGGAGCCGTGGGACGGACCGGCATCGATCCTGTTCTCCGACGGAGATGTGATGGGAGCAGTGCTCGACCGCAACGGTCTTCGTCCTTCCCGTTACTACATCACCAACGATGGATTCCTGATCCTTTCCTCTGAGGTCGGTGTTCTGGAAGTTCCGGAAGAAAAAATCGTCTTAAAAGAGCGTCTCCATCCGGGCAAGATGCTTCTCGTCAACACCGTACAGGGAAAAGTCTTAAACGATGAGGAAGTCAAAGAATATTACGCAAAGAAACAGCCGTACGGCGAATGGCTCGACAGTTATCTGGTACAGTTAAAGGATATCAAAATCCCGAATCTGCCGGTCGAAGAGTACACGAAAGAAGAGCGGATGCGCCTGCAGAAAGCGTTCGGCTACACCTACGAGGAGTACCGTTCCTCCATCGGAAAGATGGCATTAAACGGTGTCGAGGCAACCGCTTCGATGGGTATCGATACCCCGCTTGCCGTTCTCTCCCATGAGCATCAGCCGCTGTTCAACTATTTCAAACAGCTCTTCGCACAGGTAACGAACCCGCCGATCGACTGCATCCGTGAGGAGATCGTAACTTCCACAAGCGTTTACGTCGGACGTGACGGAAATCTGCTTGAGGAGGAGCCGAAGAACTGCCAGGTATTAAAGATCAACAATCCGATCCTGACCAATACCGATATGCTGAAGATCAAGAACATGAAAGTCGAAGGCTTCAAGGCAGTGACCGTTCCGATCACCTACTACAAGAGCGCACCGCTTGACCGTGCGATGGACCGCCTTTTCGTCGAGGTTGACCGTGCACACCGGGCAGGAGCCAACATCCTGATTCTCTCTGACCGCGGCGTCGATGAGAACCATGTGGCGATTCCATCCCTCCTGGCTGTATCTGCGGTTCATCAGCATCTGGTAAAAACGAAAAAGAGAACTTCTCTTGCGATTATTCTGGAGTCCGGCGAGCCGCGCGAGGTGCACCATTTCGCAACACTGCTCGGCTACGGTGCCTGCGCAATCAACCCGTATCTGGCACTCGACACGATCCATGAGCTGATCGAAGAGGGCATGATCAAGAAAGATTACTACGCAGCCGTTGAAGATTACAACCACGCAGTCATCTCTGGTATCGTAAAAATCGCAGCGAAGATGGGTATCTCCACGATCCAGTCGTATCAGGGTTCCCAGATCTTCGAGGCCATCGGTATCTCAGCAGATGTCATCGACAAATACTTCACCGGTACGGTCAGCCGTGTCGGCGGTATTACCCTGGAAGACATTGCAAAAGATGTCGATGAGCGTCATTCCCAGGCATTCGATCCGCTGGAGCTGTCTACCGATCTGACACTGGACAGTATCGGCCGTCATAAATCGAGAAGCCAGGGCGAGGAGCACCGCTACAATCCGCGCACCATTCATACACTGCAGGAGTCCACAAGACGCGGCGACTACAAGATGTTCAAAGAGTACACAGCAATGGTCGACAGCGAGGAGAGCGGCTATCTGCGGAGCCTGATGGACTTCGATTATCCGGAGCAGGGCGTTCCGCTCGAAGAAGTTGAGAGCGTAGATTCTATCGTAAAACGATTCAAAACAGGTGCGATGTCCTACGGTTCTATTTCTCAGGAGGCACATGAGACACTGGCAATTGCCATGAACCGTCTGCATGGAAAATCCAACACTGGTGAGGGCGGTGAGAGTGATGACCGTCTCGAATCCCCGGAGAGATGCTCCGCGATCAAACAGGTAGCATCGGGAAGATTCGGCGTTACCAGCAAATACCTTGTCAGTGCAAAAGAGATCCAGATCAAGATGGCTCAGGGTGCAAAACCGGGCGAGGGCGGCCACTTACCGGCCGGAAAGGTTTACCCGTGGATTGCAAAAACACGTCACTCCACACCGGGTGTATCCCTGATTTCCCCGCCGCCGCACCACGACATCTACTCCATCGAGGACCTTGCACAGCTGATTTATGACCTGAAAAACTCGAATGTGAATGCAAGAATCTCCGTTAAACTGGTATCCGAAGCAGGTGTTGGTACTGTCGCAGCCGGTGTTGCAAAAGCCGGAGCACAGGTTATCCTGATTTCCGGATATGATGGAGGAACGGGAGCAGCACCGAGAAGTTCCATCCACAATGCAGGATTTCCATGGGAGTTAGGCCTTGCCGAGACCCATCAGACGCTGATCAAAAACGGCCTCCGTAACCGTGTCATGATCGAGACCGATGGTAAGCTGATGAGCGGCCGTGACGTTGTGATTGCAGCACTCCTTGGCGCCGAGGAATTCGGTTTTGCGACCGCACCGCTTGTAACGATGGGATGCGTTATGATGCGTGTCTGCAACCTCGATACCTGCCCGATGGGTATTGCAATCCAGAACCCGGAGCTGCGCAAACGTTTCCGCGGCAAACCGGAGTACGTCATCAACTTCATGCGCTTCATCGCAGAAGAGATGCGGGAATACATGGCAAAACTTGGCTTCCGCACCGTTGACGAGATGGTCGGCCGTTCCGACTTCTTAAAGAGAAATGATAAAGTGACGAACGAGCACGCAGACCGCGTAGACTTAAGCCAGATCCTGAACAATCCGTTTGCAAAAGCAGGCGAGAAGGTAACGTTCGATCCGAAAGATGTTTACGACTTCAAACTTGGCGCAACCCTGGATGAGAAGGTACTCTTAAAGAAATTCGGTCCGGCAATGGATAAGAAAGAGAAGAAGACCGTCAAAGTCGAGATCACCAACACCGATCGTACCGTGGGAACGATTCTTGGTGCCGAGATCACCAGAAAATTCGGCACCTCTCTGGAGCCGGATACGTACACCGTACAGTGCAAGGGTGCCGGCGGACAGAGCTTCGGAGCATTTATTCCAAAAGGACTGACCCTGGAACTTGAGGGCGATTCGAACGATTACTTCGGAAAAGGCCTCTCTGGCGGAAAACTGGTTGTCTACCCGCCGAAAGCAAGAAAGTATAAACCGGAAGAAAACATCATCGTCGGAAACGTTGCCCTCTACGGCGCAACGAGCGGTGAGGCGTACATCAACGGTATCGCAGGAGAGCGTTTCTGTGTCAGAAACTCCGGTGCTTACGCCGTTGTCGAGGGTGTCGGTGAGCATGGATGCGAGTATATGACCGGCGGCCGTGTCGTTGTCCTCGGCGCAACCGGAAAGAACTTTGCAGCCGGCATGAGCGGCGGTATCGCTTATGTCCTGGATGAAAAGAGCAACCTGTACCGCAATTTGAACAAGGAAATGATTTCGATTGAACTGGTAGAAAGCAAATACGATATTGCAGAGCTGAAAAACATGATTGAAAAACACGTCGCACACACCGGCTCTGAAAAAGGTAAAGAAATTCTCACACACTTTGACGAATATCTGCCGAAATTCAAGAAGATCATTCCGAATGACTATAAGCGCATGATGATGCTGAGTGCCCAGATGGAAGACAAGGGCCTTAGCAGCGAACAGGCACAGATTGAAGCATTTTACGAAAGCATGCGTAAGTAGGAGGAAGAAGAATTATGGGTAAGCCAACTGGATTTATGGAATATCAGCGCAAGACGGGAAACACCGTTGCCCCGCTTGAGCGTATCAAAAACTTTAAGGAATTTCATCTGCAGCTCCCGAAAAAGGAACAGCAGATGCAGGCTGCCCGCTGTATGGCATGCGGTGTACCGTTCTGCCAGGCGGGAACCATGATTGCGGGAATGGCCTCCGGCTGTCCGCTGCAGAACCTCGTTCCGGAGTGGAATGACCTTGTGTATCTTGGAAACTATGAGCAGGCATACCGCCGCCTCACCAAGACAAACTGTTTTCCGGAATTTACCTCCCGTGTCTGCCCGGCACTCTGCGAAGCAGCCTGTACATGCAACGTAAACGGAGACCCGGTCTGCACGAAGGAAAATGAACGCGCGATCATCGAAAACGCATGGGCAACCGGCCTGATTACGCCGCAGCCGCCGAAAGTGCGCACCGGAAAACGCGTTGCCGTTGTAGGAAGCGGTCCTTCCGGCCTTGCAGCAGCGATGCAGCTCAACCGCCGCGGCCATTCTGTTACGGTCTTTGAACGCCGCGACCGCGTGGGCGGACTTTTACGCTACGGTATTCCGAACATGAAACTCGATAAGAGCGTCATCGACCGCCGTGTGGATCTGATGAAGGCCGAGGGCATCGAGTTTGTGACGAATGCTGATATCGGAAAAGATGTAAAAGCTGACAAACTCTTAAAAGAATTTGACCGTGTCCTGCTCTGCTGCGGTGCGGCAAATCCAAGAGATATCAAGGCAGAGGGAAGAGATGCAAAGGGCATCTACTTTGCTGTCGATTTCCTGACTTCCGTAACGAAGAGTCTTCTGGATTCCAATTTTGAGGATCATGCCTACATCGATGCCAAGGGCAAACACGTTGTTGTCATCGGAGGCGGCGACACCGGTAATGACTGTGTCGGAACTTCCATCCGTCTCGGTGCCAAATCTGTGACACAGCTTGAGATGATGCCGAAAGCACCGGATCAGCGTGCCGAGAACAATCCGTGGCCGGAGTGGCCGAAGATCTGCAAGACGGATTACGGCCAGGAAGAGGCAATCGCCGTATTCGGCCATGATCCGCGGATTTACCAGACAACCGTAACGGAATTTATCAAAAACAAAAAAGGTGAAGTCTGCCAGATCAAGACCGTAAAACTGACACCGAAAAAAGATGAGAAATCCGGCCGCATGATGATGGTTCCGGTTGAGGGAACCGAAGAGATTCTCCCGGCAGATCTCGTTCTTATTGCAGCAGGCTTTTTAGGATCCCAGAAATATGTGACCGATGCATTTAAAGTGGAAGTCAACCAGCGCACCAACGTGAAGACAGATGACGGAAAATACCAGACAACAAAAGAAAATGTCTTCACCGCAGGCGATATGCACCGCGGCCAGTCCCTGGTCGTATGGGCGATCCGCGAGGGACGCGAGGCAGCAAAGGCAGTTGATGAATCCCTGATGGGATACACGAATCTCTAAGTTTTTCTTGACAAAACACGCGAAAAACTGCTATAATATGCCCAAAACAAGGGTGTTTTTACGCAAGGTGTCTTTCTGCCCTGCCGCGTGAAAGCACCCTTTTCGTTTAGAATCGTCTTTGATAAAGGAGAGAATCGATATGGCAAAGTATACGAAGGAAGCGATCCTTCAGATGGCGGAGGAAGAAGATGTTGAATTTATCCGCCTGCAGTTTACCGATATGTTTGGAATGATGAAAAATATGGCCATCACCGCCGGACAGCTGGAAAAAGCCCTGAATAATCAGTGCGTTTTCGATGGCTCTTCGTTCGAAGGATTTGTCACCATCGAGGAAGCAGACATGTTTCTGCACCCGGATCTCGACACCTTTGCAATACTTCCGTGGCGTCCGCAGCAAGGAAAGGTTGCAAGATTGATCTGTGATGTGTATGATAGAGAGGGGAATCTTTATGCAAAGAGTTCCCGAACCATCCTTCAGAAGGTAATTTTCGAAGCGAAAGCGATGGGCTATGAGTTTGAAATCTCACCGGAGTGTGAATTTTTCCTGTTCCACACCGATGAGGACGGCGGAGCAACGAGTGTAACACACGACAAAGGCGGTTATCTGGATCTTGGACCGCTGGACCTGGGAGAAAACGCGCGGCGCGATATGGTGCTGACCCTCGAAGAAATGGGAATCGACGTGGAGTCTTCCTTCCACGAGGTAGCGGCAGGCCAGCACGAACTGGATTTCTGTCCGGCTGCAGCACTTCGGACGGCAGATCAGCTGATGACTGCCAAATTTGCTATCCGTACGATTGCAAAACGTCATGGCCTTCACGCAACCTTTATGCCAAAACCAAAAACCGGAGTTCACGGATCGGGTCTTCATCTTTCCTTCTCCCTGTTTCAGGAGGGAAAAGATGTGTTTGCCGACAAATCCGATGAATACGGGCTCAGCAAAGAGGCATATTACTTTATGGGCGGACTGATGAAACACATCAGCGGAATCGCAGCGATTACCAATCCGCTTGTAAACTCCTACAAACGTCTGACACCGGGATACGGTGCACCGATCTACGTGGCATGGTCTGCAAAGAACAGAAGCCCGCTGATCCGCATTCCGCTGACGGGAGACGGTATCATGGCCATTGAGCTTCGATGCCCGGATTCGGCAGCCAATCCGTACCTGGCACTTGCTGTCTGCATGGCAGCAGGACTTGACGGTATCAAACAGAAAATCGTTCCGCCGTCCCCGGTGGACCGCAATATTTCCGATCTGACAGAAGAAGAACGAAACGCGATGCAGATCACCCTTCTCCCGGGAAGCCTTGGAGAAGCGGTCGCAGAGTTAAAGAAAGACGATTTTCTGTGTCAGGTACTCGGCCAGGAATTTGTGAATGGATATATCAATGCCAAAGAAGAAGAGTGGCATGAGTATCTCCGCCAGGTATCCGACTGGGAGACCGAGAAATATCTGTACCGTATTTAGACGACGAAGGGGCCTGAAAATGCATGAGCAGCATAGTGATAGTACTTCCCAAAATAGAAGATGGAAAGCGCATCCGGGATATTCTGGCAAAAAGAGGATATGAAATCGATGCTGTCTGTTCGACAGCGGCAGCGGCGCTCGGAGAGATGAACAACTTAAACGGCGGTATCGTCATCTGCGGCTACAAGCTCCCGGATATGTTTTTTACGGATCTGAATGAGTGTATGCCGTCCGGCTTCCAGATGCTTCTGATTGCATCAAGCCGCGCATTAAGTGCGGTGGAGGGAACCGGAATCATGGCGGTTACGATGCCGCTTTCCGTGTACGAGCTGGTCAATACACTGGAGATGATGCTGCAGAGTGCGGCACGGCGCAGAAAGAAAGAGCGGGCAAAGCCAAAGGTGCGCAGCGCCGAGGAACAGCACATCATCGATCGTGCAAAAAGCCTTCTGATCGAACGAAATCACATGACCGAGTCGGAGGCCCATCGCTACATGCAGAAATGCAGCATGGACAGCGGCACCAATCTGGTTGAAACGGCACAGATGGTGCTGACGCTTTTGACAGAGTAAGAAAAAGTGAAAAGGAGCGACATAATAATGTTCAAAATCAATGACAATTATCTGAAATTGCCGGGAAGCTATCTGTTTTCCACAATTGCAAAAAAAGTTGCAGCTTACACCGAGGCAAATCCGGACGCGAAAATCATCCGTCTTGGAATCGGCGACGTAACCCAGCCGATCGCACCGGCGATCATTGAAAAGCTGCACGGAGCAGTGGATGAGATGGGACACGCAGAGACCTTCCACGGATATGCACCAGATCTTGGATATGCTTTCCTTCGCGATACCATCGCAAAAAATGATTATCAGGACAGAGGATGCGATATCTCATCTGATGAAATTTTTGTATCGGACGGCGCAAAATGCGACTGCAGCAACATTCAGGAGATCTTCAGCCTGGACAACAAGATCGCTGTATGCGACCCGGTTTATCCGGTTTATGTAGACTCCAACGTAATGGCAGGCCGTGCCGGTGACTACGACGCAGCAACCGAGCGTTTCACGAATGTGATTTACATGCCGTGTACCGCAGAAAACAACTTCACCCCGGAGCTCCCGAAAGAAACCCCGGATCTGATTTATCTGTGCTTCCCGAACAACCCGACCGGCGCTATGGTTTCCAAAGCCGAGCTGCAGAAATGGGTTGATTATGCAAATAAAGTAGGAGCCATCATCCTGTATGATGCTGCATACGAGGCATATATCTCAGAAAAAGACATTCCGCATTCCATCTATGAGTGCGAGGGTGCAAGAACATGTGCCATCGAAATGCGCAGCTTCTCCAAGAACGCAGGCTTTACCGGTATGCGTCTTGGATTCACCGTTATCCCGAAAGACATCAAATCCGGCGATGTGACTCTGCACAGCCTGTGGGCACGCCGTCACGGAACGAAATACAACGGAGCTCCGTACATCATCCAGAGAGCCGGCGAGGCTGTTTACTCTCCGGAAGGAAAAGCACAGTTAAAAGAGCAGGTTGCTTACTACATGAAGAACGCAAAAGTCATCTACGACGGATTAAAAGGCGCAGGCTACACCGTATCCGGCGGCGTCAACGCTCCGTATATCTGGCTGAAAACACCGGGAAATATGACTTCCTGGGAGTTCTTTGATCACCTGCTTGCAGACGCAAACGTAGTCGGAACACCAGGATCAGGCTTCGGCCCGAGCGGAGAAGGCTACTTCCGTCTGACTGCATTCGGTACGTATGAGAATACAGTAGAGGCAGTGGAGAGAATCAAAAAACTGTAAATTGTGTGCGAAATACCAATAAAACGGAATTTCTGCGCAATTTTATAAACACGCGAAAAAAATAATTTTGTATAGATAAAATTCATGAAAAATGCATTAGAATTTATATAAAATCCGTAAAAATTAGGTGTTTACAAATGCAAAACTGCTGTGCTATAATGCACAGTATGAAAAAGGCAGTGAAGGAAACTCCGTATGCGGAATCTGACAGGAAGCCGATGTCACCGACTGAGAGCATCAGCATGGAGGAAACATACAATGGGGAACATTCCGGAGCCGGTCTGCTGAACATGAGATCCGAACAGGAAATCAAGTAGGCAGATCCGTGATACGCGTTAAGTATAAATGAGTGGGCGTTTTCCCCCGGAAAACCGGAGAGAAAAACGCAATGCGGGTGGTACCGCGGGAACATAAAATATCCCGTCCCGGAACAGTAGTTAAAAAACTGTTCCGGGACTTTTTTATTTGAAAAAGCAATCCGGGACAGGCGAGAAAGAGAGGAGAACAAGACATGGAATTTATGACAGGCGTAAAGAAAAAAGAAGACATCTCCGTAAAAACTCTGCTGGAGACACCGGAAGGCACAGAAGTAAAACTCGAAGGAGCCGTACACATCATCCGTGACATGGGCGAGGTTGCCTTTGTCATCTTAAGAAAGAGCGAGGGACTCGTTCAGTGTGTGTACGAAGAAGGAAGCGTTGACTTCCCGCTGAAAGATCTGAAAGAGGAATCGGCAGTTGCCGTAACCGGAACGGTCAAAAAAGAGGACCGCGCACCGGGCGGCGTCGAAGTCAGGCTGCAGACCATCACCGTTCTTTCCGAGCCGACCGAGCCAATGCCGCTCGCAGTCAACAAATGGAAAATGAACACCTCCCTTGAAGCAATGCTGAACATGCGGCCGATCGCTCTTCGAAACGTCAGAGAGCGTGCAAAATTCCGCATCCAGGAAGGCGTGGTACGGGCGTTCCGTGATTTCCTTCATTCCCAGGGATTCACCGAAATCCATACACCGAAGATCGGCGCGAAAGGCGCTGAGGGCGGCGCAAACATCTTCAAGCTGGAATATTTCCACCGCCCGGCTGTCCTGGCACAGAGCCCGCAGTTCTACAAACAGATGCTCGTCGGCGTGTTTGACCGTGTCTTTGAAGTCGGACCGGTTTTCCGTGCAGAGAAACACAACACGAAACGTCATCTGAACGAGTATACCAGCCTTGACTTTGAGATGGGCTACATCGAGGATTACACCGACATCATGGCAATGGAAACCGGATTTTTACAGTACATGGTGGAGCTTCTTAAAGAGGATTACGCAAAAGAGCTGGAGATCCTGAAAGTTATGCTTCCAAAGACAGAAGAAATCCCAACTGTACCGTTCACGAAAGCGAAAGAGCTGGTAGCCGAGAAATACAACCGAAAGATCCGCAACCCGTTCGACCTTGAGCCAGAGGAGGAGCTTCTGATCGGCCAGTATTTCAAAGAGGAGTACGACGCAGACTTTGTATTCGTCACCGAATATCCGTCGAAAAAGAGACCGTTCTATGCGATGGACGACCCGGAGGATAAGAGATACACAAAGAGCTTCGACCTGCTGTTCCACGGTCTGGAGATTACAACCGGAGGCCAGCGTATCCACGATTACAAGATGCTTTCTGAAAAGATCGCAGCCCGCGGCATGACAGAAGAGGGCATGGAGCAGTACTTGAGTGCTTTCAAACACGGTATGCCGCCGCACGGAGGTCTTGGCATCGGTCTGGAGCGTCTGACCATGAAGCTGATCGGTGAGGACAACGTCCGCGAGACAACGCTGTTCCCGCGTGATCTTACAAGACTGGAGCCGTAAGCAGATCCTGCTGGAAAATAAAAAAGGAGAATGAGTGAAATGGCAAATGTGATTTCAGATGAAACGATGGAATATGTCGGCATCCTGGCAAAGCTGGAATTAAAGGATGAGGAAAAAGAATCCGCACGGCAGGATATGCAGAAAATGCTGGATTATGTAGATAAATTAAACGAGCTCGACACCAGCAAGGTCGAGCCGATGACCCACATTTTCGAGATGGGAAATGTATTCCGCGAGGATGAAGTAACCAATGGCGACGACCGCGATGCAATGCTTGCCAATGCACCGGAAGTCAAAGAGGGCCAGTACAAGGTTCCGAAAACGGTAGAATAGCAGGAGGAGATTGATATGGAAATCAAAGATATGACAGCAGTACAGCTTTCTGCCGCAATCAAAGAAGGAAAAATCACCGTATCGGACGCTGTGGAAGCGTCCCTTGCGGCAGTCAAAGCATCGGAAGAATCAATTCACGCATTCCTTCTTGTGGATGAAGAGGGTGCAAGAGCACGCGCGGCAGAAGTGCAGAAGAAAATTGACGCAGGAGAGCTCACCGGTCCGCTGGCCGGCGTTCCGATTGCGGTCAAGGACAACATCTGTACGAAAGGTCTTGCGACGACGTGTGCGTCAAAAATTCTGCAGAACTTTGTTCCGACGTATGATGCAGAGGTTATCACACGGCTCGAAGAGGCGGGAGCCGTTATCATCGGAAAGACAAACATGGATGAGTTTGCGATGGGAAGTACGACAGAGACTTCCGCGTACGGCGTGACGAAAAATCCATGGAACACCGAACACGTTCCAGGCGGTTCCTCCGGCGGTTCCTGCGCAGCCGTTGCAGCAGGAGAAGTACCGATGGCACTTGGCTCCGATACCGGCGGATCGATCCGTCAGCCGAGTTCCTTCTGCGGCGTAACCGGCATGAAACCGACGTACGGCACCGTTTCCCGTTACGGACTGATCGCTTATGGTTCCTCCCTCGACCAGATCGGACCGGTCGCAAAGGATGTGACAGACTGTGCAGCACTGCTGCAGACGGTCGCTTCGTATGATGCAAAAGATGCGACATCGATGAAACGCGACGATTACGATTTCATGAGCGCTTTAAAAGAAGATGTCTCCGATCTGAAAATCGGTATTCCGAACAGCTGCTTCGGCGAAGGCCTGGATCCGCAGGTGAAGGAATCCATTTTAAAAGCTGCCGATGTCCTGAAGGCACGCGGAGCAGAAGTAGAGTATTTCGATCTCGACCTCATTGATTATGCCATTCCGGCTTACTACGTTATTGCATCCGCTGAGGCAAGCTCCAACCTGGAACGCTTCGACGGCGTGAAATACGGTTTCCGTGCCAAAGAGTACGAAGGACTCCACGATATGTATAAGAAGAGCCGTTCTGAGGGCTTCGGTCCGGAGGTGAAACGACGGATTATGCTGGGAAGCTTCGTCTTAAGCTCCGGTTACTATGATGCGTATTATCTGAAAGCACTGCGCACGAAAGCCCTGATTAAAAAAGAGTTTGACCGCGCATTTGAAAAATACGATATGATTTTAAGCCCGGCAGCACCATCGACCGCACCGCGTCTCGGGGAATCGCTTTCCGATCCGCTGCAGATGTATCTGGGCGATATTTACACCGTATCCGTCAACCTCGCCGGCCTTCCGGGCATCACCGTTCCGTGCGACATGGATGACAAGGGGCTTCCGATCGGCATGCAGCTTATCGGCGACTGTTTCTCAGAGAAAAAACTGTTCCGTGCAGCATACACCTATGAGCAGGTACGCGGTGCATTCGGGCAGCCAGAAAAATGGTAAGGAGGAAGCAAAACAATGTCAAAACAGTATGAAACCGTCATCGGACTTGAAGTACATGTGGAGCTTGCGACGAGAACAAAAATTTTCTGCGGCTGCTCTACCGCATTCGGCGGTGCGCCGAACACCCACACCTGCCCGGTCTGCACTGGTATGCCGGGATCCCTTCCGGTATTAAATAAGAAGGTTGTCGATTACGCCCTGCGCGTCGGACTGGCTGCAAACTGCAAAATCAACCAGCTCTGCAAATTCGACCGGAAGAACTATTTCTACCCGGACAACCCGCAGAACTATCAGATTTCCCAGCTGTATCTGCCGATCTGCCACGATGGATATGTCGAGATTGACACCGCAGCGGGAAAGAAGAAAATCGGCATTCATGAGATCCACATGGAGGAGGATGCCGGAAAGCTGATCCACGATGAGTGGGAGGATTGCTCGCTCGTCGACTACAACCGAAGCGGCGTTCCGCTGATCGAGATTGTATCCGAGCCGGATATGCGCTCTGCGGAAGAGGTTATCGCTTATCTGGAAAAACTGCGTATGATGATTCAGTATCTCGGCGCATCCGACTGCAAACTGCAGGAGGGCTCGATGCGTGCCGATGTCAACCTTTCGGTCCGTGAGGTTGGAAGTGAGAAATTCGGAACACGTACCGAGATGAAGAACCTGAACTCCTTTAAGGCAATCGGAAGAGCGATCGAGGGAGAGCGTGCAAGACAGATCGAGCTGATCGAGGAAGGAAAAGCCGTTGTCCAGGAGACCCGCCGCTGGGACGACAACAAAGAGTATTCCTACGCGATGCGTTCGAAAGAGGATGCGAAGGATTACCGCTACTTCCCGGACCCGGATCTGCCGCCGGTGCACATTTCCGACGAGTGGATCGACCGCATTGTGAAATCCATGCCGGAATTCCAGCCGGAAAAACAGGCACGCTACGTGGAGCAGTACGGACTGCCGCAGTACGATGCGGGCATTCTGACCGGTTCCAAGAAGCTGTCCGATCTCTTTGAGGAGACGACGGCGCTCTGCGGCAAACCGAAAAAAGTGGCAAACTGGCTGATGGGCGAGACCTTACGTCTCTTAAAGGAGAACGGCCAGGAGCCGGAGGATCTGCAGTTTTCACCGAAGCATCTGGCATCCCTGATCGAACTGGCAGAAGCCGGATCGGTCAACAACCAGGTGGCAAAAGAGGTATTTGAGCAGATCTTTGCAGAGGATGTCGATCCGGAAGCATACGTCGAGGAGCACGGACTGAAAACCGTAAACGACACCGGCCTTCTGGAAGAAACTGCGAGAAAAGTTCTGGAAAACAACCCTGGCCCGGTAGAGCAGTACAAATCCGGAAAGACAAAAGTCCTCGGATTTCTGGTCGGCCAGGTCATGAAAGAAATGAAAGGCAAAGCCAACCCGGCAGCAGCAGGAGAGCTGCTGCAGAAGCTGCTGTCTGAATAAAGAAAACAAAATTGCACGAATGGAGGCCTGGAAATGGTCTCCATTTTTCAGCCCGAAAAATCAAAGAAAATGCATAATCTGCCTCCTTTTGGGAAATTCTTTATAAAGAAACCGGAAGAGATAAAAAGACGATACAAAATCCGGAAAAAGGAGGTTTCTTTACATGAAAGGACTGGATTACACCGCACTCACCGTTGCAATCATCGGAGCCGTCAACTGGGGCTTGATCGGATTCTTCCGCCTCGACCTCGTCGCCCTGATCTTCGGAAACATGACGTGGCTGAGCCGCATCATCTACGCGGTTGTCGGCATCTGCGGTCTCTACCTGATCTCCGTCTACGGAAGAATTTCCGACCACGTACTGGGACAGGCGTAAGAACAGGAACCCTCTCATATACGCAGAGAAAGGCGGTATGAGAGGGTTTTCTTTTGCTGTTTTAGGAAGGACAAAACAAATATTGCGGCCCTCTGTATGGTTTTGAGCAGGGATATGGATCAGAAAAAGAAAAAATACCGGATACTTCTGATGCAGCTTTCCTGTGCCGTTCTTCTGGCGAGTGATGCCGCAGCGTGGGCATTCAGCGGAAGTCCTGGGAGTCTGGAAAGAGGTATTGTGTATGTGAGTAACTATCTGGTTTGAATGTGATAGATCTTGCTGAATGGATTGCCCTTGCAGCAATTTTTATGAGTCGATGCATTATATTAATGTGCAGACGCAGAAATATCATATTGTAAAGACAACATCGCAGAGTGCAGCCCAAATGGGGGAATATGAGATCATAGACGATTTTGGCGGGCATGCGAAGTGCATGGCAGAGAAAATGTGCATGGAATCACAACTGGAAGAAACTGCTGCATTTATCGATCTCAATACGCTGGAAGAGCGGCTCGCCGGAAAAAACAGTATCATACACGAATTTATCGATAAAAAAACAGGCTGGTGCCGGAGCAGATTCATTCCTGTTGATTACGATGAAAATGGAAGGCTTCTGCATGTGCTGTTTTGTATTGAGTGTATCGAAGAAGAGAAAAAACGTGAGAACCGCTTGATTTATCTGGCACAGACGGATCTTATGACGGGATTGTATAACCGTGGAAGCGGGGAAAGACAGATTTCCCATCTGCTGCAGGAAAAAACAGGAGGTCTGCTTTGCCTGATTGATTGTGACAAATTCAAAACAATCAACGATACGTATGGACACTCGACAGGGGATAAGGTTATTATCGCCGTTGCAGAGACGATGCAGAAATCCTGCCGGGACAAGGACGTAGTTCTGCGCCTCGGGGGTGACGAGTTTGCAGTCTTTATGCCGGAAATGCGGGAGAAAGCGGCGGCAGAGAGATTTTTCGAAAGACTTTTTTATAACATCAGCCAGATTACGATTGCGGAAATGAAGGGGAAGCAGATAGAAATCAGCCTGGGTGCCTGTTTCTGCGAGGCATCGGAAGAAGTTTCTTTTGACCAGCTGTACAGAAAGGCGGACCGGGCAATGTATCAGAGTAAAAAGAAACAGGGATACAGTGCCTCCATTTATGAAGAATGGATGAAAAGCAATTAGAACAGGACAAGGCAGGAGAGATACCAGATGAACATCATTTGTGTAGACGACGAACAAATACAGAGGGACTGGAAGGGATGGAAGCCTTAAAGCTCTTCGGGAGCAGTGTGGAAGCCTAGGAATGGGCAAAGGAGCATCCGGTGCCGGGAAATTTGCGAGAAACATCAAAACGGAAGCAGAGTTTCCGAACTCTCAGAGGAATATGCTTTATCGGAAAAGAGCATTCAGCGGATCCTGCGCTGCACAGCAGCAGACGGAAAAAATACGGACTGAATACAAAAACGGAAAGACAGCCATGGAAGAACCCCCGGGCTGTCTTTTGTATTTCTGTTGCTTTTTTTCCGTTTTTCCTTGCATTTCAGAAAGATGCTGTTATAATAAGGGAAAGTGAATAAATATACATTACATGAGGAGAGAAGGAGATTATTATGAAAATGAATTTTGCAAAAAAAGCAACAGCACTTGCAATGTCCGTTTTGTTTGCTGTTTCGATGGCAGGCTGCGGAAGTTCTGCATCTACCGCAAAGAAAGTAGAAGTAACATCCGTAGAGGATCTGGCAGATCTGAAGATTGGTGTACAGACCGGAACAACAGGTGATTCTCAGGCGAGCGATGCCGTTAATGCAGATTCCCAGATGCAGCGTTACAACAAAGGCGCCGATGCTATTCAGGCACTGAAAAACGGAAAGATTGACTGTGTTGTCATCGATTCCCTGCCGGCAGAAAAATTCGTTGCAGCAAACGATGATCTGAAAATTGTAGAAGGCATTTTTGATACCGAAGAGTACGCGATGTGCTTCAAAAAAGGAAATGAGTTAAGAGACGAGTTCAACACTGCATTGGCAGAGCTGAAAGAGGACGGAACTCTTGATGAGATCATGAGCAACTACATTGGTGATGAAGTCGGACAGCATCCGTATGAATCCCCGGCAGACGCAGACCACTCCAAGGGAACGCTTACCATGGCAACCAACGCAGAGTTCGAGCCGTGGGAGTACAAAGAGGGAAATGATATCGTTGGTATCGATGCCGACATTTCCAAGGCAATCTGCGACAAGCTTGGTTATGAGCTGAAAATCGAGGATATGTCATTTGAAACCATCCTTGCATCTGTCAACAGTGGAAAAGCAGATTTCGGCGCAGCCGGAATGACCGTTACTCCGGAGCGTGAGGAGAGTGTTGATTTCACCGATACTTACGCAAATGCAACGCAGGTTGTTATTGTAAGAAAGTAATCTAATAAGAGGAAAAAGAGCGGCTGTCCGCCAGGCAAAATGGTGCAGCCGCTCTTTTTGCAGGAAATGAAACCACAAAGGAGAGATGTATTCTATGGAAAATTTACAGCATCAGTTTAACCGCTACTTTGTAGACAACGGTGCTACAGAGTGGTGGCTGACCGGTCTGAAGACGACGCTGCTTGTCACGGTAATTGCACTGTGCATCGGTGTTGTGCTCGGACTTCTCATCGCGCTGATCCGTTCGACACACGAGCAGACCGGTAAATTAAAACTTCTGAACATTGTGGCACGCGTCTATCTGACGATTATCCGCGGAACGCCGTCCATGATTCAGATTCTGTTTTTCTATTCCGTTATTTTTGCAACCGTAAACCTGAACAATATCGTGATCGGCGGAATTGCATTCGGTATTAACTCCGGTGCGTACGTTGCCGAGATCTTCCGTTCCGGAATCATGTCTGTGGATAAAGGACAGACGGAAGCGGGACGAAGCCTTGGTTTAAATTCGGCACAGACCATGCGTCTGATTATCATTCCGCAGGCGTTTAAAAATGTTCTTCCGGCGCTGATCAACGAGATGATCGTGCTGTTGAAAGAGACCGCCATCATCGGCTATATTGGAACCATCGATATTACAAAAGCAGCAACTCTGGTACAGAGCCGTACGTACGATGCGCTGGTTCCGCTTCTCTCCGCAGCGATCTTTTATCTGATTCTTGTTATGATTCTGACCTATTTCATGGGCAAACTGGAAAGGAGACTGCGTAAGAGTGACCACTAACGAAAAAGTATTAATTAAAGTTGAAAATCTGCAGAAGAGCTTCGAGGATAATAAAGTTTTAGACGGAATCAGCACAGAGATCCGTCAGGGAGAAGTTGTCGCCGTTATCGGTCCTTCCGGTTCCGGAAAATCGACGTTTCTGCGCTCCTTAAACCGTCTGGAAATTCCAACCGGCGGAAAAATTTACTTCGAGGGCGTTGACATCACGGCGCCGGAAACTGACATTGACCATGTGCGTCAGAAGATCGGAATGGTATTCCAGCAGTTCAATCTGTTTCCGCACAAAACCGTTAAGGAAAATATCTTGCTCGCTCCGGTGACATTAAAACTAATGACACCGGAAGAAGCAGAGAAAAAAGCGATGGAGCTTCTGACCCGTGTCGGACTGCCGGACAAAGCAGATGCCTATCCGGGAAGCCTTTCCGGCGGACAGAAGCAGCGAATCGCCATCGCGCGCGCCCTTGCGATGAATCCGGATGTCATGCTGTTTGACGAACCGACTTCTGCACTCGATCCGGAGATGGTAGGAGAGGTTCTTGAAATTATGAAGGAACTTGCTGAATCAGGCATGACGATGGTTGTCGTAACGCATGAAATGGGTTTTGCAAGAGAAGTGGCAACCCGCGTGGTCTTTATCAACGAGGGAAATATTCAGGAGGAGAATACGCCGCAGGAGTTCTTCGCAAATCCGCAGCATCCCCGGCTCAAAGAGTTTTTATCGAAAGTATTATAATAAAAAACGCTGCTCTGTATCATCAAAACACAGAACAGCGTTTTTGCATCTTATTTGGAAATCGTGCGGGTGGCTTCTTTCAGCCACTCTTTTTCGTCCCCTTCCAGATAAGGAGAAATCTTCTCATACACTTCTTTGTGGTAATTATTCAGCAGCTCGACATCTTTCTCCGTCATATACTGCGTATCGATACCGTCGAGGTCGATCGGAACCATGGTAACGAACTCAAAGCGCATGAACTGGCCATACATGTTCTTTTCTGCTTTGCGGCAGAGCATCAGGTTCTCGGTACGGATACCGTGGCTTCCTTCAATATAGATACCTGGTTCGTCGGAGGTCAGCATACCTTCCTCGAGAACGGCATTTTCCATGCGCTCCGGAACCATTTTCCAGCGGAAACCGTTTGGACGCTCATGGACATTTAAGAGATAGCCGACGCCGTGGCCGGTTCCGTGATTGAAGTCAAGACCTCTCTCCCAGAATGCCTGTCTTGCGAGGTAATCGAGATTGATGCCGATGCATCCATGGAGAAATTTTGCGTTTCCAAGACGCAGGGTTCCCATCGCAGTGATGGTGAAATGTTCTTTTTCTTCCTCGGTCAGCGGTCCAACTACGATTGTTCTGGTAATATCGGTCGTTCCCTCATAATACTGTCCGCCGGAGTCCACCAGGTACATGCCTTTTGGCTGCAGAACAGAGAAATTGTCTTTCGTTGCCTGATAATGGCACATAGCAGCATTCGGGCCGTAAGCGGAAATCGTTCCGAAGCTTGGCTCAATAAAGCCTTCCTGCTCCTTCCGGAAGGATTCCAGTTTTTCAGCAACGGAAACCTCATCCATTGGGATCTTACCGATATTCTTCTTTAACCAGTATGCGAAACGGGTAACGGCAACGCCGTCTTTGATGTGGGCTTTTCGGATGTTTTCCATCTCAACCGGTGTTTTGACTGCTTTTAAAGAAGAAGCCGGGTTCATGACATTGACAATCGTATTGCTGCCCATGACACTCTGGCAGATCGTGTAGTTGACTTTGGCTTTCTCCAGAAGAATGGTTTTTCCTGTGATGCCGGAAACAAAATCATAAACAGCATCGTATGGATGAAGGGAAATGCCAAGATCAGCAAGATACTGTTTTACTTTCTCATTTAAGGTTTCTTCCTGAATGAACAGATGACTCTCGGTTTCTGTCAGTACGAGATAGGAGAGGACAACCGGGTTGCATGGAATATCGTTTCCACGGATATTCAGCATCCAGGCGATATCATCCAGTGCAGTCAGAATATGCACTTCGGCACCGTTCTCTTTCATCTTTTCGCGTACTTTTGCAAGACGCTCCGCAGCGGATTCACCGGTATATTTTGCATCAAGGATCCACACGGGTTCTGCGGAAAGTGCCGGGCGGTCCGACCAGATCTCACCGATCAGGTCGCTTCGATAGGAAAGAAAACGCTCCGGAAGTGTTTTCTCCAGTGCTTCGCCGAGCATTTCATTGACAACGCGGCCGTCAAAACCAATGGTCATGCCCTCTTTTGTATTTGCTGCCAGGTATTCCTCTACCGTCGGAACGCCTTCCTGGCCCATTTTCATTAAGGTAACGCCGGTTCCGGCAAGTTCTTTGGCTGCCTGTACGAAGTAGCGGCCATCGGTCCAGAGGCACGCTTCGTCCTGCGTAATCACAGCAGTTCCGGCAGAACCGGTAAAACCGGTAATATACGTTCTTGCTTTAAAGTAAGTTCCTACATATTCGGATTCATGATAATCGGCGGTCGGAACCAGATAAGCGTCCACGCCGTATGCTCTCATTTTTTCACGGAGAGCAGCTAATCTTTCTGGTATCATAGTTTTTTCCTCATCTTTCTTTTCGAAAAATAATGTCGGCATTTTTAAATGGGATGCCAACATTTTTATTCTATCACATTTTCCAAATCTGTCAAAGTGATGATTGAGAATTTGTCTCACTGTTTTCCTGTTTTTGCGAAAATTTTTGTGCATTTGGAGATTTTTCCTATTTTTCAAGAGCTTTTTTGTACCATTTTCTGCACAAAAGAAGTAAGATAGGAAGAAAGAAAAAGCGTGGTGAAACTACGCGAAGAAGCAGAAACTATGTAAGAAAGGGGGACATACTGTAATGCATACAATATGTCTGAAAGACAACTGGACCTTAACGGTCCTTGGAAAAAATGTTTACGATATTCCAGAGACTCCAATTGAGACAAAGGTTCCGTCTACCGTTTACGGCACACTTCTGGAAAAAGATCTGATCCCGGATCCGTTTTATCGTGACAATGAACTCGACGCACTGAAACTGATGGAGAACGATTTCGCATACGAGACAGAAATCGTGATCGGAGAGGAAGACAGAAAAGCGGACCGCCTGTTTTTACATTTCGACGGAATTGATACGATCGCGGATGTTTATCTGAACGGAGAGAAAATCGGCTCCGCAGACAACATGAACCGTGTCTGGGAGTACGATATTACCGATCTTGTTGCAGGTGATGCAGCCGATACCGTATATCAGGTAAAAGTGATTCTGCATTCCCCGACCAAATTCATTGAGGAAGAAGATACAAAATGCCCGGTTGGCGGATCCTCCGATGCAATGCCGGGATTCCCGCATATCCGTAAAGCAGCGTGCATGTACGGCTGGGACTGGGGCCCGCGTCTGCCAGATGCAGGACTGTTCCGTGAAGCTTCCGTTCTCGCAGTAAAAACAGCCCGTCTGGCACAGGTATTTGTAGGACAGGAGCATCACGTAACCGGAAAAACGGTTCACGGAAACGTTGTTGATTCTGTTCGCCTGACGGCAGATGCCCAGATCGAGTGGATGCCGGGAGTTACCGACGGAAATGTAAAAATTGTCATGACGGTTACTTCTCCGGATGGAAAAACCGTTCTGACCGCAGAAAGCGGCAGCATCGATCCGCTGACCCATTCAGCACCGGCAAAGAATCTGACTGGTCTTACGTGTGAGCTTCGCAGCAACCATGTACAGGCTTCTCTTACCGTAGAAAATCCGGAGCTGTGGTGGCCGAACGGTTACGGCGCACAGGCACTGTATCAGGTAAAGGTAGCGCTTGTTGCAGAGGATACCCTGGATACCTGGGAGAAAAAAATGGGTCTTCGCACCATCACGGTCAATACCGATCCGATGGAAGATGAAGTTTATGATGAGCACATGACCGGACAGGCACCAGATTACGACGACGGCGACAACATGGTTATGACAAACGGTGAGAAGAAAGTAATTATCACCGATAAAGCAGCAAAGACGGTAAAAGGCCGCAACTTTGCATATGAAATCAACGGACTGCAGATTTTCGCGATGGGCGCGGATTACATTCCGGAGGATAATATTTTAACCCGCCAGACGAGAGAACGTACCGATCTGCTGTTAAAATCCGCACAGGAAGCAAACTTCAATTCCCTGCGTATATGGGGCGGCGGATACTTCCTCGATGACTTCTTCTATGATGTCTGCGATGAGAGAGGACTTCTGATCTGGCATGACTTCATGTTTGCCTGCGCTTCCTATGAGCTGTCAGATCACTTTGAGGAGAATATCTCCACAGAAATCCGTCAGAATGTACGCAGACTTCGTTCTCATGCAAGCATCGCTCTGTGGTGCGGAAACAATGAGATGGAGACACAGTACGAAATGATGGCATGGCCGAAATCCAAGAAACAGTATTACGATTATATCCATCTGTACGAGTACATCATTCCGAAAATCGTCAAAGAAGAGGATCCGGAGAAATTCTACTGGCCGTCATCCCCGTCTTCAGGCGGAAATTACGAAAACAGTAATGCAGAGAACGTCGGCGATACCCATTACTGGGGCGTATGGCACGGAAGCGAGCCGTTTACCGCTTATCGTTCCCACCATTACCGTTTCCTGTCCGAGTTCGGATTCCAGTCCTTCCCGTCACTGCAGACCGTAAAACGGTTTACAGAAGACGGCGACCGCAACATCTTCTCACGCGTTATGGAAATGCACCAGAGAAATACGGCTGCCAACGGAAAGATCCTGAACTATATCTCACAGACCTACCTGTACCCGAAGAACTTCGATGAGCTTCTTTACTGCTCACAGCTTCTTCAGGCCGATGCCATCCGCTACGGAGTAGAGCATTTCCGCCGCTTCCGCGGTACCTGCATGGGTGCTGTTGTATGGCAGCTGAACGATATCTGGCCGGTAGCATCCTGGGCAAGCGTCGATTACTACGGAAACTGGAAAGCCCTGCAGTACGCAGAGAAGAAGATGTTCGCACCGGTTCTGCTTTCCTGTGAGGAGCATGGAGAGATCGATCAGAAACCGTTTGTCAACACCCTGCCGCATCCAATCGATGTCAGTGCAGACCTTCACGTTGCGAATGAGACGGGTGAGCCGATTGTTGGAACCGTAAAATGGTCTCTGCGCCGTCCGGATTCTTCCGTAGTCAAAGAGGGAACCTTCGAGGTCAACGCACCGGCCTACGGCGGACAGTGGATGCCGCATCTTGATTTCAACGGTCAGGATCCGCTGGAAGTTCATCTGACGTATGAGCTGGTTGTCGATGGAAACGTCGTATCTTCCGGATCAACGCTGTTCTGTGCACCGAAGCATTACCATTTCGCAGATCCGAAACTTTCTGTATCGGTAGACGGCGATACCGTAACTGTAACGGCAGAGAACTTCGCAAAATCTGTCAGCGTAGAGACCGAAAACGGTGTGCTTCGCCTGGACGATAACTTCGTTGATATGGAAGCAGGAACAAAGACCTTCCGTATTCTGCCGACCGCAGACTTTACCGCCAAGGGAACCGGCGTATCGGGCGCATACCGCGTACGAAGCGTATACGAGACAGCAGAACGATAAGGCATGGAAAAAGGGCACGCAAAATGAATGCGTGCCCTTTTCTGCAAAATAACGTTATTTATTTTTTTCTGCCTGGATTTTTCTGGCCTGTTTCGGTGTGATTCCTTTTATTTTTTTATAACACCGGATGAAATAGCTGCAGTCCGGATAGCCGACTTCTCTGGCAATAAAAGAAACATCGTGACTGGAAAAAAGCAGCATGTTTTCTGCCGCATTGATTCTGGTTGCCGTAATATATTCTTTGCAGGTCATATTGTAGCGGCGGTAAAAATTCATGGAAAATGTGGAGTGCGACATGTTGCACATGGCGGCAAGTTTCTCTACGGTCAGTTCTTCAAAATAATGGGAATCAATGTATTCGGAAATCAGGTCAAAACTGATTTCGTAGGAAGGATGCACGCCGGGAGACGGAAAAGAAGTCCCGCTTTTCTGCCAATTCCGTACAAAACGGCTGATGATTTTCCGAAGATCCGCTGTAAGAATCATGGAATAGCCAAGCTCTTTATCCCGGTATTCCTTAAGAATATCCGAAAAAAGAGGAAAAAGGTTCATTTTCCGTACCTGCTCCGGAGAAAAAATACAGGGGCAGCGGAACGTGTGGATGCCGTGCAGAATCGAACGCAGATCCAGCTCATCCGTCTTGCAGGTGGGCAGAAGATTGGGGTCAAATTTAATCACATCATACTGCACCGGAACAGACCCCTTTGCAAGCGCGATAGAATGAACGCATTTGGGCGGAAAAAGGATCACAGATCCTTCCGTTCCGATGGATGTCACATTATCAAGGGAAACCTCAATTTCTCCTTTCAGAACGTAGAGAAGTTCTACATAATAGTGCCAGTGAGCAGGAATCGGAAGGGAGTCCCGCGTGCTGTCAAAAAGAAAAGCCTCATAAGGAGAGGCGATGGGGTCGATATATTCATATAAGTTATTCATAGATGTCTCACTTTTCGTTCGTAGTGGATGTTCCATACTGACTGTGGATGGAAACAAATTTCTTTTAGTATATAGTGATTTTATATGATTTGCAAGAAGGAATGAAGAAAGGAAAGGTTACAAGATTATCATCATGCAAAAAACAACAAATGATATGACGCAGGGCAACAGCATGAAGCTGATTTTTCAGTTTTTCCTGCCGATTCTGATCGGAAATCTTTTTCAGCAGCTTTACAGCTTTGTGGATTCCATGGTCGTTGGAAAGGGGATCGGAGATGTGGCCCTGGCAGCGGTTGGAAATACCAGTTCGGTACATTTTTTGATTCTCGGCTTTGCCATGGGGCTTACCGGAGGACTTGGGATCTGTATTTCCCACTCCTTTGGAGCGAATGATATCGAAAAACTGCGGAAAGAAATTGCGATGTCGGTTTATATCTGCCTTGCCATTGGAATTGTAATTACGGTGGGCAGTCTGTTTTGGATGCGCCGTCTGTTTGTCTTTCTCCAGACACCGGAGGATATGATGACAGACACTCTGGTTTATTTTGGAACCATTCTGGCGGGCAGTACCGTTACCATTTTTAATAACTTTGCCATGACGCTTCTCCGGTCCGTCGGAAACAGTAAAGTGCCGCTGGCTTCTATGATCGTTTCGTCGGTGGTCAATATTGTGCTGGATCTTCTATTTGTATTTCCGTTTGGCATGGGCGTGTTTGGAGCGGCGCTTGCAACGGTTCTGGCGCAGGTGGTTTCTGCCCTTTACTGTCTGGTATATATCCGGCGCGCCGCAGAACTGCTTCCGCGGAAAACAGACTGGAGGGCAGATGGTGTACTTCTTGGCGCACTCGTTGGAAAAGGCCTGCCGGTAGCTGTGATGAATTCTGTAACTGCGGTGGGCGGTATGGTCCTTCAGGTTTTTGTCAATCAGATGGGAACGGCTTATGTCGCAGCTTATGCTGCATGTATGAAGGTGTGCGGTCTGTTCGAGCAGCCGGGTATAACACTTGGACTTGCACTTCTGACTTTTACAGGACAAAATTATGGAGCCGGAAAATACGACCGGATCAAACAGGGAGTCAGGGCAGGTGTCGTGCTTTCTGTCCTTGTCAATCTTCCTTTTGCAGCACTGGAAATTTTCTGCCCGAAGCTTCTGGCATCCCTGATGCTGAATGATGCGACAGTCATTTCCTATACCTGTATCTTTCTGCCGGTTACCGGAGTTGCCCTGTTCGCCCTTGGCTGGCTGTTTGTCTTCCGAAACGCCTGCCAGGGAATGGGAAAAACAGTTCTGCCGATGGTGTCCGGGATTGTGGAGGTTGCCATGCGCGTCATGGTTGTGCTGCTTTTAGCACCGCGCCTTGCGTTCCGCGGAGTGGCATTCGCAGAAATTTCCGCATGGGTCGGAGCTGGAGTTATGCTTATGATTACCTACTTCTTTTATCAGAGGCGGCTCTCCGGGAAAACTCCAGATGTGAGAGGATAAAAGGAGAAGTTATATATAAAAACCCTGCCTGCACAGCTTTGTAACATAGTCTTTTCAAAGACTGAAAAACTGTGCGGGCAGGGTCTTTTGGTTAAACAAGCGTTCCCATATAGTAGAAGCCGCGGCATTCGTCCAGGGAAACGTTCCGCAGCGTTCCGATCATCGAAGCATCTCCCGGGAAATGAACCAGCGTATTGTTGCTCATACGGCCGGTGACAAGAGAAGCGTCCTGCTCATTGATACTTTCCACCAGAACTTCCTGTACGGTATGAAGATGTCTTGCGGTTACCTCGCGGGAAATTTCCTGGACCTCGGCAAGAAGACGGTCAAAACGGTCTTTTACAACATCCACCGGGATCTGGTCTTCCATGGCAGCTGCCGGTGTTCCGGTTCTTCTGGAATACTGGAAGGTAAACGCGCTGTCGTAACGAACGCGGCGGACCACATCCAGTGTTTCCAGAAAATCTTCTTCGGTCTCACCAGGGAAACCAACGATAATATCTGTTGTCAGAGAAATATCCGGCACTTTTGCGCGGATTCGGTCTACTAGGTCGAGATACTGCTCTTTGGTATAACGGCGGTTCATCAGTTTTAAGATACGGCTGCTTCCGGACTGGAGCGGAAGATGAAGATGGAGGCAGACCTTCTCGCAGTCGCGCATTGCATCGATCAGTTCTTCCGAGAGATCCTTCGGATGTGAGGTCATGAAACGGATGCGTTTCAGCCCTTCAATCTGATTTGCCTTGCGCAGAAGCTGTGCAAACGTCATCGGCTCCTCGAGATTCTTTCCGTAGGAATTGACATTCTGACCAAGCAGCATGATTTCAACAACGCCGTCTGCAACGAGGCGTTTGATCTCTGCGATGATTTCCTCCGGCTTCCGGCTGCGTTCGCGGCCGCGCACATACGGTACGATACAGTAGCTGCAGAAGTTATTGCAGCCGAACATAATATTAACACCCGACTTGAACGGATATTTGCGGTCAACCGGGAGATTTTCCACGATTTTATCGGTATCTTTCCAGATATCGATCACCATGCGGTTCTCTGTCATGCAGCGGACAAGATACTCGGCAAAGCGGTAGATATTATGCGTTCCGAAAATCAGGTTGACGAAATGGTAGCTTTTTTTGAGTTTTTCGACAACAAGCGGCTCCTGCATCATGCATCCGCAGAGGGAAATAATCATGCCCGGATTTTTCTTTTTGTACTTGCCAAGCTGTCCAAGACGACCGTAGACACGCAGATTTGCGTTTTCACGGACGGTACAGGTGTTGTAAACAACAAAATCGGCATCTTCGGTCTCCACAATGTGGTAGCCGACGGTTTCCAGAATTCCCTCCAGTTTTTCGGAATCGCGGGCGTTCATCTGGCAGCCGAAGGTTGTGATGCAGGCAGTCAGATACTCTTTTCCGTTTTGTTTTGCACGCTCCGGTACGAGCTGCTGTTTTAAAAGTGCCATAAAGTAATACTGACGCTGCGGTTCTGTCTCCGGCGCCGGAACAGTAATGTCAACATTTGCAAGATCAATGCCGGAAACCTCGGCATCCGGAACGTTTCTGAGATCTATCTTCATAAATGAAACCCTTTCTTTTTCAATATAAAATGCTAAGTACAGTAATCATGAGACGGTATAAAATGCCGTGAAAAAAGACCCGTACAGCCGGATCTTCTTTTTATTTTAGCGTATCTGATACAAAATAGCAAGAAAAACAAGATTGAAAACAGTAAAAATCAGGATATATCTTTTGCGGCAGGAAGCGTCTGCGGCCGTAATCTGGCGATAGGAGATCAGGCTTGCCATAGATGCAATTAAAGTCCCGAGGCCGCCGAGGTTGGTTCCTACAATCAGTTCCGGGATTTCTTTTGTATATCCGGAAAGCAGCATGGCGGCAGGAACATTGCTGATGATCTGGCTTGTGAGGACGGAAAGAAGCCGTTCGTGTCCGGTAATCATCTGTTCCAGATAAATACGAAGCGCTGCCATTTGTTTCATGTTTCCAATAAAAAGAAAGAAAAACACAAAAGTGAACAAAAGAGAGTAGTCTGCTCTGCGGTAAAGGCTGCGGTTCACCAGGCAGATCCCGGCAATCGTGATCAGAAGCAGAATACTATGCGGGAGAAGTTTGGCAACCGTAAGAATACAGCAGAAAAAAAGAGCTGCAAAAACTGCGATTTGCCGCGGATGAGTAATCGCTTTTTTCCCCAGGGAAACGGAAATTTTTTTTCCGGAGAAAAACAGAAAAATGCAGATCAGAAAAAGAACTGCAGCACCCAGAGTATAAGGCAGCATCATAAGCAGAAACTGCAAAAGGGAAAGTCCGGAAAGCGAATACAGATAAAGATTCTGCGGATTGCCGATAGGAGTAAACATACTGCCAAGGTTTGCAGCCATGGTCATAAAGGTGACAAGAAGTATTTTTTTCTGCTCCATATGGCACATTCGCAGAAGCAGAATGCCAAACGGAACAAAGGTAATCAGAGCGACATCATTGGTAATCAGCATGCTGCAGAAAAAGCACAGGGAAATCAGAAGCAGAGCAACCATCCGTTCTGAGTTTACATGCCGGAGAAGACTGGTGCCAAGCCAGTCAAATACGCCACATTCCCGCAGGCCCGCGACAATCAGCATCAGACAGAACAGCAGGATCAGAGTATGAAAATCCAGATAGCCAAGATACTGTGGACCGGGAGGACAGAAAAAGCAGGAAAGCACTGCAAGAAAAAAAGAGACGGTAAGCACTGCATCTTTTTGAAAAAAGGAAATCAGTTTTTTTATCATAAAAATCATCCTTTCATGAATAAGCAGGACTGATGTTGGAAGATCGAGATGAAAAATCAGGCTGCATATTTCGGATACCGCAGATTATTATATAAAAGATATGGAAAAGATGCAAGAAAAAGGTCAGAAACCGAAAAAAATGCGGTTTTTCAAAAAATCAACAAATTTTTCCAGCCAATTCTTGACAATCAACAAAAATCGCGTTAAAATTGCTTCTGTCGTGTAAAAGCAAATTCTGAGAAAAGAAAAAGTAAATGCAGACAAATCGTTTTCAGAGAGCTGCCGGAAAGGTGCGAGACAGCAACGAATCTGGATTGAAAATCATCTTGGAGAAGGAAAGCCCAACGAATCGGCCGTGTATCGTACTATGTGCCGGAATTCCAGTAGGTTTTCACGGGAGTTTCCCGTTACAGAAACCGCGTATGCTTGTGCGTTGTATTCGTGCTTGTTTCAAAGAAGAGACAAGGGTGGTTGCGGGAAAAGAACAGTTCCGTCCCTCGTTGAGGGGCGGATTTTTTTGTTTGTCAGCTGCAAATTCACCCCGGTAATACAGCCTGGCAAAGAATAGATCCTGCTGGAACATTGTACCTGACAGCGGGAAAAGGGAGGAAACATATGAAAGTGTACAAAAAAATCATGAATGGACTGGCATTTGTTGAGAAACTGGTTCTCGTGCTGTCCACGATCCTGATTGTTGTGCTTACGGTGGGAAACGTTCTTTCCCGTAAGGTACTGCATCAGTCCTGGTCATTTACCGAAGAGCTTGTCGTTGCGGTATTTGTCCTGATTACACTTCTCGCAGCAGCGCTTGCTGCCCGTGACGGAGAACTGGTCAATCTTTCTTTGCTGCCGGACCGTCTTTCTGCGAAGGCGAGAAGAATCCTGCTGGTTGTCAACACAGCATTTAGTGTTGCCTTTACCGTAGTTCTGTTTAAATACGGCATGGACAAGGTACTGACCCAGCTTGCCAACGGAAAGAGAACGTTCGTTTTAAACTGGCCGGAATGGATTTTCTGGTCTTTCGTACCGATCGGCGCAGCCTGCATGACGCTGCACATGATCGAATATCTGATTGATACATTCGTAAAAGCAAAAGAGGAGGGACAGAAAAAATGATCAGTGCAATTCTTTTTCTTTCATTCTTTGTTTTTCTGATCCTTGGTATCCCGATTGGCATCTGCCTTGGTCTGTCTTCGATCTGCGCGATCCTGTACTCCGGTACATCCCTGACCATCGTAGCAACCAATATGTATTCCGGTATCAGTAAATTTTTGCTCCTTGCCATTCCGTTCTTTGTACTGTCCGGAAACATTATGGCAAAAGCGGGCATTTCCAAACGACTGATTCGTTTCGTCGACACCTGCGTCGGCCATAAAAAGGGCGGTATCGCGATCGTATGCGTTATCGTAGCCTGCTTCTTTGGCGCGATTTCCGGTTCCGGTCCGGCAACCGTAGCAGCACTTGGTATGGTTCTGATCCCTGCCATGATTGAGCGAGGCGGATTTTCTGCTCCGTTTTCCACGGCCCTGATGGCGACGTCAAGTTCGATTGCGATCGTCATACCGCCGAGTATTGCATTCGTTGTTTATGCATCCATCACAGGCGTATCCATCGCCGATATGTTCACAGCAGGTATCGTTCCTGGTATTCTGATGGGTGTGGCCCTTGTCATCGTTGTTCTTCTGGAGGCAAAGAAACACAACATTCAGCCGACCCAGAAAAAAGCAACAGCCAAAGAAAGATGGGATGCTTTTAAAGATGCTTTCTGGGGATTCTTAATGCCGGTCATCATCCTTGGCGGTATCTATGGAAGTATTTTCACCCCGACCGAGGCAGCTGCCGTTTCCGTTGTATACGGTCTGTTTGTCGGAATCTTTATTTATAAAGAGATCAAACTGAAAGACCTGTGGGATCTGATGGTAGATTCTGCCAAAACAACCGGTGGAATTATGCTGATCGTCGCAAGTGCTTCTCTGTTCTCCTTTGTCTGCACAAAGTTTGGTATTGCGCAGGCAGCGTCGGATCTTCTTGGAAGCGTTGCTCATAACCAGTTTGTATTCCTTCTGATTGTCAATATCATTTTCCTGATTGCAGGATGCTTTATCGATGCAAACTCTGCCATGTATATTTTCATCCCGATTATGCTTCCGGTCTGCAAAGCCCTTGGCTATGACCTGATAGCATTCGGTATCGTGGCAACGGTCAACCTGGCCATCGGACAGGTAACTCCGCCGGTCGGTGTCAACCTGTTTGTCGCCATTTCCGTAAAACTGAAAAAAGGAATGGAAGTTACCATTCAGCAGATTTCCAAAGCCGTTATGCCAATGATCGCAGCATCGGTAGCAGTTCTGCTTCTGATTACGTATGTTCCGCAGATTTCCACGTTCCTTCCAAAAGCACTGGCAAAAGACGGAGCTTATACCGGAACGGTAGCTGCAGCAACGAATTCCGATACTTCCAGTGGCGATGGTGCGGATGGCAGCACAGCAGGAAATTCCTCCGGCAATGAGGATTACAATGATATCGCTGATTACAGTGACCTTGGATGGGAAGAGCAGACCTGGAACTTTACCTGCTCCACCACCGAGAACAGTACCTGGGCAGAAGGCGGACGCAAGTTCGGCGAGCTCATGGAAAAAGCAACCGGCGGCAAGATCAAAGTCAATGTATACGCTGCAGACCAGCTGACCAACGGAAACCAGTCCGAGGGAATCCAGGCACTGATGAACGGAGATCCGGTACAGATTTCGATGCACAGCAACCTGATTTACTCTGCATTTGACCCGAGATTTAACGTCGTATCTCTTCCGTTCCTGTTTGATTCCGTAGAAGATGCGGATGCCAAACTGGACGGCGAGGCAGGCGAAAAATTAAAAGCAATCCTCGATGAGTACGGCCTGCACTGCATGGGAATCGCCGAGAACGGTTTCCGTCAGCTGACCAACAGCAAGCAGGAAGTAAAAACCGTCGATGATATGAAGAACCTGAAAATCCGTGTAGCAGGAAGTAACCTGCTGATGGAGTGCTACAAACGCTGGGGTGCCGATGCGACCAACATGAACTGGTCTGAGACCTACACCGCCCTGCAGCAGAAAACCGTAGAAGGCCAGGAGAATCCGCTTCCGGCTATCGATGCAGCCAGCGTACAGGAAGTACAGCCGTACTGCTCCATGTGGAATGCAATTTATGACTGCCTGTTCTTCTGCATTAACGGAGACATCTATAACAATCTGACCCCGGAGCAGCAGAAAGTTGTCGATGAGGCCGGACAGAAAGCAGTAGACTACGAACGTGCCATCAACCGTGCCGGTGATAATGAGATTATGGACCGCTGGCAGAACGAGAACGGTGTCAAGATCACCAAATACGAAGATATGGACATCGACTCCTTCAAACAGGCGGTAGACGGTGTAGATGCGTGGTATCAGAAGGAACTGGAAACCGCAGGTTATGACGATGCCAAAGATCTGATTGAAGCCTTTACAAAGAAAGATACATCTTCTGCAAGCACCTACGATGTAGAAGACAGAAGCGATCTCGACTGGCCGGAGCAGACCTGGAACTTCACCTGCTCCACGACAGAAACCAGTACCTGGGCAGAAGGCGGCCGGAAGTTCGGAGAACTGATCGAAAAAGCAACCGGCGGCAAGATCAAAGTCAACGTATATGCCGCAGACCAGCTGACCAACGGAAACCAGTCCGAGGGTATCCAGGCACTGATTGATGGAGATCCGGTACAGATTTCGATGCACAGCAATCTGATTTACTCTGCATTTGATCCGAGATTTAACGTCGTATCCCTTCCGTTTCTGTTTGATTCCGTAGAAGATGCGGATGCCAAACTGGACGGCGAGGCAGGCGAAAAATTAAAAGAGATCCTTGATGAGTACGGCCTGCACTGCATGGGAATCGCTGAGAACGGTTTCCGCCAGCTGACCAACAGCAAGCAGGAAGTAAAAACCGTCGATGATATGAAAAACCTGAAAATCCGTGTGGCAGGAAGCAACCTGCTGATGGAATGTTACAAACGCTGGGGCGCCGATGCGACCAACATGAACTGGTCCGAGACCTACACGGCCCTGCAGCAGAAAACCGTAGAAGGTCAGGAAAATCCGCTTCCGGCTATCGATGCAGCCAGCGTACAGGAAGTACAGCCGTACTGCTCGATGTGGAATGCAATTTATGACTGTCTGTTCTTCTGCATCAACGGGGACATTTACGACAGTATGACTTCGGAGCAGCAGGAAGTAATCGATGAGTGCGGACGTCTGGCAACACAGTACGAGCGTGAAATCAACCGCGCCGGTGATGACGAAATCAAGAACCGCTGGCAGAATGAAAATGGTGTTACCATTACCAATTATGAGGATATGGACATCGATTCGTTCAAACAGGCCGTAGACGGCGTGGACGAGTGGTATCAGAAAGAACTGGAAGGACAGGGATATGATGATGCCAAAGAGTTGATTGAGACGTTTACAAAAGAGGCAGCTTCGTGAACATCTTTATAAGATTTGCTGAGTTTGCCTGAAAAAATAATGTAACAAACTACATATTTGGTAGAAAATAAAAATTCATCCATGACTTGGAGGTCTCTGGTGAGACTGCTTCCGGGCGTGGGTGGATTTTTTTATTTGAGTTTTCCAGGAAAACAGGTATACTGGATGGTATCAGAAAACAGGAGATTTGAATCAATGAAACAGAAAAAAGAACGGGAAAAAGAAATCAGTCAATGGCCATGGATTTCCATGCTGCCGTTTGGAATCCTAGCGGGATACTGGGGAGATAAGGAAGTGCGGATCACGGCAATTTCAGAATATGGCTTTCAGACCCGTCTTGCGACACCGACTACAGTTGAGCAGAAAAATGCGCCGTGGGAACTGGCATTTTACGATCAGAAAACAGCATCCTACCAGCGGATTCTTCTTCGTGATGCGACTTTTCTGCAGGAAAAAGAGGAAGATTTTGATGTTGTTTATACTTTCGCCACGGAACAGGAAGATTATCAAAATGCGGTACAGCGCCTTGCCCTGCAATACAGCCAGTATATCCGGTGGAAGATGGAAGATGATGATGCCGCGCTTGCAGAAGAGATAACAGGATATCCTGCGGAGCAGGACGCGTTTCATCTGGAAAGTCTGGAAGAGCAGAAAAAAGTATGGTTTTCCGGAATTACGAAGGAAACCTTTGTGGCATTGCAAAATAGTGCTGCCGGATCCGGGCAGCCGATTGAGCTGGCGCTCGAACTGGACCGGCCGGAATGGTATAAGGCGTATCTTTCGATGGAAAGTGCGGTGTTTTTTGATGCTTATTTTCGGAGAAACCAGATTGCAGATCCGCCGGTTTTTCACCCGGATCGGCTCTATATAGGAAATGCTTTCTGCCCGCATCTGGCACCAACGGAAGAGGAACTGTTCGCACTGATGGATAAAGCCTGCCGGGAGTCATTTTCAATTACGCTTACTTTTCCATTTTTGCTGGAAGAAAATCTGACGGAAACGCAAGCACGTCTGCAGCATCTTGCCAGATGGTGTGAACAAAAGAACAAAACCATTGAGATTGTCGTAAATGACTGGGGAACGGCCCATCTGGCAGCTCAGCTTCCGGTGTTTTCTCTCTGCCTTGGCGTGCTGCTCAACAAGCGAAAAAAAGATCCACGGATGGCCTATAAGCTGGGAAACCGGACGCTGTTTGAACAAAATAGCGTTCATGCGGCGTTTTACCAGGAATATTTAAAAGAAGAATTTCGGATGGAACGGTATGAATGGGAGAGCTGCGGCGATACCAGTACAAGGAAGTTTCCAGAAGGGAAAAACAGTATGCATCTTCCATTTTATCAGACCAATACCTCACAGTACTGTCCACTGTATGCAGCATGTACTAAAGGAAGCCGCGGCGCGCAGACGCCGGTGCGGAAGTGCCATAGATTCTGTGAAGAACAGGCGTTTTTGTATCCGGAGCATTTGCGGATGATGGGGAGGTATAATTCGTTGTTTGGGATTGATTTGTCGATCTTGCAGGAGCCGGAGACGATGGGGAAAATGTATGGGCTGCGCGGGATAGACCGGATTGTAGTGAATTTGCTATAGTGACTTCTTAAGAAGGATGTTCGCAGTTCATATTTTCAACTTGATAGAGCTGCCAATTCGTGATAAGTTGAAAAACAACTGGAAGGGTGCAGACTTCTCTGAAATATTTTTGAGGAGGTGTATGCACATGGGAAAACCGGATATTGTTACCAAAGCATACATGCGAAAGAGTAACATTTTTGCAGATGCGTTCAATTATCTTATCTACAATGGAAGAAAAGTTATTAATCCAGAAAAACTGACAGAAGTTGATTCAACAGAGATTGCCATATCGTTTGGCGCAAAGAAAGAGAGAAAAGAGGCAAAAGAGATAACCGAAATGACAGAAGATCCGGTTCAGAAATATCGGGATATATTGAAAACAGCTGCGGTTATGCAGGAATCGGAAACGTATTATCTGCTTCTTGGAATCGAAAATCAGACAGACATTCATTATGCAATGCCGGTTCGAAACATGATATACGATGCTTTACAGTATGGCAAACAGGTTACAGACACTGCGGCAAGCATCATATCTTTCCGAAACATTATCTTGAAAAGATCGGGTACGATAATGACCGTGACAGAAACCAGATTGCGAACTTTACATACTTGGACTATACAACAAACATTGATATTTCCGATGAAGCTCCGGCGGAATATGTCTGCCGGTACCGAGAGAAATTAGGAGAAGAAGGATACAGGCTTGCCTGTGCTCAGAATGCATTACCTGAGAATTTTGAGCAGTTATCGTATCCTGAATTTCTGAAGCAGAGAAGATTATTGATGGCGCAGATCGTCAAAAAGGCATATAATGAACTTGACAAGTAAGTATCTATAAAATGTCTGAAGAAGTGTTTTCGGTTTGAAAAAAGAGAAAACAGTTTTGCACAGCACATGCTTTACATTTTCTATCAAGGAGATCATCACAATATGGAAAACCAAACAATCGCTTATTACAACCAAAATGCAGCTTCTTTCATACAAGGCACTGTTTCTGTAGATTTCCAGACGACGCAGGATAAATTTTTAAACGCTTTGCCGGGAAAGAGAGTGCTGGATTTCGGGTGTGGCTCCGGAAGAGACACGAAGTATTTTCTTGGAAACGGTCTTGCTGTTACGGCGATGGACGGTTCAGAAGAACTGTGCAAATACGCCAGTGCCTATACCGGTATTCCGGTAAAAAACATGATATTTCAGGATTTGGATGAGATGAATCAATATGACGGTATCTGGGCGTGTTCATCGATTCTGCATTTACCGAAAAAAGAATTAAAAATGGTATTCCATAAGATGGTAACAGCGTTGGACACTAATGGGATTATTTATACCTCCTTTAAATATGGAACGTTTGAAGGCGAAAGAAACGGCCGTTTTTTTACGGATTTCACACCGGATACTTTTTCTGATTTTATCAAGGATGTGGAGCAGATCCGAATAGAAGAAGAGTGGATTACGGATGATGTAAGACCGGGAAGGGAGAAGGAAAAGTGGCTGAATCTGATATTGAAAAAGACAGGTTTCTAGCAGAACACGCAGATTTTAGATTTCGGGAACAGGTGTGTTATCCAAATGGTGGAATTTCCCGGTTTTATGATAATGGGATAGATATGGTTGTTATTGATGATGGTATCTGCTCTCATGAGCCAAAAGAGCCGGTTTTTCCCTATATGCTGATTACGGAGAAGCAGAATGATTATATGCATCGCTTTCAAAGGGTGTTTCGTTTTCTGGGATATGCGCGGGAAAATCTGGATTCATATCTTGCCAAAGATGGAATTGTCCTGGAAGGCGGTTATATACGAAACACAGGAGATCGGAGCGAGCAGGCCGATGCTTCTCCGCTGGAAATTCATTTCGAAGAGAATTTTTCAAGTGTTTATGGAATGAATGCGCTGAGATATCTGACGCGGGAATATGGAATTTGTGATGAAAATGGAAGGAATTATTTTCTCGATTATTTTGTCAGAACAAAGGATCAGAAATATGCGATCGAAGAAAACGGCCTTGATTACCATCATCCGCAAATTATTGGAGAGGAAAAATATCGCAATCAGCTCAAGAAACAAAATACGTGTGCCCTGTGGGGGATCAAATTATTTCGCTTTTCCAAAGAGGATTGCGAATTTGCCAGTCGGATTGAGGATGATATCAAACAGTATTTTGGAAAAGATTCTTCGAATTTTGTGGATGACGGAATTAAAGTTGAAAGAAAAGTTGAGCTGTATGAACATCAGACTGTCAGCCTGCAGGAAATACAAAAGCGCAGAGAAGCGGGTATCAAAGCATTTTTGATTGTGCTGCCTACAGCAGCGGGAAAATCGAAAATTGTGGAAGAAGATTTACAGACATTCGCAGAAGGAAAACAAAAGTTCCGTGGCCTGATTCTGGTTCCGGGAGTCAATCTTTTGCTGGACTGGGAAGAAAGAATAAAGGCTTCGCTGCCAGAGTTAAAAGATAAGATTGATATTCGAACGTATGCCTTCGCGGCCAGACATTATACGGACACTGCACCGGACTATTACAATTATCTTGTCGTGGATGAAGCACATCATGCGGTTGCGCCAGTGCTGAAAAGAGTCGTGCAATACTATCGGACAGCTTTTACGATAGGCCTGACGGCGACGGATCAGCGGCCGGATAAAAGAAAGCTGGAAACGGTGTTTGGATCGTATACGACTTCGTTATCCTTAAAAGAAGCGATGGAAAAGGGAGTGGTCGCGAAAGCGAATGTTTACCGGATTGAAACGAATCTTGATCTTTCCAGTGTAAGGTTTAATGGGCGGGATTATGTCAATGCGGATCTGGAGAAAAGAATCCGGGTCACTTCAAGAAATGAGCTGATTGTCCACGTACTTTCAGAGTATTTTACGTCTGGCGAAGCGGGCACGAGACAGGGTGTTGTTTTTTGTGTCATGTTGCGCATGCGAACGAAATGGCAAAGCTCCTTAATAAGGCAAATATTTCAGCGGCCAGCTACACAAGGCAGACAAAAAATCAAAGTTCTGTTATGAAAGCGTTCAAAGAAAAGGAAATTCGTTTCCTGTGTGCCTGCAATATGATTTCAGAGGGATGGGATTATCCGGAACTCGGCATTCTGGTGATGGCAAGGCCTACGCTTTCCAAGGTTCTTTATCTGCAGCAGGTCGGAAGGGGACTGCGGAAAACGGACACCAAGAAAAATGTGATTGTGATTGACGTAGTCGATGAGTACGGCGCCATGATCAAGCCCTGCCTGTATTGGAGAAACTGAAAGAACAGAGCAGATAGACAACACCACAGCTTCCTGTTCCAGAGAGAAAACCGATTCCGGGATGTTGTTTTGAAAGGGAAATTGGAGAATGTTAGAAAGAACCAAAGACATTCATATCTGGGCTACACCAGAGGAACTTGAAAAAATAATGAAGCGTGATAGTAATGGATCTGTCGGATCTAAAAGAAATATTAAGGCTGCTACAGATATCAGGAAATAATCTGAATCAGTATGCAAAAAAAGCAAATGAAACAGTTAGCATTTACCATGAGGATATTGAAGAATTGAAAAATAATCAGAAGGAAATCTTACAGGAAATGAGAAAAGTGCTGGACAGATTAACAGCAATTATGTAAGGCAGGTGAGAGAATGGCGGCAACAAAACTGATAGCAATGCATCAGAACAAAGGACGGAGCGTGATGCAGTGTCTGAAAGACAGAACAGATTATGCAATGAACGGGGACAAGACAGAAGATGGAAAATATATCTCATCTTATCAGTGTAATCCGGAGCTGGTTGATCTGGAATTTGCTCAGGCAAAAAAAGAATATCTGCATAAAACATGGCGGCAGCCTAAGGGAGATGTACTTGCATATCAGATCCGCCAGTCTTTCAAGCCGGGAGAAATTACACCGGAGGAAGCAAATGAAGTAGGGTATGAAACCGGTATGAGATTCACTAAAGGGAAGCATGCTTTTATCGTGGCAACGCATGTGGACCGGGCGCATATTCATAATCATATCATTTTCAATTCTACCAATCTGGACTGTGACCGGAAGTTTCGTGACTTCTGGTTTTCGGGAATTGCTTTGCAGAGACTCAGCGACATTATCTGTCTGGAGCATGGACTTTCCATCATTCCGAAAGTAAAACCGAGTGAGAGACAAAGGAGAACAAAGTACCCGGAACGGATCAGTATGAGGGATGTCATCCGGGAAGATATTCTGAGGTGTCTGGAGCAGAAGCCGGAAGATTTTGAAGTGCTTCTGAAATTATTGCAGCAGGAAGGGTATGAGATTAAACGTGGAAAGCATACTGCAATATGTGGAAACGAGCAGAAGCGTTTTATCAGATTCCGTTCTCTGGGAGAAGATTATACAGAAGAAAATCTGAAAAAAATAATTGCCGGAGAGAAAGAATTACCTGAGAAAAAAGAAAAAGCATCTGATCAGAAAGTTGTGAAATCAGAAAAACGGAAGTTTGACCTGGTGGTGGATATTCAAGAAAGAATAAATAGCAAGAAGAATGCTCGGAATAATATACGAGTATTTTTTTGTGAAATGGTGCAAATTCCGGCTCATCGGACCACGCATTCCGCTAAGAACTGATCAGCCTTTCCGGATGTAACTGAACGCATTTCCGCTTCAGCTGATCAATAAGTTTTCAACGTGTTATAGTTCTTTCGTAGTCATCAAATGATTGCGAAAGGAGGCATAACTATGCAAGACTACAACACGATTATCGGCTCCATCCAGATGCGTTTGAATGGATGCCAGACCAGGTCCGTTATGGACCGTTACAAGATTGGCTCAGGTACATTAAATCTGATCATGAGCCGATACCATGCCAACGGAATCCCAATCGAGGAACTCCGAATGATGGCACCTAAGGAAGTTGAGAACCTTTTCTATCCGCAGAAAAATCTACAGAGGAAAGATGTCCCACTTCCAGATTTCCAGTATTACTATGACAGAATCCATGCACCAGGGAGCCGCATGAACATTTCGTTCTGTTGGCTGGATTATAAAGAAAAGAATCCTGATGGTTATGAGAAGTCACAGTTTTACGAATACTTCAACCGATTCATAGCAGAAAACTATGGTGGCCAGAAGGTATCCATGGCCGTAAACCGAATCCCGGGTGAAAAGATGTATATCGACTGGGTCGGTGATCAGCCGGAACTGTTAACAGATACCGAAACGGGCGAGATCAAAAAAGTCCATATCTTTGCGACCACTCTTGGAGTCAGCAGTCTGATCTATGCAGAAGCTTTTCCAAATGAGAAGCTCCCATGTTTTATAGAAGGCTGTGCCCATGCTGTTTCATTTTATGGTGCTGTTACGAAATACTTTGTGCCCGATAACCTGCGAACTGCTGTAACCAAGCACACAAAGGATGAACTTATCCTGCAGTCTACATTTGCAGATCTGGAAGATTTCTATGAAACTATAGTTCTTCCACCACCCGCTAGAAAGCCGAAAGGCAAGCCTACAGTTGAAAATCATGTACGTTATCTTGAAATACACCTGGTTGAGAAACTGAAAGAAAAGATATATGTATCATTTGAAGACCTAAATGCTGAAATAAAAAAATAGTAGCAGTCCTCAATAAACGATCTTTTCAAGGCAAGGACTTCTCAAGACAGGATGCTTTCGAAAAGTATGACAAACCATGTATGAAACCACTGCCAGGCGGATGTTACACGGCTTGCGACTATAAAGCGGTCCTAAAAGTTCCCAACAACTACCACATCGAGTATGACGGCCACTACTACTCCGTATTGTACTCTTACTGTGGCAAGCCTGCAATCCTGAAGGCAACCGCTTCAGAGATCCGGATCTGTGATCAGTATAATCGGCTGATCTGTACACATAAGCGGTCTTATAGGGAGTTTCCGCTGTATATCACAGTAGATGAACATATGCCGCCAGAACACCTTTATTATAAAGAAGTCAATGCAAAGGATGGTAATTATTACCGCCGCTGGGCTTCTGCCATTGGTCCTGCAATGTCAGAACTGATTGACAGACTCCTTAAATCATCGAAACATGAAGAGCAGTCTTATAATGCCTGTGCAGGTATCCTGCATAAAGTAAAAGTAATCCCGAAAGGTGCTGCTGAAGAAGTTGCCCGTAAATGTATAGAGATCAATTCCTGTAAATATTTTACCTTCAAGCAGATGCTGAAAAAGATGGATGTGAAGGAACTCCCCGAGCATTCACCAGGAACACTGCCTAATCATGAAAATATCAGAGGAAAGGACTACTATAAGTAAGGGTGACGTACTATGGCATACAGATTAAAAGACTATCTTTATAACGATAAACTCACAAAGGAACAGAACATACTCATGGACCGGCTGTATAAACTTCGTATGTCCGGTATGGCTGAAGCCTTTGAAAAGCAGCTTCTGGAACCAAACACAGGTCTCGAACCATTTGAAGTCCGCTTTGCTGCTATTGTAAATCAGGAGTGGGATCAGCGTGAGAGTAAAAAGTTTAAACGTCTCATGAAGAAAGCATCTCTGAAATATCCTGCAGCTGATCTTGACAGTTCAATCTATGATCCAGAACGTCAGCTGAATACACACGTCATAGAACTTCTGGCCAAGTGTGATTGGATCGATGAACCGAATAACCTGCTGATGACCGGAGGAGCTGGTGCTGGGAAAACACACATCGCCTGCGCCTTATGTATCACAGCAATGCATCAGAATCGTACTGTTAAATATATACGTGCGAACACACTTTTAAAGGAATCCGATCATGCCAGACAGGAAGGTACTTACTTTGAGTATTCGAATGAAATGGCAGCTTATGATCTCATGGTGATAGATGATTTCGGTTTAATGGATCTGGACATTGAAAAATGCCGCGACTTGTTTGAAATCATCGAGTCCAGAGACTGCCGCAAGGCAACTATTATAATCTCTCAGATTCCAGTATCCGGATGGTATCAACTTTTTGGGGATTCCACCTATGCGGATGCCTGCTTAAGCCGAATGACATCCAAAGCATATCGTCTTGAATTTCCTGGCAGGGATCGCAGAGTAAATAATGGTAACTAATAAACGTGCTGAGCTTTGCTCAGTTTAAAGCGGAATGGCGCTCCGTTCCTCTGAAACGGATGCGCAGTTCTTGCGGAATATGCAAATGGGCATATTCTAATATAAAAGGAAAATAAAACTGTAATCAAAATGCAAAAATCGAGTAAAAAATATAAAATATAGATTCTGCTTGACAAATAACTGGAGGCGTGTATAATGTTCTATAGGAGCTACAAATATGTGAGGTGTATTATGAGCGAACATGATTTTATAACAGAAGAACATGGTGATAATTTACCTACTGTTAGAATAAAAAAAGTAATATTGAAAGATTTTAAGAGCGTTGGTTATGGAGAAATCACTTTTAACTGTGGAAGACAGTTTATTCCATACAACACAGAATCTGATATTCTCGGTATATATGGACAAAACGGATCAGGAAAGACTTCTTTTATTGAAGCATTAGCAATTTTGCAGGAATTAATGGCCGGTGCCACAGTTCCGAGTGTATATGCTGATTGCGTTGCCGCTGGCAAAGAGTTTTCAGAGTTGGAGTTTGTTTTTGATTTGCAGTATCCAGATGGGGCTATACGTGAAGCGGCTTATTCATTCCGCATGTCAAGTCAAAAATTAACAGCGGAAGAGATTAGAGAACGCTATAAAGATGCTCCAGAGGAATTTGAAATACCTGAAGAAGAGTGTAAAGTTGTTATTTTTGATGAAAAGTTTTCGTTGTTGTGGGAAGATGCATCGAAAAGACAGGCGATTATCGATACATCATCAGAAGATTCTCCGTTTAAACCAACTACAAAAAGAAAAGAAATTGCTGGTGTTGGGAAGAAAACTTTAGTTTCTCTTGAAGTAAACAAACAGCTTGCGCGTAGCAATTCGAGATCTTTCATTTTTATGACGGATACGCTTAAAATATTTGAGGAAAATGATAACAAGTCATTATTCTTCAGAGTATTAATAGAACTTCGATTATTTGCAAGACATTTCCTGTTTGTTATTGATACAAAATCATCGGGATTTATTCGCTTAAACTTTGCACTTCCTATTTATACAAGATCTAGAAGAATGATGTTTGATGCACGAAGACCTATGGTTATTGATAATGAGGATTTAGAACATCTTTGTGAAGAACTGAGTGATATTAGTTCGGTATTAACCCAGCTAGTTCCGGGATTGTCTATCGGTTTTAAGGAGATTTCTCAAACTTTAGATAAAGATGGGGAAGCTGCAACTGTTACTATGCTGACTGCATATAGAGATGGAAAGGAATTGCCGTTGCGAGATGAATCGGATGGTGTTAGAAAAATCATCTCTGTTCTGAGTTTAATTATAGCGGCGTTTAATGAACAGTCTGTAACTGTGGCAATTGATGAATTTGATGCAGGTATATTTGAGTACTTGCTAGGCGAAATTCTTCAGTCTATGGAAGAGTCTGGAAAAGGACAGTTTATTTTTACATCCCATAACCTTAGACCGTTGGAAGTAATAAATAAAAAGTTCTTGTATTTTACTACGACAAATCCTCAGAACAGATATATTCGTTTGAAAAATATATCTGCAACAAATAATCTTAGAGATACTTATTTTAGAGAAATAATCCTTTGTGAACAGGAAGAAGAAATCTACAATAAGACAAAGAAATTTAAGATTATAGCTGCACTTAAGAAGGCAGGAGGATTGCGTTAATGGGAAAAAGGCCAAAGAGGAAGATTGTGCTATTTCTAGTTGAAGGCAAATCTGACCGAGAGGCTCTGAAGCTTGCTATCCCAGAGTTATATGATCAGATTGATGAGGATATCGAAGTCTATTTTCCGGTGATTCGTCGGGAAGATGAGGAGAAAGGCGGAGATATTACAACAAGCCGTTACACAGATAAGCAGGGGAAAAACTATTGGGTTCATCCCAATAATATAGAGGACGCAATATACACTCTGTTCTTGGATGATTTCTTTGACAGAGAAAAGATTTTGCCAAAGGATATTACAGAAATAATTCAAATCGTTGATACTGATGGTGCATATATTTCTGATGAGTGTATTGTAGAGGATTCTTCTTTGCAAGAGGAAGAATCACCATTCTATAAAGATGATGAGATTGCTTGCTTAGATGTTGAAAAGATAAAACTGAGAAATCAGCAAAAAAGTGAAAACCTTACATATTTAAGTAAGTGTTCAACTATAAAAGTCAAGCAGAAAACAGTGCCATACTCTGTGTATTATTTTTCAAGTAATCTTGATCATTTCTTACACCATTCTGCAAATCTGGATTACAGAATGAAAAGAAACTTGGCTGATACATTTGCAAGAAACTACATTGGTGATGTTGAAGGATTTGTTAAAGAAATAGCAGGTGATCCTGATGCAGTAAAGAATATGAGTTATGAGGAATCTTGGGATTTTATAAAAAAAGGAAATAATTCATTGCATAGACACACCAATTTGAATGTTTTGCTTACTAAGCTATTTGAGGAAGCAGAGAGTTAAAATGCGGATGAGAAAGGGTTCTGTAATTAAGTTGTATTTCCTTGATTGCAGGACTTTTATATGCATTAAAAAAATGATTATTATGTTGGAGGAATAAACCGATGCCTAAAAAGGTGGTTAAGTTCATAGATTTATTTTCAGGAATGGGAGGTATTAGGCTTGGGTTTGAGCAGGCCTTCAAAAAAGCCGGCTATAATACAAAATGTGTTCTAACATTAGAAATAAAAGACTGTTCAACCAAAGGCTCTTTCAAAAGAAAGAGGGCAGTCGGCAAAGCTTGTTTCTTGAGGAAGAAAAACCATTGCTGGCACCATTACCTGCTACCCGTTTTGAACTGATCGACTGGAAGACAGCCACCGTCCAGTTCAATTATCACATATCTGTAGACGGAATGCTATACTCCGTTCCTTATGAATACATCAAAAAGAAAGTTGATGTAAAGGTAACAGATACCACTATTGAAATTTTCTACAACCATAGCCGCATTGCTTCCCACCGTCGTCTGAAAGGACGCCTCGGGCAGTACAGCACGGTCACGGAACATATGCCGGAAGAACATCAGAAATATCTGGAATGGAACGGCGACCGGTTCCGCAAATGGGCTGAGCGGATTGGCATAAATACGTACACTGTGGTCAATGCAATACTGACCTCCAAACGTGTGGAACAACAGACCTACCGAAGTTGTATGGGACTTCTGAAGCTTGCTGAGAAATACTCAGATGCATTGCCTCAAGCAACCTGTAAAAAGGCGTTATCCTATACATCTTCGCCCAGTTACAAGAGCATAAAGAACATCCTTGTAACCGGTTCTGTGAAACCGGAACCAGAAACTACTGAATCAAAAACCACACATAAAACACACGGCATCACGAGAGGTTCCGATTACTATCGGAGGTAAACACATATGACCAATCAGAGTACAATTGATAAATTAATTGAAATGCTTCTTACCACTATGGCAGATGCATTTCGTAACCAACTTGATGATCCCAAATTTAAAGAAATACCTTTTGAGGATCGCTTCGGTATGCTGGTGGACATCGAATACAGCAATCGTAAAAACAATCGTCAGAAACGACTAATCCGTAACGCTGGATTCGACCAGCCGGAAGCAAGTATCATGGATATCAACTACACTTCCGGGCGCAAGCTTAACAAGGATCTTATTAACCGGCTTGTAACTTGCGAATATATATCTGAACACCGGAATCTCTTTATCACCGGTGCTACAGGCTGCGGTAAAACTTACATGGCCTGTGCCTTTGGCATGGAGGCTTGTAAGCAGTATTTCAATACCAAGTATGTCCGTCTTCCTGATCTGCTTATTGATCTGGAGATGGCACGGACTGATGGCAACTACAAAAAAGTTATGGCTAAGTATGCCAATCCTGTTGTCCTGATTCTGGATGAATGGCTTCTGTTGAAACCAACGGATTCAGAACAGAGGGATATCTTCGAATTGCTCCACAGGAGACGCAAGAAATCTTCAACGATTTTCTGCTCCCAGTATGAATTCGAGGAATGGTATGATCAGCTTGGTGGTGATGCCAGTCCTCTTGCTGACGCAATCATCGACCGAATAGCTCATGACAGTTATCGCATCAACATCACAAGTATTGATGCTGAGCATGACAGATCCATGAGAGAAGTATACGGTTTGGCTAAAAATCTACGCGAATAATTCATAACCTATGTGGCTCAGTCCGTCTGGATAGGTGGCTCACGCCACACTGGACTGGCGGCTCCGCCGCACAGGAATATTCACAGATGCTTCCGGTTTTAAAAAAGTTTATCTGGCGATGGGATTTACGGATCTCCGGCGTGGGATTAATGGTCTTGCAAACATCGTCCGGTTTCAGTTTCAACTGGATCCTTATGATAAAAATACGCTGTTTCTCTTTTGTGGGCGAAAATGCGATCGGATCAAGGCATTACTTTGGGAAGGAGACGGGTTTCTCCTTATGTACAAAAGACTCGACAATGGTGCATTCCGATGGCCACGCTCTGCGGACAAGGCAATGGCCATCACAGAAGAACAGTACCACATGCTGATGCAGGGTCTGGAGATTGTTGCGCGCCATCCGATTTCTGAATTAAAAGAAACACCCACTATCCTGTAGTTTGTGCAAAATGCTGAAAATAAAAATGCGAAAAAGAGTAAACGATGTAAAGTGGTGGTTAAAAATCTATAAACAAAAAAGCAGCCTATGTGGGCTGCTTTTTTGCTATAAAAGATAAACTGTCCCAATATTGACAAAATTGTCCCAACATGATATAAAAAAGACAGCGAATAAAAATGGGGTGCATAGTATGAAGAAGAAAAGTGTTATAAGTTTAATTAAGTATTATACCGAAAAAAATGATGTTGGTTTTCGCAGTGAAGCTTATGAAATAGCAAAGGATTTTGATGCATCCGGCGATTATCAACTGGCTGAGTATATTATGTCATTATTATCAAATGCTAATACGTTTGTGCCGCAGGTATCAGAGAATGTTTCTCCTTTTTTTGAAAAAATAGAAGCGAATACGGATATGTTATTACTTCCGGATGAAATTACAGGTGATTTAATAGGGATAGTTAATGCAATTGAGCATCACATTGGAATTAATAAGTTCCTTTTTCAGGGAGCGCCTGGAACAGGAAAAACGGAAGCAGTAAAACAATTGGCAAGAATCTTAAACAGAGAGATTTTTATGGTGGATTTTTCTTCTGTTATAGATAGTAAGCTTGGTCAGACACAGAAGAATCTGTCTATGTTATTTAAAGAAATCAACCAATTTGCTCAACCGGATAAGGTGATTGTTCTATTTGATGAAATCGATGCATTGGCATTGGATCGCACGAACCAAAACGATTTAAGAGAAATGGGGCGGGCTACATCAACAATGTTAAAAGAGTTTGACCGAATGAATGAAGATGTTGTTTTGATTGCAACAACAAATCTTTACCAGTATTTTGACAGGGCATTGATAAGAAGGTTTGATTCTGTGATTGATTTTAACCGTTATTCGCAGGAAGATCTTCTTTCTATTGCTGAGCAGATGCTGGATCGTTATCTGGATAAGCTGAAACTTGCAAATAGAGATATTCGCCTGTTTCGGAAAATTATGAAATTGATGTCCAAATTACCATATCCAGGCGAACTGAAAAATTTGATCAGGACGTCGGTTGCCTTTAGTAATCCGAAAGACGGCATGGATTATTTTAGACGGTTATACTATGCAGTATGTAATGAAAAACCAGACGATCTGAAAAAACTGCAGAGTCAGAAATTCACAGTGAGAGAAATGGAAATATTGGTTGGACGTTCCAAAAGCAGCGTGGCTCGTGATTTAAAAGAAGGTGTAAGGGATGAATAGTATTTTACAGTTAAAAGGAAGATTCGAACAAAGATCAAATCGTTCCAGACCGGGATCACCTAAGCTTCCAAAAGGGAAAAGTGTTTCTGCATCACATTTACGTGAGTTGGAAAAGCAGCTGGAAAGAATACTTGTATATTGGACGGAAAACAAGGATATTCGTGGTGCCCTGGTAAGTGTACATTATAAGCATATTGTTGCCAAAAGCAACCGGTTGAAAATTCTACTGTCAGAAAATGGAAAATCACCGACAGAATCAATTCGAGGGGCCAAATTTGTCTGGGAGCCAGATCAAAAAGGAAATGAAGTGCAAAAACATGTTTTTACACATTTTGTTTCCTTGCAGGCAATTGAAAAATCTATCGATGTTTTAAAAAAGACAGCGTCTATCATAGAACAGTATTATAAAGGTTCTGTTCCTAGTGAAGTAATAGAAGAATTAGGCGAAAAATATCATTTTAATGAAGTACCCAAAACCAGTTTTCTGAAAACCATGGTTGACGGCTTTTATGTGGAACGATTTGATATCGACAGAGCAACGGAGGAAATAACAGAAGAAGCAATCATTACCATCTATCAGACAGGGGTGGATACAAAAAGACTTCTTTCAAAATTCGGAATTGATATTGTAGATGATCGCATCATAGACGGAACTACTTTAAGACTGAATCCAGACGAAGTTAAATTGCTATATAACAATGCGTCGTATCTGATCGCTATGGGAGTTACAGACTTCTCTGAGATTTCAAGAGACGATGTGTTAGATGCGTATGAGGATATGGAAGAGGATGCCGGATTATTAATCCCACATCCACAGAACGAACCGGTCATAGGTGTGATAGATACACAGTTCAATGAAAAAGTGTATTTTCACGAGTGGGTTGAATATAAAAATCTTTTGGATCCTAATATTCCTCTGTCCAGGAAAGATTATGAACACGGAACAGCTGTCAGCTATATTATCGTAGATGGTCCACAGGGAAACCCGGAGCTTGCGGATGGCTGCGGCAGATTTCGCGTAAGACATTTTGGAGTGGCAACAAATAACGGATTTAGTTCTTTTACTGTTCTGAAAATGATCCGAAATATTGTTGCGTCCAATCGAGATATTAAAGTCTGGAATTTATCGCTGGGATCAAAACTTGAAATCAAACCAAATTTTATTTCGCCGGAGGCTGCAGAGCTGGATCGTATTCAGAGTGAATATGATGTTATTTTTGTGGTAGCAGGTACAAATATTCCGGCAGGAGTTACCAAAAAGAATATGAGAATTGGATCTCCGGCAGATTCCCTGAATTCTATGGTGGTTAATGCTGTGGATTTTGCAGGAAACTCTGCTTCTTATACCAGGATTGGACCTGTTCTGTCGTTTTTTCATAAACCGGATGTCAGTTATTATGGTGGTGATGGAACGGTCTATACAGATAAAATGGTGGTATGCAAAGACGATATGGGAGCAGCATACGTAGCGGGAACTTCATTTGCAGCGCCATGGATTTCACGTAAACTGGCATATTTGATTCATATTATGGGATTAAGCCGGGAAGTGGCGAAAGCATTGCTGATTGATGCAGCTGCCGGATGGAATCGAAGAGATGATATTTCACATAGAATCGGATATGGTGTTGTGCCAAAGCATATTAATGAGGTTTTAAAAACACCGGATGATGAAATACGTTTCATTATGACAGGGGCATCGGAGGAATATGAAACTTATACTTATAATCTGCCAGTGCCTGTTGTAGATCATGCGCACCCGTTTTATGCAAGAGCCACCCTGGCATATTTTCCACAGTGCGATCGCAAACAGGGTGTTGACTATACGAGTACAGAAATGGATATTCAGTTTGGCAGAGTTGTTGCCAAAAGAGGGTCAACCATGATTAAAGCAATTGATGACAATCGACAGTCTGAAGAGAAACAGATTACTTTGTACGAAGAAGATGCAAGAAAAATGTATCGCAAATGGGATAATGTGAAACATATCAGTGAAAAAATAAAAGAAAAAAGGGTTCCCCGAAAGGCTTATGATTCTGGGTTATGGGGACTTAAGATTAATACGAAAGAATGCTTGCAGAAAAGAAAAGATTCTCTTCCGTTTGGTGTGGTTGTAACGTTAAAAGAGATGAATGGAGTAAATCGTATAGACGATTTTGTGAAGATGTGTCTTGCAAGAGGTTGGCTGGTTCAGAGACTTGATATTGAAAATCAGCTGGATTTGTATGCTAAGGCGGAGGAAGAGATTGAATTTGAATGAGGCGCAAGCGAAAGGATTTAACTTATGAAAATCACATCAGGCCTCGGCTCCATTGATGACTATCCCCGTTACGTCCGCGCCGGAGCAGACGAGCTGTTCTGCGGTTACGTTCCGTTTTCCTGGTCAGAAAAATACGGAACGGTTCTGCCGCTGAATCGGAGAGAGGTTTTAAACTATAACGTACAAATTGGATCGTTCAGTGAACTGGAAATTCTGGCCAATATGGTGCAGAAATACCAGAAGCCAGTGCATCTGGCGTTCAATTCGCTGTATTACCGGCAGGAACAGTATGAAGAAATTACGCAGATCATCCAACAGTGCCGCAGCATAGGGTTTGACAGTTATATTCTTGCGGATCCCGCGCTGCTTGTGTACCTGCGAAAAGAAAAGATCGACTGTGAGGTGCATCTGAGCGGGGATTTGGGAACGGTGAATTCTGCGATGACAGAGGTTTTTGCGAAAGAATACCCGAAGAGGATCATTTTCCAGCGCAAAAATACGATCTCGGAAATGCGTGCAGTGATTCGGCATATAACTGCGCAGAAAGAAGCCGCTCGAAAAGAATGGACTTATCCAACGGAGTTCGAGGCATTTGCTTTGAATGAACTGTGCCAGTTCAGTGGTGCTTTCTGCAATTCCCTGCACTGCGATGAAATGGGATATCTTTGCCGGGTTCCTTACTGGAAGAAACCGATGTCGTTTTCAGAATCTAAATTAGAAAAACAAGAAAAAAATCGTCCGGGAGAAAATATTTCTATATCCGAATGGGATTCTGCATCAGAACTGATGAATCCTGTATCGGAAGATGGTTACCTCTGCGGCGCAACCGGCTGCGGCCTGTGTACATTAAAACAGCTTTCCGATGCTGGAATCACTCATCTGAAGCTGGTAGGCCGGGGAAATTATACCGATTTTATGGAGCGTGATATCCGAAATCTGCGCCGCACGCTGGAGATTCTGGAGGATTCTTCTACGGAAGAAGAATATATCCGAGCGATGAAAGCAGAGCTTTTTCCAAATGGATGCAGTCACATGTGCTATGTCAGATAAAATATGTCAACTCTTTCTGAAGTAATGCATTTGGGATTGACATATTTTTGTATCAAGGGTTAGTCCTCGAAAGAAAATGTAAGAAAGGCTCTGCGTATGCAGGGTCTTTCTTAATCTAAAGAAATAGTGGAGAACGTAATGAGAAATGTTTTCCCAGCACGCTTTAATAATTAACATAATGATGAATCGTCTTCTGCGCCAGATGATACTGCTCCAGTGTCATGGCGATTTTTCCTTTTTTCAGGGAAATTAGCTTTGCAGCATTTCTGATTTCAGGCATTCTGGGATCGGTAAATTATTATAAGAGCGGGAACCTTGACCTGAAAACGGCAGGTGTGCTTTCGGCCGGAAGTTTTGTCGGCGCGCTTGCCGGTGCTCCTGGTCGCACATGGCATCAGTGTCTTTACCGGAAGCAAAAATGCAACGAAAATCAACCAGACGCTGCTGAAACGGATCGTGGCTGTGGCTTCGATTGCGATCGCGTGCATCAAACTCTTTCTCTGATTGAAAACGGCGCGTCGCATTCTCGTTACTTTAGCCTGCAAATAAAAAGTCAATACTAAAAT
>NZ_QULD01000008.1:0-157228 GCF_003481425.1 Blautia sp. OM06-15AC | reverse complement strand
TTTTGGTGCAAGCGTAATTCATGAGTAACGTAGCAATATTTTGCGCTTACTTTTATTTTTTAAATTTAAAAATCACCCAATTTACATCATCGTAAACTGAGTGACTTTTTACATTTGACCACATTTTATGCTTTTTTCTTTTTTGGTTTTCTCTCTGGTAATTCCGGATACATTTCTTCCACCATATTTTGCAAGCTAGTTCTATCCTCCAAAATAGTTACCGGTAACATAGGTTTTGCACCCTCATACGGTGGTTCCGGTTCACTGTCCGGCATAAACTTCTTACTGGTCTCTGTAATCTTTACAAGAAAACCATTACCATAAATCCCACCAAATATCCGTTCTTTATAGTAAAAAATATATCCACCCATCATAGGAATGTTTCGTACATTTCCTAAATCAGATAGTTGATCCATTATGTAATCTGCAATCTCTTTATTCTTTGACATAACTACCTCTATTCCTTTTTCAATGTTTGTACCCTCATTGCTATATTTTCTTTAAATTCTTCATCAGAAAACTTTGGCTCTCTGGTATCAAACCATAACTTACAAGGTATTTCCCCACATTCTCCACAATTCTGCATACACTTATTATTTCTGACACAGTCATAAATCGGACAAGCTTTTCCTTCCGGTGCATGAAAAACTTTTCCCTTACAGGAATTACAGCCATTGCACATCTTGCCAAAACAATAACACGCACTACAATCCGTGCCACAGACACTTATCAATTCCTTTTGATACTGGTCGTACCAACCTCTGACCACCTCAATCGGATGTTGCACTAATTTAGCTGTTTCCTCTATGGTTTTACCTGATTCAAACTGCTTACAGGCAACAGAATACATACTCTCCGAAACCTCTATCAAATGTCCATCCGGGTCAAATATATGAATTCCTCTTTGAAGCCAGGAAAAAGTTTTCGGCTCATGAAGTCTTTCCACTTGTGGATAAGAATCCAGCAATTGTATAAAAGCATCAAAATCTTCTGTCTCAAAATACAACTCCATGGTATTGGAACGAAATTTCATTGTACTGGCATCAAATCCAGCTATATGCTCCAATCCCTGCTGCAATGCTAATCCACAAGTCAAAGTTTTATTTTTCCCAAAATCTACAAGTACATCTTGCTGAAATAAATCCTTATAAAACTGCAAAGATTTTTCCATATCTCGTACTGCTATTACGGTGGTACAGTATTTCATAGTTTTTCATCCTCTCCTGCCTGTCAGAATTTGAAACTATTATACTAAATTCAAACGAAAACATCTTGTATATTTCCGACATCCTTAAAAGCCATTATTCTTGCATTATGTATATCCATAGAATGGTATCTCTTGAATTCCCGTAATAAGTGTGATTGGTCTGTATATCCAAATTTGTAAACCGCACTTAACACATCAAAATCCGGCTCACACAAAATATCTCTCCATAGGAATTGATATCTTATCAGATTGCTTAACTTTTTAGGCGTAATGCCAACATACTCATGAAACAATCGCTCCAACTGTCTGGTACTCACAAAGGATTTCTTTGCCAATTTTGCTATATCCAAAGAACCTTTATTTATCAAAATGTTCTGTATTGTATCGTTAACAACCGTATTTTCTCTCACATCAGATAATCTTTTAAGCAATGCTTGTTCGGTAAATGAAATCTTTTCCTGTAAGGTTTTTAGTTCCAACAGTTTGGGGCGAATAATCTTGTCCAACCATTCAAACCTTGAATCCACATCAAAGTATCCATTCATGGTGGATTGCAATGAATCATCGCAAAATGCATATGCACTCCACGCATAAAGTCGAATAGCATAGGTTGATACCATATGACCTATGGTTCCGTTGCCATGTGCATGGAAACTGCAATCATTTACCCCACAGAGTCCTCCGGTTACGGTATTATCGGTATAATCTATATGATAAATAATATCCACACAAGTATCCGGAATTACTAATTCCGGTGCATCACTATTTTCGATTTGTATAAGTGTTTTTTCTGTTCCCCAATAACATCGGATGTAGGATTGCAATTCTTTAGAAGGGGAAATTTCTGTATAAAAGCTATTTCTTTTGAATGGAGTTGCCGTCAAAGGGCGATAAATTATTGAATTGTTCATATCCCACAACTCCTTTCGCATAAATTACTCTTTTCTTCTAATCGGATGTCTAATTACTGTTTTCCACTTCTCCGGTGCAATCTTCCTTGCATCAGACATATATATTTCATGATGTAAACGCTTTTCATTTATATCATTTACATATCCATTTTCTTCTAAGAACGCATCCATAATCTTCACAGACTCCGGCTCATTATCAAATGGTCCTATATGCATCATCTGAACACATAATCCTTCGTCTATCGTCAAAAATTCTGCTTTGCTGCAGTCTAACTTTTTCTTTTTGGTCGCAGTATCTACCGCCCAATCAAAATCATTCTTTGTAACAAAGTCAGGTAATCGAATCACAGAAATCCAGTTAAAAGAATCCTTGTTCCCATAGTCTGCGCCTCTTACATTGTCTTGCCACCAGAAACCTTCCAAGGGTGGAACTACGTATTCAAAAAATCCTTTTATCTTGTAATCTGATTTGTAACTCATCTTCAAAGTATATGCAACCGCATACAATACACCTATTGCCTGTTGGTACTCGCCATCCGGAGTATTCGGATTACCTTTCCCTCCGACAGCAATATAATTAGCCGTCGGAACATTGACTATTTCAGGTTTATTCTTAGGCATATAAAATTCTTTGTATTCTTTCTTGAAATCAAAAGTCATTCCTTACACCTCCCGAACATAATATGAATTGTACTTCGTTCCATCATGTCCTATTAAAGCTTCTTCCGACAAACAAAATCCCATATGTTCTAAAGCCTGTATACGCTCTTGGGCAATTGAAACTGCCTTAGTGGCAATCATTTCACAAGCAAACATATCTCTCGTTTCAGGAATAATAATCCCAAGAATATCTTCTATCGTATCTTGTTTTTCATAATCACTTCTCAAATCCAGTCTAAGCAATCCGCAATTATTGAAATAATCCTTTGCCCTTCGGTTAAATAATTCTATTGTACCAATTGCACAGTTAGCATTTTTGTCTATAATAGCCCACCGTGCATAATATCTGTTTTGATATTCTCTCTTCCAAAAAGCAATAGTATCCTTCATTTCTTCAATTGAAGTATAGTAAAAACCATTCACACAATTATCACTGTTAAAAAGCGGTACTGCATCCTTATCGGAATATACCCTAAGCAAATCCTCTGCATCTCCATCCTTAATTTCTCTCAGCAGAAACTTTTCACTTTCCATAACAGGAATTTGTTCATACACATCAATACCCATCTTCTTATCAACCTCCATATCGTAATTTGTTAAACATTAAATAACTTCATTTACATTATCTCACACAAATTACGACATCTATATGTCATAGTTTATCGTATAAAAAAAGAATATCTTTTGCGTAATTAATAATCCTTTCTTTTATATGCTCCTGTTCTATAATCTCGACTTCTTTTCCCTGTGACAAAACAACACCTATCCACCATTGTTCCTTCTCTACAATATGAACTTCCATAATAGAACTACCATCATCACAGTTTTTTATAAGCTGTCCGTTTAAATATTCCTTTATTCTGTGTATCGCATTACCCCGGCATCGCATCCGAACTCTTATGGATATGTCCTTTCCCTGATAGGAATTGTCACAATCATTTAAAATATCCTGTGCCGACTTGTGCTCCTTGGAAAATTCATCTTCCGTTATACAAACATCTTCCATCCGAACCAGCTTATAGGTTCTATAATCCTGTTTCGCCGTATTATAAGCCAACATATACCAAGCATACCATTTGTAAATAACCGCTATCGGTTCTACACAATGTTGTCTTGTTTCTCCACCATTATTTGTATATGTAAATCTAACCACTTGCTTATTCTTAACTGCAGACTGTAAAGTTTGAAGCAATTTCTCATCGCCTTCTCTTAATACAGAAAAATCCAAAATCATACCTATATTACTGTTCTTGGATATGGCTGTTATTTTCTCGTAAATATCATCAGCCACCGGATTATTAGTAACCGTTTTTAATCCATTTATAGCAGTTGCAATATAGGCATATTCATCTTTCGATGCAAGTTGGTTATTCATTTTGAAATCACCTAAAATTTCATATCCACCATTTGTACCGGTAAAAGCACAAATCGGAATACCCGCCTGACACAAAGTATCGATATCCCTCTGAATCGTCCGTACAGATACTTCAAAATGCTTTGCCAACTCCGAGGCGGAAGACTTTCCATGATTTAGCAGATATAAAGTAAGTGCGTATAATCTGTCTGTTTTCATTACTACTTTTTCCTATCATATATTTTTCAAGAAATAAGCTACAATGCCAAGAAATTTCTTAGATAGTCCTATGTAGCCAGCTTTATGTTTTCTGAAATAATTAATAACTGAAATGACAAAATATGATATCACTTGAATAGGTAAACTTATAACATAAAACAAAATCAATATAAGTCCCCCAGATACAATCAATTTCAGAAAGAGCATTAATGTATTTGTCTCGTCATTATAATTCATTAAACTCGCGTATGTATTTCCTATTATTGCAAAATCCAGAGGAAGTTCTTGCACTTTCATCCCAGTAATAGTAAAACAGAATCCCAACACGGTGATAATGAAACCTAATGGTAAAAAAGATAATTTAAGAAATTCAATATTGTTGTCCAATATTTTTTCATAATATTGTTCATTTCTTCCACATTTTCTAGCCATTCCGACAAAGTAAAACAATAGATATAAAGCCGATGCTACAATAATACCCATACCATTCTCATTCGGCAATACTAATGCCAACAACGAAATTGCCGTATACGAAAAACAATATGTAAATAATGGTGTTTCATATCGCAAATATAATTCTTTTGGTTGTATTTTTCTCCACAGTTTTACAACTATCGGAATATTCTTGATTTTCGGATATTTTCCACTTATAAAGTGCCCCAGACTTATAAATGAATTGCCAAATATACTATCGTAAACATATCCCGCTATGTATACTACTGAAATTAACATAACGAATAATAAACCAATTAAAAATATCATTATCACTGTTAATGACAACAATTTAATTAATAATTCAAGTAATACATCCATACCTTTTCCTCTGTATCAAAATCATGTTTAATCACTCTTTTTATCAATGAGCTTCTTCTATATCACAAATCTATTTAATCTCCAATAGTTCCTTGGAGTCCGTTTTCCGTCCCGCCAATTCTTCCATTAACAAATTGTCGTTCTGTTATTCTCTCTATTTCAAACGCCACAACACCATACTGCATCTGTTGTTCTTTTGAATAATATTCCTCCATATCTGCTGGATTAGCAGTTGTAAGATTTTCCTCTGTATAACCACATTTTAGCAATGGTAACGCTTGATATAATTCAGTAAAATTCTTAAATATATGTATGCTTTTAACACTTACTACAAGCGGTTCGTCAGTCTTAGTATTGACAAATACTATCTTATCACCTATTTTAATACATTGACGTTTTTCATCATATAATCTAAGTTCATATGTCTTTTCTCCACATAAAATCATACGAAAAGGATTGGGACGTAATTTCATCGTGTGTTTCATATTTGTCTCCTTAATCTAGAACACTCATCAGTTGCTGATACTTTCTCTAAATATACTTTAGCAAATCTGTGTATATCTTTTCAATAATACATTCCGCATCCATTTCACAAGAAATAATTTCTTCCTCAAGAACAGATGAAAAATCTTTTTCCCGCCACCATTGGCGCATATGCTCTTCGCCAAATTCTTGGCTTTTACTCCTTGTTTGATGACGTCTTACGGTTTCCTCAAATGGTATATTAAAATAGTATGAATAAACATTTGCCCCATATAATTCATTAGCCACATTAAATAATGGATTATACCACTCGTCATACATAATTCCTTCTAAAATAACAATGTCACTATGTTCATTTCCATATTTCAAAAGTTCTATCATTAGTGGCAATGCTTTCGTATCTATGCCATCTTTAACCCAAAGCATATTTCTTCTAATTTCATCCTGTGAAATAAGCATTGTATTAAATCCTATCTTTCTTTGTAACGCTCTTGCTACTGTCGTTTTCCCACTACCTGAATTACCTCTAAGTATAACTAATTTTTTCATAGATTCTCCTTATCGTGTCCCATTATTCTCCTAAAGGAATTTTACCGTTCACAATGTCAGCTATGACTTCCACCAAAAATTCATGTTCTCTCTCCAACACCCTCGCTGCTAATGTTTCCAGTGTGTCTCTTTCCAACACGGGTACTGTTGTTTGAGCTACGATTTTGCCGCTATCATATTCTGCATTTACTCTATGAATTGTTACTCCTGTTTCACTTTCTTTTGCCTCAATAACAGCCGTATGCACATTCATTCCAAACATACCTTTACCGCCAAATTTAGGTAGTAATGCCGGATGAATATTAAAAATTCTATTGTTATATCTTTCAAGAACTGATATATGTAACATCCTCATATATCCTGCCAAAAAAATCATATCAACATTATATTTTGACAATACATCTAAAATCTCTGTTGCCAAACTCTCTTCACTTCCTGATTTCTTGGCACTAAGGTGATAGTTTGGGATACCTTCGCCAGCAACTCTTTGTAAAGCCATTGAACTTCCATTGTTACTAATAACAACTGCCACCTTTGCATTAATTTGATTATTCTTACACCCATCCATAATCGCTTGTAAATCACTTCCACCATGGGATGCAAATACTGCTATATTCATAATTGTTTTCTCCATTCTTTGGTTCGATAAAGCTAATGCAGCTACCGTATATATCATAGCATATTACCCACCTTATTTCCTCTGTTTTTTCTCTTACTATTACAGTTATTTTTGCTATAAAAGAGCAGAGGATTACCAAACTTAGTAATCCTCCAAAAACTAACGTGTTCTTCCTCTTTCAATCGACGGAACATTCCCATAATACTGTCCATCCCCCGTCGCTTCAATCTCCGTCCTAACACATTCTTCCTGCCATACCTTGCAAGCCTCCTCATACTTCCGCTTCTCCTCACGCACCGCAAAAAGCTCTGTAAAGAATTCCGCAGCATTAGCATATCCGGCATCCCGAAGCACCTGTGAAAGCTCAGCCTTCATCTTCTCCACCTTTTTATCCAACAGAGTAATCCTCTCCTGCAATTCCCTCCTCTGCTTCTGCTTAAATACTCTGGAACATACAGACAGTTCAATCTCCAGATTGCCCCGCTCCTGTTCAACCGCAAAGATTTCCTTATTCCAACGCTTCAATTCTGCATCCAGCTCCATAATCACTGGATACTTAGACAGCAATAACGGTTCCTTTGGTTTCTTAGGAAGCTGTACCTTTTCCCAAATCTCAACCGCCTGCTCTGGCTCTTCCACCAACACTGGAACTTCTTTCTCTACAACTTTCTCATGAACCACATCCACAATCTTTTTAGCCACTTTAGCTGCTGCAAGTAATACCTTTGATATAAGCAATTCCAATGCCTTAATTGCAAGTCTGATAATATCCCCCAAGAAAGACGGATTATTCCCATATAATTCAATAGAATGCTTGACTTCCTCCGATATCTTTTCTCGCTTCACGCCTAGGATATCCTCCTCGGCAACACCTGAAATCAATGCTCTGTCCACAGTCTGATTCCATCTTGCACGCTCCATATTGTCAGCTTCTATCTCTGCTCCTTTAGGATTGTTTTTACCAATTTTCTTGGTAGCAAGATACATTCCATTCCTATCAAATACCTGAAGTTTATCTTCTTCATTTATGGCACAGACATTAATCAGGTCCGTGTATAAACGCTTTACCTCGTCCAGAAATCCATCAGCCTTAAACAGCTCGTTTTTCGTAGTAAACAGATTCCGCTCATACGCTTCCCCCTTCTTGATAACCTTGCACTTTTTACGGATGTTCCCTGCTTCATCCAAGATTTCCTTCTTGGTACGCCTATGCTTACCTTTCTCGTCATAAAACATATTTCTGGTGGCAATCTTCTCAATAGGTTTATCAAGAAGCTGACGCTCTGCAAATATCAGATGAATGTGGTAATTGGTCTTTCGCTTGTTATGATGCAGTGCTGAGATACATTCCACCTTATAATTCTGCTTAAAATGGTCTGTAAATCGCCTAAGCAAATATTCCGGCTCATAATACACAAAGGATTCCGGCAACGCTATAATCAGTTCCCTTGCCTCAATACACTTTCCCTCAGTCCCACTCTGCCGAAAACTTTCCTGGTTATATTTCGCCAGTTCTCTCCAAAAACTCTGCTCCGAAACCGTAGTATAAGTAGCATACAGATTTTCCTGCTTTGCCTTACTTGATATATAAGTAATTCTGCCAGACACATTGGTCAGCTTATTCATTTGCACAAATGAATTTCTTGGCATTCTAATCATCTCCCTTCTATTGCATAATGTGAGTGGATGCATAGGCATCCGTATACGAACCCACCGCCGTTTCCGGCGTAATAGCCCCCTGCAATGGCGAAATACACAGAGTACAAAACGAAGTATTGTGCGATGGGTGTATTTCGCTCTCAAACGCCGACGGCTGGATAAAAAATCTATCTTTAGCAAATACAGAAAAAGCCACATACCTTCGAAAAGATACATGGCTTCATCAAAGCTAATAGCTGTATTTAATTGGCTACATAATTTGCCGTTTCCGACACCACTTATTCCTACTGCAATTATGGCTACATATTCTTTCACAACTGATGCTACATCGCTTTTATTTACAAAAGCTTTGTAGCCATCTACTATCATTCACCACAAAAACTAAAATCAAGGAACTCGTTAATATCAGGTTCTATCTGATACTTTTTCTCATCCTCCTCAGTGTAATCTCTTTTTTCACATCCATCTCCACCAACCATAGTCTCTTGCCCTTGCTTCGACTCTTGTACGGCTGCTGATACCTGACCTGACATCTGCATTCCTGCTACCATCTGTGGCATTGGCACCTGTTGTTGTACAGGCACCATCCCCTGTAATCCCAACACGGATAAAAGAGACTGCTGTTGCATCATATACATGCCCGCCAACCCCGGCAGATTATCAAGTACCTTTTGCTCTACTGCCTCTACAATTCCTTTTACAAATGTATCCTCCTTCTCCCTCGATTCCAGATAGGGATCTCGTTTGAGAGCAAGATGCCTTGCATAGTAATCATTGATGGCAGCTATAACAAATTCATTCTGAGAGCGGAAGTCCTCCTTCACTTCTTCTGAGTGAAGAATTTGCCATGCTTTTCTTTCCGCTTCTTTTTCCTCATTGAAGCGGAAATTGTGATTCTTTATAGCCATCTAACCACCTACTTTCGATTCTTCTGACGAAGCATCATATAACAGAAGTATTCATACCCCTTGGCATTTGCACAAATATCATGATTATAGGTTGTCCTATCCGGATTGTATTTTCCAAAAATTTCCACCATTTTGGCACCGCCACCCATAACATACAGATTCATCAAATCCTCGTTATACTCGTAATCCCGAAGCTTCTGGAACAATCCCTGTACATACTGTTCAGCAACCTGCTTCATCGCTGATAAATATGCCTCACTTACATCCGCATCGCCATATCTTAAGAAATCATTGATAATTTCATCTGGTAATTTTGTTCCAGTCCTATCCATTATTCGATTCTGAATACGAATAAAGCATTGATTCACACCCAGTTTTTCTGTCCATGACTTGCTTTCAATCGGTCTTCCGTTATTCAGATACATAACATTCATAGTACCGTTGCCAACATCCACCAGCAGATTCATTCCCTTGAAATCCTTCAAATTTTCTGCAACAGCCGCATAGCCCTGTGGCATGACCGTGCAATCCACAATTTCAATCAGATAGTCCACCTTCTTGTATTTCAGTGAAACATATCTTTCTCTGGTCAGATACTTCTTAAAGCTCTCCCTCTGTGCCTGTACCCACTTCAAAGGAAGTCCCACCGCCAGATGAATTCTAGTCTCTGTAAGTCCTCTTGCCTCAAGCTCCTTTGCAATCGCTGCAAGAGTCAGAATATAAGTATCATCATCCTCCTGCTTGTCTGCAACAAAGCCCTTGTGACCTTCACCAATAATATAATAAGAACCATCATATTCGATATACTCCTTACTCAGCACCGGTTCACTGTCACACTTTATAATTCCCGTAGGAAATACTCTGTGGGCGGTTTTCACATTGCCATAACCATTATCCACGCCCAAAATAATAGTTCCGTTCATATTGTATTCTCTAATCTCTCTCATACTAAAATCCTCCAAATTCTAATGATACTGGCGAACAATGTCGCTTAACACGATCTCTTCCGCCATTTGTTTTGCCTGTTCCCGAAGCTTCCACATTTCCATTGTGGAAGCTGAATGCTGTGGCTTATGCTTTGCCAGATACTGACTCACGATTCCTTCCAGCATTTCATAAGCCTCTTCATTTAGCTCAAAAGCTCTGGCACTCAAGGTTCCCATACGAATATGGTGCCTGTACCTTTCTGCATGATTGGATTTCATATAATCTATCCATAACAGACCATATTTTCCAATCCACACATCTGCTTCCTCCGAAACCACAATATTCGGATAAAACACTCCATCCGCCTCTGTATAAGTGCCACCCATTGCTTCATAAGTTGATAATTCTCTGCTCATCGCTACTACCTCCATTCCTTTATCTTGCTCTGCCACGACTGCTGCCAAGGCTTTCCTGCTTGCTGTATTCCTGCTTCTCATACCACTCCTTCAGAAGCTGTTCGATTAAATCCGTCTTCTGCTTTGGTGTATAATCCTCTGGGAAATATTTTGCCAATGCATCTGCACGAAGCTTTATCTGCTCCCGCTGATTGGGCTTTTCTTCCTCCAAAACCATACAAATCGCATCCATATCCAAGGTTCCGTGCTGGCTCATTACCTTCAAGCGACACGCCTGTGATAAGCATGGTGTACACTGTTCCAAATCCATAATGGCATGAAGCTCGTACTGCTCCTCTTCCTTCAGATAAGATAGCTCCACAGCCACCGTAAAAGCAATCTTTCCTTCGTTCACCATATCCAGAATCTTAGGAATAAGATTGGTCAGGCGGATATAGCGGGCAATCTGCCTCTGACTTTCTCCCAGCTGCATTGCAAGCTGTTTATTAGAATCAATAGGCATTTGTTCAACTTCTTCGTTCGTCACTTGCCATCTGCCGTTCTCATCATATCCGCATCCCACCTTTGCAAGAGACAACGTTGGATTTTCTACGGACTTTTTGCCAACTTGGCAAGAAGTTAAATCCGTCCTCCTCCCCTGCTGTTTCATTGCCTCCAGCTTCATCTTGTAAGCAAATGCCTTTTCGCTTGGCTTAATATGCTCTCTCTGCAAATTACTATCTACCATAGCAATCACAGCCTCATTATCATCCATTTCCACAACCATTACCGACACTTCCGAAAGCCCTGCCCATTTACAGGCAGCCTTCCTACGATGCCCTGCAATAATCTCATACCCATCTCCATACGGATTAGCACGAACAATTAATGGAACTAGTACTCCCTTATCCTCAATGCTCTTTGCAAGTTCAAACAACGCAGTGTCTTCCACAACATGGAAAGGATGTTCCTTAAAGTCGTGTAAATCACTGATTTTGACGTTTCCCAACCTGACACCATGGTCGTCACCCCATGATGGATACATTTCCTTTATTTCTTTCATTCTCGCATTCCTCCATTCTGAAATCTTAGATATGAAAGCTGACAAAAGAAAGAAGACCGCATGCTTTCACATCCAAAGATGTTGAAAACAAGCGGTCTTGCGACTCTTTTAATATTTAGTTGTTGATGAAAATAATCTCCGAAATAACCTTAAATATTAACTGTAGATTTTTGTGTCCACTCATACCAGTTCCATAACTACTGAAACTTTAATCTCGTGAGAAATCTCCTTTTTACGTCCGATTCCGCCGGTATGATTAAATCTAAAAACCTGTGAAAAGTGCGTAAATTCAAGGATTTCTACATATCCACCCTTTGTAGACATGCGACGGTCTCGACAGTTGTTTCAGTTTCCAAGGGAAGTTCTTTCACTTCCTCGCCATCAACAGGCACAGGGAAGTTGAACACAATCTTTCTTATCCAGCTTCCGTCTTTCCTTTTCTCCGGGAACATCTCAATTCGCTCGATAAAGGCTTTCATAAACTCTTTCTGTTCCGCTTCTGTTGCGGAATGGTAGACTTCATCAAATGCCAGTAAGAGCCGATAGATATTGTTACCGGAGATTTTCTCCTGCTGAATGCTGCGGATTTGACCTTGCAATTCGCCAATCTGAACTTCGATATCCTCTATTGTATCATACTGCTCATCATAGCGGCGCTGCAAGTCCAAAATCTTTCTGTCATAGTGGGCATCGTTGATGTCCAAGGTGTCCATCTGACGCTCCAAGCGGCTTTTCGTTCCAAAGGCTTGCTTCAACTGTCCTTGCAGGACGGCGATCTGCTTTTCCATATCCTCTGTATCAACAGCCGAGCCGATTTTCGCCTGAATCGCTTCTACAAACCGGGGATTGTTGACCATAGCGGATATAATCTTAGCCACAAACTTGTTGATCTCCGTCTGCTCGATATTCAGTCGGAAGCTGCACTCATGTCCGGTAGGTGTTACCGTGTTTTTGCAGTAGTAATAATACCTCGTTTTCTTGTCCTTGCTGTGAGCCCTGGCGATATTGCCGTACATACTCTTTCCGCAGCATGGGCATTTCAGAATGCCGGACAGGATGTGTGCATGATCTGGATTGTTGACCTTTTCCCGCTTAAAGGAATTGATCTTACGCTTTTCCTGTGCCAGATACCAATCTTCTTCCGAAATGATGGCTTCGTGCTGTCCCTCATAAATCGGGAACTCCGACTGCTCAACTACGTGCATCTCATTTCTTGTGCCTTGCTTCTTTTCCGTCCTGCGTCTGCCATAGGCGATCTTTCCCATGTAAACGGGATTGTCCAATACATCCTGCACGAAGTTCCTTGAAAATCCGGGAATGGTATTGTTCTGCCGCAGTTTCTTGATAAAGCCGTTGCGGTTCAGATATTTAGCAACCCCGGCAACGCCCTCGTCGGTGTGAATGTAGCGGTCATAAATGACACGGATTACTTCCACTTCATCCTCCGCAATGACCAAATCTCCGTTTTCCAGTTTGTAGCCATAAGGAGCGAAACCACCGTTCCACTTGCCCTCACGAGCCTTTTGCTCACGTCCTGCCATTGTCTGGGTGCGGATATTCTCTCGCTCTATTTCTGCCACCGCAGACAGCACGGAAATCATCAGCTTTCCGGCATCCTTTGAACTGTCGATGCCATCCTCCACGCAGATCAGATTGACACCGAAATCCTGCATGAGCTGCAAAGAGTTCAGAACATCCGCCGCATTTCTGCCGAATCGGGACAGCTTAAAGACCAGCACATAGGAAACGCCGTCCTTGCAGTCCTGGATGTCATTCAGCATCCGTTGGAAGTCCTGCCGCCCTTGGATATTCTTTCCGGAAAATCCCTCGTCAGAATACTCCCCGGCAATAACCATATCTTCGTATGCCGCATACTTCCTCAGCTTGTCACGCTGGGCATCCAAGCTGTACCCGTCAACCTGCATAGAGGTGGACACTCTTGTATAAATATAGCATTTAAGTTGTTTCTTTTTCAGAATCTCCACCTCCCTCATTCATTTCCTTTACCATAAGTCCCTCGTTGCGGATATAATACTCCAAAAGCCACAGCACATAATCCGGTGCATGGCGGTTGTCCAATTCCCACTCGGTCATAGTCCTGTAAGGGATATGGACGAGCTTGCAAAAATCTTTCCGGTTCAGTCCTGTGCTTTCCCGCAACTTGATAATTCTGTTCTTACAATCCATCTGTCTTTTCTCCATAAAAAACAAAAATACACGTTGCGTAATCATTATAGCATAGCCGCAGTGAATACGCAACGTGTAAATTGTAAATTTTTACGCAGCCTTATTCGTCAAAGGCTGTGCTTGATTACTTTCCTTGGAATGCTCCACTTTCTGAGGGGCATCCTGTTCCAATTTATCCAAAACCTGATGTCCATATTTCTGGAGCATCTGGCTCATAACATCCACACAGCGGACAAATGCCGCATTATATTTTGCATCCTCATAATATTTCTTCAATAGGCAGTTACCTCCATCAAATTTCCATGTCCTGTCCACGCTTACGGGCAGGTGCTTTGTGTTCCTGTGTTTCCTTTCCTCTGGCGAGGATGGAATTGATAAAAGCCCGAACCTTTTCGGATGCAATTTCCAGTGCATCCAGGAAAGGCTGGGCTTTTTGCTTCAACTCTTGATATTTTTTATTCGCTTCTTCACATCGCTGCTTCCAAATGGATGCAGACTTTTGAGCAGATTCCAGTTTCCCTTTCAATCGCTCATTCTCTGCATGAAAGAGAATGCCGTTGGTGGCATAGCGTTTCAACGTGTCGCATTCATCCGGTGTCAGCGTGATATTGTTTCCGAACGTGGCTTTCTTGCCCATCGCTTCAATATCCTGCACCGTAAGTGCAATGGCCTTTGCTGCCTTGGTTTCCTTTTGCAGAGCTTCCAGTTTCTTTTTCTGCTTTTCCGTAGCAGCTTTAGCATCCTCCAAACTCTGTTCTGCCTGTGCCACCTGTCCTGTCACAGCTTCCAAACGCTGCTGTTCCGCCTGCACCTTAAACTGTGTCACCGTCAGATGTTCCTCGGTGCTGCCACGCTCTCCACGCTCCACATCGGTATATCCGGCAGCACGCATGAAATTAAAAAAGTCATCCTGCAACACGCTGTAGGATGACCTTAAAATCTTTTTTCCTTTTTCATTGAGCTTGGGATTTCCGTCCTCGTCAAGCACCGGTTTGGAGTCCCATTTCTTACTTCGGCTGACTTGTGTGATCGTTTCCTTTACCGTTCCCCGGAGAGCTTCATCCTTACATCGCTTCGACCAAAGGATCTGCTTTTCCACTACCGGAATATAAACCACATGGAGGTGATAGTGGTACACATCCTCGCCAAGAGCTTCGGACATTGCCCGGTTGTGCTCATCGGCGTGCATCACAGCAGAGAGGATATACTGCTCACCGCCTACGATCTCCACGGCGGCTTTATAGGCATCAGCATAAAACTGTTTTGCAAATTCATAGCCGCCGTGGTTGTAGAAATAAGCGGAGTTCACATCAAAAACCAACTCGCCGTATTTGATGGCATCCGGTTTCAGACCTCTGGTGGAGATCACGCCATCCTGTTCCATTTGCTCAAACATTTTCACATAATCATCGGTGGGAGTCTTGAAGTGAACATTCAGCGGAGTGCGTTCCGGCACAATGTCTTGATTGCTGTAACTGTCCTTTTCTCGCTCATTGTGTTCCTGTATTTTTGCCACATCGTCCGGTGTCGGTAAGTCCTGATTCCGGGCTACGGTGCGGTCTATTCCATCATTTCTTGCCATAGATTTTTTGTCCTTTCCTTAAAATTTGCAGACAGCGGGGAGCTGCGGAGAGGCACTTTTTCAAAGTGTAATAACCCACTATAACACTTTCATCCATACTGGCTGCAAAGTGCCGTGGGCTCTCCGAGGGCTCTCCCGAGGGGGAGTGCGGTTGCTGCGGCAACCTCTGCTGACCAATGCGAAAATGTCTGCAACTTTTCCCATGGTCAGCCCGTCTGCATGAAGCTGTTCCGGTGAACTTCTCTTTGCAGACGGCGGCAGCGAAAAGCGTATCTTTCACTGCCATCCATAGACAGCACTGCGGTGTGCCTATGGGGACGGGAACTACGAGGGGATGTTGCCGGGGCATCACTTCTCCCGTCTTTGCTGCCATACGATGTCGTATCCCAGCACATCGGCAAGCTCCAATACTTCCTTGTATCGGATGCTTTCCCGCTGTAATTTTGCGGACAGGTTGGAAACGCTGTCGCTCCAACCGTACTCGTCCGAGAGCAGGTCAACTACTTCCTGCATAGTCATTCCGGCACGGATGATCTGTGCCTTGATTTCGTTGCGTACATTCATATTGTAAATTCCTCCATATTTTTGATTTACAATTCGGTGCAAAGGCTACTCCCCAAAGCGGAGCAGATGCACCGAACAGTGAAAAATCTGCTTTCTCCAAAATCGCTTTCATTTTGTGAGTGCGATACTCTGTCCATACAGGCATATATCCCACTTTGCTGTTCCGTGGGATTTTGTCTGAAACAGTGAAAACACCCATTGTTTCGTAAACTGGGTGCATGGTTTGGAGAAGCACGATTTGGTGAAATGGTTTCGTCCTGCGGTCAAGAACTTTGCTGTTTCCATTACCATTGATTTTCAATGCCCGAAAACAGGTCAGTTCTGACAGCTGATTATTCCTATAAAAAAGGAAAACAGGTAAAACGCTGTGTACATACATACAGAAAACGAAAGACAGGAATCAGTCCTGCCATTCCTCCGGTACGTACGTACATGGCGAAACGTCGTAAAACCCGTTTATATTAGGTCGTGCCACAGCTTCCACACCCATAAATCCCCATACCCGCCGTCCGGCTGAGTTGGTGATGTTGTTGCAATGCTCCAAATTAAATTTCTTTGCATTGGCAACCATGGCATCGCTGAAGCTGCGGGATTTCAGAGGGGCAAGGGAGTTTTCCTCACACCACAGGCGATAGATAGCGTAAAAGTCCTTGGAACTGATGGACGCATCCGCCTTGCGCCGGATATATCCCTCGGAATCCATGAAGTCAAAAATGTTGTTATTGTCACGCTTGACCGCTTCCCGGTTTTCACGGATGCGGTCGCTCTCCGTAAACTTAAAGTTGTTGGCAACAAGCCGCTGCAAGCCTTCAAATGCCCAGAGGAAAATCCCCTCGGCTTCGGCTTTCATCTTCTCTGCAAGATCGGGATCGTCGGCTCTGTCCACGGGCTTTTCCTTGGTAGTCAGCACAAGCTGTCTACGGTAAAAACCATCGCTACGGTCATACAGGGCTTGCAGATCGCCATTGCTGAATGCCATCAACCGGGCGAACATCCAGCCCTGATAGCTCTGTTTACCTTTGCGTTCCAAATCCATCTTGCCCTGTGCGGTTACAATGGATTTTACATAGTTGGTCTGGCGCAGAGCTTCCATCCGCATATCATCATCCACGCACAGCAGGATGTGTTCCAGATCGGCACGGGCGAAGCGGTTTTCGGAAATTTTACCGATACTGCCGTCTTTCATATTCGTGCCGAATATGGTGGACAGCACTGCACCGATTTGAGATTTGCCCTCGCCGCCGTTGCCCTTAATCACCATCATGCGCTGCCCCTTGTTGGAGGGAATCAGGCAGTAGCCGATAAACTCCTGCAAGGTGGGAATATCTTCTTCATAGAGCAAACCGTCCAAAAAGTTCAGCCACAGAGCAGGTGCAGCAGCGTTTGGATTGTAGGAAACAGGCAAGCGGCTCTGTACGATTTCCTTTTTCCCCTCGATAAATCTTCCATCCAGCATGAGCGTTCCGTTGGCAACATGGATGCGGTCAGGCTGGGGAGGAAGATCCTCAACCATGGCTTCCAGTTTCAGCAATTCCATGATGTTTTTGATCTTCTGCGGTACGCTGCTGATGGTGTAGCTTTTCAGCTTTTCGTAGACCTCGCCCCGCAGGACAATATCATCCGTTACCCGTCCATTGGGCGTAAAGAAAGCCCTGTTTGCAAAGATGATTCTGCTCTCTTGCAGAAATTCTTCACAAAACAGAGCTTCATTGATATTCTGCCCATCAAACCAGACAGGCAAATTCATATCAGGCGTTTTCCGGTTCTTCGCCATGGTGTGCCACCTCCTTTTTCTTTCGTGCAGTGTACTCTTTCAGAAAGTCGATATACCCGTCCTTCATCAGTTTGTCCACAACAGCTACACGCTGTTCCAATTCGCCCACGGTCAGCACATCTGCCATATATTCGATATGGCAGTGCATCTGGCAGGCTTCCACAAAACGGTCATCATAAGGCTCGTCCGGTGTCTTTGGTGCATAGCGCACTTTCCAATCCTCCAACAAATGCAGATAATCCGTCAGCACCCGGAAACACAGCATTTCATCCTCCCGGAACTGACGGATATAGGGACGCTTTGGCTTGACCATAGCTGCGGCAGTGGGCGGTTTCGGGTCAAGCCCAAAGTCCGCAGCCAGCTTTTGCACTGCTTCATGGTTACTCAGATTGAACAGCTTTGCCACAAGGTCGATCACGTCTCCCTTGGCTCCGCAACCGAAGCAGAAGAAATAATCTTCATTCAGCTTCAAGCTCGGATGCCGGTCATTGTGGAATGGGCAGCAAGTCATACCGCTGCGGTTGACTTTCAGCCCATAGTGCTCGGCAGCTTGCTTCACGCTGATCGCCGCCTTGATGTTTTCATAGATTGTCATAGAAAAACCTCCGTTCATAATAGTCTGGAAAGCACGAAGCACCCGCCGTGATTGGCAGGTGCTTCGCCCTTTCTACTATGGTTATGACGGATTTGAAAAAAAGCAGGCTAAAAGCAGGACAACCTCATTTCAAAAAACAGGACAACTTATCTGATGATGTAGATTTCTTCACATTTGCATGGTATAATTAGAAAAGTGAAAAAACAGGACAGGAGGGCAAGCATGAATCAAGAACTGATGACATTGGATTTTTGGCAGGATACGGTCATATATGAGGGCAAAATATTTCCTATCGGTACTCTTGCCTGTGATGCGCTGAATGTTCCTGCGGATACCCTCGCAAGAATGAACGAGCAATGCGAGAAAATCAATCTACTGCTTGGAATGTTAAACGCCGGACAGGATGCTTCCGCACTCTTTCCTATGGCAAAGGAAGCTGTGCTGACAATGGTGGATATTCTCAGCGAAACGCCGCCGTTCTCCAATATGAATATTCCAAAACATAGAGAACGGATTGAAAAAGTCTTTACTGCGGACAATGCGCTGAAATATATGGAGTTTGCCATAAAAGCCGCAACTAATTCCTTGCAGTTTGAAGAAATCCCGAACTATGCCGATGCAATGATGCTCCAACGATATACTGCTGTATTCGGGCATCTGGCATACTCCCTTGGGGAATACCAAACCGCAATGCTTGATTTTGCGGAAAAATCAGACGGAAATGAAGCAGACCGTACCGCAGAGGGCTTCGCCAGAATGTTCGGCAGCTATTTCCCGCCGGAGTTCTCTATCACGGAGGGCAATGCCTGGATGTCTACCCTGAACAATTCCGTTCAGTATGTATCGGTCATCCGTCCCGGCGAAAAAGTTGCAAAGCTCGTCAAGCGAATCCATTATGTATCCTTTGTGGGGATGTTCCGGTCTGATCTCTTTGAGGGCTTGTGTGTCGGTCATGCACCGAAGAAATGTAAAATTTGCGGCAAATGGTTTCTGACAACCAACGCAAGGCACACCAAATACTGCGGCGGCTATGCGCCGGGGGACAAGCTACACCGCACCTGCCGACAGATCGGCAATCTGAAAGGCAGAGAACAACGGGAGCTTGCAGACGATCATCCTGTTATCCAGATATACGAAAAGCGGCTGAATACCATAAACCGCTATATCAAGCGTGGCAAACTGGATGAGGATTTAGCAGAGGTTATGAAGAAACTGGCGAAAGATAAGATGCTCCGGGCAAAAAGTAATGTCGCTTATGCCAAGGGAACTTATGAGAAAGAAATGGAACAGGTTGCTTTGAAGAAAGAAGCCCAAAAGTGCATTTGAATTTGTTAGGAGGAACAGTCAATGAAAATAGGATTTTTGTTTTTCTTGGTTTTCTGTATAATTGCAATTTTTGCGAGTAAGAAAAAGAAATAAATTTGAAATTGGACGTTGAAAGGAGGTGCGCTATGCTAAGTGATTTTACATGGAATATGACCGGATACATACCAAAATACGCTGTCAATCCGCACGGTGATGGTATCATTCCCTATATGGCAGAGCGCATCTTCCAACTGGAACCGGAGCCGCCAGCGGTGGGCAGTCTGAATGAATATATCCTGTCTGCCTTGCGGGAAAAGAATTTGATATATTTCTCGTTCTTCCTCCACCATTATGAGCCACAGCTCAATAAGCGCATCAAAAGCTTTTGGGGTGTGGATGGCGGCGATCTGTACGATACAGACCGTTTTATAGATATAAAGCTCTCCTGCAGGGAACAAATGCTCCAAAAGCTGATGGACTATGATCCTGCCAAGGGTGCGGAGTATGCTACATACATTTTCCCGTTCATCCGGGATGCTATGCTCCGCTTCCGCATGGGCGAAGAAAAATGGTCGGTATCCTCTCTGACCAATTATAAAATGGTGCGGTCAATGGCTTGGCTGTACCATAACACCAAGGATGCGGTCAGCGAGTTTTCCAAAAAGTATAACTGTGACTTTGCCCTTGCGGAAGAATATCTGAGAGTTGTTCGAGGTATCCGCAATCAGCAACCATTCTATGTGACAGATGAGGACGGCGAGGAAACGGGCGAAGATGTTGCTCTTGATGATACTTGGAACTACTCCGACATCCTCTGGAACGGCATACAGGCAGAAAAGGTGCAGCGAGCTTTTGATAAGCTGAACTACCGGGAACAGACCTTGCTTGAAAAGCGGCTGGCAATCTGCATGACCTGCGGGCATGTCGGCTCATGGAAAGGCCGTCCCACCTTTGAGGAACTGGCTGTAATGTTTGAGGGCAGCACTGCCAGCGGTGCGGAGCGAGCCTACCGCAGAGCAGTGGACAAACTGACAGAATTGTTGGTTGCCGAGGGCGCAATCCATGCTGTCCGCTTGAAACAGAAATCCAAGACCAAACGAAAAAAGAAAATCGCCACCGCAATCTACGAATACCAAGCAGACTGCGACGGCGAATAGGGCCAGATTTCATTTGATTTTGAGAACGGCACATCAGAAATAGTCCGACTTGCCGATTGGGATACAATGAAAACAAACCGCTTTGCGAACAAGGCAATAGCCTACCTTCTAAACTGCGAAAACGAGAAGTTGCCAAAGGAAACGATAGTAGCGTTTGAACTATAAAAGGAAATTGACGAGGAACGAGAATGAAAACAATCGCAATCATAGATGATGATATTCATATTGGAGATATGCTGAGAGAAGTGCTGGTGCAAGAGGGCTATTCTGTTCTTCGTGCATACTCCGGCACAGAAGCGTTATATCTTCTTTCACAAAACAAGCCCGATTTGGTGCTGCTGGATCTGATGTTGCCGGGATTGTCTGGCGAGGAAGTTCTGCCCCACATTGAGAACATTCCTGTTATCGTTCTCAGCGCAAAAGTAGATGTGCAAGACAAGGTAAATCTTCTGCTGGGCGGTGCGGCAGATTACATGACCAAGCCTTTTGATACAAAGGAGCTTCTTGCCCGTATCACTGTTCAGCTCCGCAAGGCAGAACAACATGGCGAAACCAAATCTCTTTCCGTTGGCGATTTGGTTTTGGATATGGTTTCCCTTTCTCTGACAGTACAGGAGCAGCCTGTGAAGCTGACCCGAACGGAGTATGCCATCTTAAAACTGCTGATGGAAAATCCCAAACAGGTAATTTCAAAGAGTGTCCTGCTTGACAGAATCAGTCTGGACACACCCGACTGCACCGAGCGTTCTTTGAAGCAGCACATCAGCAATCTTCGTAAAAAGATGCAGGATGTCAGCGGTGTAGACTATATCGAAACAGTCTGGGGAATTGGTTTCAAATTGGCAGAACAAAAAATCTTGACCAAATCTTGACGTTTTTCTTGACCACTTTCTTGACTTTTGTTTTGTAAACTTAGGTCAGCAAAGGAGGTAATACAATATGAACTATATTTTGCAAACAAACAGCCTGACAAAAAAGTATAAAAACTTTCAGGCATTGAATGGTCTTACTATGAATGTTCCCAAAGGTTCCATCTATGGCTTTGTGGGAAAGAACGGCGCTGGTAAGACAACCCTGATCCGCTTGATCTGCGGATTGCAGGAACCGACTTCCGGTAGCTTTTCTCTGTACGGCATCCGCAATGACAGCAAGGATATTATCAAATCCCGCCGTCGCATGGGTGCTGTGGTGGAAACACCGTCCATCTACATGGATATGACTGCGGAGGAAAATCTGAAGCACCAGTATCTCATTCTTGGTCTGCCATCATTTGATTGTATTCAGGAATTGTTGAAGCTGGTAGGTCTCGACAACACGGGAGAGAAAAAAGCGAAGAACTTCTCCCTCGGTATGAAGCAGCGTCTGGGCATCGCTATCGCATTAGCCGGTGATCCCGACTTTCTTGTTCTTGATGAGCCTGTAAATGGTCTCGACCCTCAGGGTATTGTGGAAATGCGAGAACTGATTTTGAAGTTGAACCGAGAAAAACAGATTACAGTTCTTATTTCCAGTCACATTCTGGATGAACTTTCCCGTCTGGCTACTCATTACGGTATCATTGATAATGGTCGCATGGTGAAGGAACTGAGTGCAGAAGAACTGGACACAGTTTGCCGCAAGTGTGTCCGCATGGAAGTGACCGATACTTCTACTCTGGCTCGTGTGCTGGATTCCATGAATCTGGAATATAAAATTATCTCCGCAACAACAGCCGATGTGTTCGCAAAGATCAATGTGACACAGCTGACCGTTGTACTGGCAAAGGAAAACTGCGAAGTGCTGTCTATGCAGGAAAAAGATGAAAGTTTGGAGAGTTATTACATCTCTCTGGTTGGAGGTGATAATAATGCGTAAACTTTTTCGAGCAGCCTTTTACCGTACAGAGAATAAAAAAATGATTCGAATAGAATTAGTGATTGCTGTATTGCTTTCCGCATTCATCATCCTCAACGGTTACTTCCAGACGAATTTGACTAATGCATACATCTATAAGCTGGTCGCCCGTTTTTTTGGATATTCACCCCTGATGGGACCATTTATCGCCGTATTTGCCGCATATTTGTGGGGAACAGACTATGAATATGGAACTCTGCGCAATAAACTAATCTGCGGACACACTCGTGAAGAAGTTTATTTTTCCAATCTTCTCCTGACCATATGTGCTGGACTGAGTACTGCACTAATCTGGTTGATAGTTAATGGGATGCTGGGTATTCCGCTACTGGGTACGGCAAGCCTGAACCTCTCTTTGGGAAAGATGGCATTTTATATTTTTTCAAGCCTTTTGATGGTCGTTGCACTCTCCAGCGTATGTTGTCTGTTGGCAAGTCTGGCGGAGAACAAAAACTCAGCGACACTTCTTTGTCTGGGAGCTGTAGCTGCAATGGTCATAATCGGGATGCTCCTTTATGATCGTTTTGCAGAACCAGAGTTATTGGATGGATGGATGTGGAGTGATACAGACCCAACTGTGCGATGGCATCCCCAAAATATCAAATTCATCGGTGGAACATTTCGTATCCTGCTGGAATTTCTTATCTGTCTGACACCTGGAGGACAAGGTGTAATTCTTTGCGAAGAAGGGGTGGAACACCTGATTTTTCTTCCATTGTGCTCTGCGTTTGTAATTTTTTCAACATCTCTTATAGGAAGTCGTTCCTTTAAGAAAAAGAACCTAAAGTAAGGAGGTAGAAAGATGTTCCCTTGGATTTTGTGTTGTATTTTGCTAATTGTTGTATTTTTTCTAATCACAAAGATTATTTTTATAGAAAAAAGTATTGATGAAATTCATACAGAATTCCAGGAACGTCTTTCCTCCGACACAAACACTCTGATTGATATTTCTTCCAGCGACCCTCATCTGAGAAAACTGGCTTCGGAGATTAATATCCAGCTTCGATTGCTCCGCAAGGAACGCCATCGTTACCAACAGGGCGATCTGGAACTGAAAGAAGCTATCACCAATATTTCCCATGACCTGAGAACTCCGCTTACGGCGATAAACGGTTATCTTGACCTATTGGAACGAGAGGAAAAAAGCGAAACGGTACACTGCTATCTTTCTCAAATCCAAAACAGAACAGATGTTTTAAAAAATCTAACCGAAGAACTATTCAGATATAGTGTGGTTACTTCTTTTCAGGAACTGAAACCAGAACGTATGGATGTTGTCCGGGCATTGGAGGAAAGTCTGCTGTCTTTCTATGCGGTCATGCAGGAAAAAGGCATCCAACCGGAAATCGAATTGCCGGAGGAACCGGTTTTCCGTGAACTGGATGCAGGTGCGGTCAACCGTATCTTTTCCAACATTATCAGCAATGCGCTGAAATACTCTGACGGCGATCTGTCCGTAGTCATGGATAAGAACGGCTGTGTTACATTCAGCAACACGGCGCACAATCTGAATTATGTGACGGTCGGCAGATTGTTTGACCGTTTCTATACAGTAGAAGCCAGTCGCAATTCAACCGGTTTGGGATTGTCCATCGCCAAGCTGCTGATTGAGCGTATGGGCGGAAGTATTGGAGCAATCTACAACAATGACAAACTGCAAATCAAGATAATCTTTGCAAAATGAAATAAAAAAGAGTTTATATGAACGGAGGTGTTTTGATTATGAAGAAATACTTGAAGGAGATACTAATACTCTTAATTCAATTATTTATGTTTTATGTATTTCCATTATTTGCAGGACCAACAGACGTTATGGGAATGATAGTTTTGCTTATTTTAGCAACATTATTGCTTTCAATTCTAATTGGCAGCATTTCAAATCTGAAAGTAAAGTACTTGTATCCAATAATCATAGCAATTACATTTGTGCCATCTGTGTTTATATACTATAACGAGACAGCATTGATACATTCGCTTTGGTATTTGGCAGTATCATCCTTTGGTTTGATAATCGGCATGGTCATTCATAAATTGATTCTTAAAAAGTAGAAAGAGCAAAACTTTCAAAGGCTACCCAGTCAAAAAGATTGGATAGCCTTTATTTATGTTTTCTAAAATTAAAGTTGAATATCTGCCTTAGCCAATAACTATGGGCTTAGAGGTTTAGTGAGCCAGGCAAATCGCTCCAATCGCCATATCCACAGATTTATACTCTGTAACAGTTTTTCAAATAGGTTTTGGAATCTCCGTTCAATATCAAATCAGCATATCCAATCGGGTCATTGTAAATCAGATAATCCAGTTCCGACCTCTGATACATATTGTCGGCAACCTCGTTCTCAACCGCAATCGTATCAATCGCAATCATACTACCATCAAAGAATTTCAGTTCCACACAAGCGGTATCCATGTTAAACTTACAAGAAATCAATCTATCCATAAGAAACCTCCATTTTACGGGATGTTATATCATCCCAAAATATTTGAATGCTTCTCGGATTGCTTTCTCTTTTTCCGGTGGACACAGAGGCTGTCTGGAATCTTCGGACTTCGGCAGATTGTAGTTCTTACCAACCTCAATCCCACATTTCCGCTTAATCTGTGAGATATACAGGTTTGATACCTTTAATCCGCTATGTTCCAGTACATAGTCCTTGATCTGCGTGTAGGTTGCCCCATCTTGAAATTCGGACATATCCATATCTTCTAAAGAGAACTCAACCCGAATCTTTTTCGAGTCGACCTCACCCTTGGAAAGCAAAACAACCGTCTCTACATGGCAAGTCATCGGAAACTGGTCCACGCCTCTTACCTTTTTCACCTCATACCCCAGCTCCTGAAGAATCTTCAGATCCCTTGCCAGTGTCGCAGAATCGCACGAGACATACACAATCCGATCCGGCTGCATATCGGCCATGGTGCGGAGCAGATTTTCCTCGCATCCTTTCCGCGGCGGATCGACTACAATCACATCGGCATGCGCATGTTCGCCTGGATGTTCTTTGGCATATTTTTCGTAATATTCCGGCAGTACTTCCTCGGATTTTCCGACAAAAAACTCTGCATTTTCGATTCCATTGATTTTCGCATTGTTTTTCGCATCTGCGATGGCCTCCGGCACGATCTCCACGCCGTAAACTTTTTTCGCCTTCTGCGCCAGAAAAAGTGAAATCGTTCCGATACCGCAGTACAGATCCCAGACAGTCTCTTCTCCGGTAAGACCAGCATATTCCAGCGCAAGGCTGTACAGTTTTTCTGTCTGCACGGGATTTACCTGATAGAAGGAAAGCGGAGAAATCTGGTATTTTACCTTTCCGATATAATCGGTAATAAATTCCTGTCCCCACAGACAGCGAATCTCTTTCCCCATGATAACATTGGTCCGCTCACGGTTTACGCTGAGTGTAATGCTCGTCATGCCTTCCAGTTCCGTCAGTGATTGGATGAGTTTTTTCTCTGCCGGCAGTTTCTTTCCGTTCACAACGAGACAGACCATGATTTCTTTCGTTGTAAATCCAAACCGGATCAGCACATGGCGCACCAGACCTTTGCCGGTCTCCTCCTGGTATGCCGAAACACTGTTTTCTTCCATCCACGCGAGAATGCGGTTCAAAATCTCTTCGTTCTGCTCTACGCCAAGATAGCAGTTCCGGTTTTCCATGATCTGATGCGTTCTTCCCGCATAAAATCCGGTAATCAGTTTCCCGTTTTTATCCTGTCCGATCGGGAACTGTGCTTTGTTTCGATACCGGAACGGAGACTCCATCCCCACAATCGGCTCCATCGGAATTTCCGTCATCCCACCGATCCGCTGGAGGTTCTGGGCAATTTTCTTTTCTTTAAAGCGGAGCTGCTCTGCATAATCAAGCATCTGTAACTGACAGCCGCCGCATGGACGGGCCACAGGGCATATCGGCTCTACGCGGTGCGGGGACGGTTCGATCAGACGCATCAGCCGTGCGTAGCCGTAATTTTTCTTTGCTTTTATCACTTTTACTTCGGCAAGATCTCCGATAACCGTGTCCTTGACAAAGAGGGTATAGCCCTCGCATTTGCCTATACCCTCTCCGTCGTGTCCCATATCTTCAATTTTCACCGTCAGTACATCATTTTTCTGATAGCTCATGAAAAGTCTCCTGTTCTGCGGATGTTGGACTCAAAGAACCGGTTGTAGCCAATCCACTCATTGCCTGCCGGCGCTGCATCAAACAGCTCGGTCAGAGTCTCCATTTTGGCATCGGCATTATCAGCCAAGTTCAGCGCTACCGCTTCTACCATTGCCGGCTTTTTCGGGGAACCGTATTCCAGCTCACCGTGGTGTGCCAGAATGCAGTGTTTTAACTGATTTTCCAGCTCCATCGGAAAACCTTCTATTTTCTGTGCAGCATCGTGTACCATCTCCGCACCGATCATAATGTGGCCGAGAAGCTGTCCATCATCCGTGTAATCGTTCTGCGGGAATAAAGAGAGTTCTTTCGTCTTTCCGATGTCATGCAGAATCGCTGCCGTAATCAGCAGATCACGGTTTAAGATCCCGTACGATTTCGCCATAAAATCACAGAAACGGGTGACACTTAACGTATGCTCCAGCAGTCCGCCGACAAAGCCGTGGTGAACACTTTTTGCCGCAGAGCTCATGCGGAACCGTTTTACCGTCTCCTGGTCCTGGATAAAATAGTACGTCAGGATTGCGGAAAGATACTGGTTTTTCACCGTTCCAATCCAGGAAAGCAGTTCCTGATACATCGTGTCGATGTCGTAACGGCTGGTCGGCAGATAGTCTGCCGGGTTGTACTCGCCCTCTCCTGCCTTTCTTGCACGCTTGATCGAAACCTGAAGCGCGCCGTTGAATACGGTGATATCGCCGCTGATGTCGACGTAGTCAAGTGCTTCGAATTCGTCGATTCCCATCGAATTCGGATCCCAGATTTTCGCATCGATCGTACCGGTGCGGTCCTGTAAGATCACGTTTTCATACTGTTTTCCGTTTTTCGTAACGGCTGACTGTTTATGTTTGCAGAGATAGACACCGGACATGCGGTTTCCTTCCCGGAGTTCGTTAATATACTTCATAAAAATAAATCCTCTTTTTCTAAAATAAATGCGGACACAGCGTTCCGTTTTTGTTTTCCTTGTTTCTTTACATGCCTTACCAATTCTACCAGATTTTTATACAGAATGCACGTATTTTTTCACAGCGGTTCGGAAACCGTCCGAAAAGAAAAAGCTTTCGGAAACCACGCCGGTCAAGGCCGGCTTTTTGGCTTCCGAAAGCCTCTGTTTTCAGACTTCTCCAAGCGTCACATCAAACGTCATCTCCGCGTATCCTTCGGCGCCTTTCCGCATCGCCGTCACGGTAACCACTTCTCCTGCGCTGTGTTTTCCCAGCTGCTCATGGTACTGTTTGATCGTTTCCACCTTCTGTTCCCCGAGCTTTACAATCACATCATACTCTTTCATGCCCGCCATCATCGCCGGCGAATCGTCTGTGACGCTGCTGATCAGAACGCCTTTTGGAATCCCTGTTTTGTCGGAAAGCTCTTCTGTGACATCCTGCCCGCGGATGCCGATATAAGCGCGGCTCACATTGTTGGAGAGATTTTCAATCAGCTTTTTGATCTGCGAAATTGCAATGCCCGTCACCACGTTGTTTCCCTTGGCACTGTAGCTCTGCGCGATAATACCGACGATTTCGCCGTCCAGATTTACCAGAATACCGCTGCCGTCCGTACTGCCGAGGATGTCAGTTGTCAGCAGATTGTACTCATTGTCCAGCGCTGAGATCTTATTCGTAACCGAAGTCACCACGCCGTACGCAATCGAATCACTGTAGCCAACCGGGCTTCCGACGGCCACAACCGGATCACCCTGGCTTACGAGATACGAACTGCCAAGCGGCGCAATTTCAAGGCCGTCCCGTGTTTCCTCATCCAGCTTCGACTTGTCCACCTTCACAATCGTAAAACCGGTGCTCGGATCATGGCGCTGGTATGTGGCATCTACCATCGTCTCATCCCAGAACGTAACCTGAATCCGCTCCACATTTTCCACAATGCGGTATTCCGTCAGGATGAAAAGATCCTGTCCGTTGTCTGCAACGATCAGTCCGGAAATCTGCTGCTGGTTTTCATAGTTCTGGTTAAAATAGTCCATCTGATTGGTAATGCCGATGACGGTCACCAGCGCTCGTTTTGGTTTTTCCGTTACTTCCAGCATATCCTGGTAGAGCACTTCATAATTTCTGAGACTGTTGTCCTTTGCCTCCGCATCCGTTTCACCATCGACTGTGGAAGCCTCACTGCTCTCCTCCCCCGTCTCCGTTCCCTCTGCCGCTTCGTTTCCATCCGTGCTCTCGGAAATCGTGCTTTCTGCGACACTTTCATCCAAAACACTGCCATCCGCTGTGGAACTGCTGATTTCCGAGCCGGAACCACTGCTGTCCACCGGCGCATTCTCCGAAGATGCTGTCATCGTCTCATCCATCTCCTGTCCGCTGTTCGGATCCTCGTCGCCCGGAATATCCACTTTGGCCGGCGGCTCCTCTTTTGTAATTGCACCGGCAATCTTTGGCTCTGTCACAGCAAAGACCGCGGCCGCAACCAGACCGCCAAGTGCTGCAAGAACCAGCCATCCGGCAATCAGCAATACGATCTTTTTCCAGTCAGGCGGCTGCTTTTTGATGCTCTCTTTCATGAATTTGTAAGGTTTTGGGTCATTTTCCATACATTTCTTTCTCCATACATTCGTATTCCATTCCGAACTGCTCTGCGCATACGCGCTCCCACAATTTTCACATATATAAGAAACTTTACCAGATAGATATGAACATTTTATGAAGACTGTTACATTTTTTTCTCATTTCTCCAAGATCCCGCATTTTCTCGTTCTTGGGGTTTCTTTCTTTTCCTTTTTAAGGTATAATTGGGGGAGTGGAAAAACCTGTGACCCACATTCCACCTGCGCTCTGTGCTTTCCCGTACAGACGCCAGATCAGATCCGGGCGGTATGTGATAAAAAATACCGCATTATCTGTAAATGATGATGAATTATTAATACGAAAAGGTAAGTATCATGAATCAGAAAGCATTAAAAACGCTCGAATACGACAAAATTATCGAACAACTGGCTTCGTATGCCAGTTCTCCGCTGGGCCGGAAGAAATGTCTGGAACTCGTTCCTTCCTCTTCCCTTTCCCAGATTACACGGATGCAGCACGAAACACACGACGCGCTCACCCGGCTCTTTAAAAAAGGCCACATTTCCTTTGGTGATGCCAAAGATATCCGCGGCGCATTAAAGCGTCTCGAAATCGGCAGCTCCATGAACATCACGGAGCTTCTGCAGACCGCCGCACTTCTGGAAAACACGGCACGCGTCAAAGCGTACGGCCGCCGCGAAAATGCGGACCAGACGCCGGACAGCCTCGAAGATCTCTTCGAAACACTGGAGCCTCTGACGCTGCTTTCCACGGAAATCCGCCGCTGTATTCTCTCCGAGGATGAAATCAGCGATGATGCAAGCCCGAATCTACGCCGCATCCGTCGTTCCATCAAATCGTGTGAGGAAAAAATCCACAGCCAGTTAATCTCGCTCGTCAACGGTTCCTACCGCACGTATCTGCAGGATGCCGTCATCACGATGCGCGACGGCCGCTACTGTATCCCGATCAAATCCGAGTACAAAGGCCAGGTTCCTGGCATGGTACATGACCAGTCCTCGACCGGTTCCACCTTCTTTGTCGAGCCGATGGCCGTTGTCAAACTGAACAACGATATCCGTGAGCTGGAAATTGAAGAAGCAAAAGAAATCGAGGTCATCCTCTCTACGTTGAGTGCCCAGGCAGACCTGCACCGCGATGAGATCCGTTACGACCTCGAAAACATGGTAGAGCTTGACTTCATCTTCGCGCGCGCCGCTCTTGCAATGGAGCAGAACGCCAATGAGCCGATCTTCAACACCGAAGGTAAAATCCACCTGCGCAAGGCACGCCACCCGCTGATCAATGCGAAAAAAGTCGTTCCGATTGATCTGTCGCTCGGCGAAGATTTCGACCTTCTGATCGTCACAGGACCGAATACCGGCGGTAAAACGGTTTCCTTAAAGACGGTCGGACTCTTAACACTGATGGGCCAGTCCGGACTTCACATTCCGGCACTCGACCGCTCCTCCCTTTCCGTTTTCGACGAGGTTTACGCCGATATCGGTGATGAGCAGAGCATCGAGCAGTCGTTGAGTACCTTCTCCTCCCACATGACGAATGTGGTTTCCTTCCTCGACAAGGCAGACCGCAATTCCCTCGTCCTGTTCGATGAGCTCGGCGCCGGTACCGACCCGACAGAGGGCGCGGCGCTTGCCATCGCGATCCTCTCTACGCTCCACGAGCGCGGCATCCGCACCATGGCAACGACACACTACAGTGAACTGAAAATCTATGCCTTATCCACACCGGGCGTGGAGAATGCCTGCTGTGAATTCGATGTCGAGACTTTAAGCCCGACATACCGCCTGCTCGTCGGCGTTCCTGGAAAGAGTAATGCGTTTGCGATTTCCAGCAAACTCGGCCTGCCGGACTACATCATCAACAAGGCAAAAGACGAAATCAGCGAGCAGGATGAATCGTTTGAAGACGTTCTGACCACTCTCGAGCAGAACCGGATCACGCTGGAACGCGAAAAAGAAGAGCTTGCCCGCACCCGCGCGGAAGTCGAATCCCTGAAGCAGAGCCTTGCCAAGAATCAGGAACAGATTGACGCAAGAAAAGAAAAGATGATCTCCAATGCAACCGAGGAGGCACAGCGAATTCTCCGCGAGGCGAAGGAATACGCCGACCAGACGATGCGCGATTTCCAGAAATTTGGAAAAGAGAATGTTTCCGTCCGCGAAATGGAGCAGAAACGTACCGCTCTGCGTGAAAAAATGAACAAGCTCGATAAGAAAAAGGCGAAGGAAGTGCCGAAGCGCACCGGAAATCTCCGCCCGCAGGATCTTCATCTCGGCGATGCCGTCAAAGTCTTAAGCATGAATCTCAAAGGTACTGTCAGCACCCGCCCGGATTCGAAGGGAAATCTCTTCGTCCAGATGGGTATCATGCGGACCAAAGTGCATATCTCCGACCTTGTGCTGATCGACGAGGCTGTCATCACCGGCCCGTCCATCTCCTGCACAAGCAGCGGAAAATCGAAGCTTTCCAAGGCTGCCACGATTTCTACCGAGATCAATCTGCTCGGAAAAACGGTGGATGAAGCGGTTGCCGAACTCGACAAATATCTCGATGACGCTTATCTCTCCCATCTGCCGAGTGTCCGCGTTGTCCACGGAAAAGGAACGGGCGCACTGCGGAAAGGCATTCACAATTATCTGCGCCGCCAGAAACACGTAGCGGACTTCCATTTAGCGGAATTCGGCGAGGGCGATGCCGGCGTTACGATTGTTACGTTTAAGAAATAAAAACTCAGGAAAATATGGGACGGAACGCATACTGTATGCGGTTCCGTCCTGTCCCCAGTGAAGGAGAATCTTTTATGGCTTCCAAACAGAAAATTCTGATCGTCGATGACGATAACAATATCGCAGAACTGATTTCTCTCTATCTGACCAAGGAATGCTATGACACAAAAATTGTAAACGATGGAGAAGAGGCTGTCCGGGAGTTTCACTCCTTCCAGCCGAACCTGATTCTGCTCGACCTGATGCTGCCCGGCATGGACGGCTACCAGGTCTGCCGCGAAATCCGGCACGATTCCGATGTTCCGATCATCATGCTCTCGGCAAAGGGCGAGGTGTTCGACAAAGTCCTCGGCCTGGAACTCGGCGCGGATGACTACATCATCAAACCATTTGATTCCAAGGAGCTCGTTGCCCGTGTGAAAGCAGTGCTGCGGAGATTTCAGCCATCACGCACGATCCCGGTGTCCGCGACCGCAGGAAAATGTGTCGAGTACCCGGATCTTATCATCAACCAGACGAACTATTCCGTCATTTACCAGGGCCGCACCGTCGATATGCCGCCGAAGGAACTGGAGCTTCTCTACTTCCTTGCTTCCTCACCAAACCAGGTCTTTACGCGAGAACAGCTCCTCGACCATATCTGGGGCTATGAGTACATCGGCGATACCCGCACGGTAGACGTTCATATCAAACGTCTCCGCGAAAAAATCAAGGACCATTCCTCCTGGGCCATCACGACGGTCTGGGGCATCGGTTACAAGTTTGAGGTTAAAAAATAATGCGACGCACGCTTTACCGGAAATTAATTCTCATTTATGTCATTCTCGCCATTGCCGGCTTTACGCTGATCTCAACGGTCGGCTCCCGCATGGTGGAGGACAGTCTGGTCTCCAGCGCGAGCACCAGTCTGTACCGGGAGGCCACGCAGATCGCTTCCAAACAGGGCGACCTTTATTACCACAGTGAGCGTTCCCTGACGGATCTTTACAATTCGCTCAGTGCACTGGCTTCCTATCACAATTCCCAGATCTGGCTCATCAGCGCAGACGGGGAAATTCTGCTGAACACGGCAGCTGCACTCGATGAGGAAAACCCGGAGATCATCGACGGTTTTGATCCAGTTGCGCTCGGCAGCGAGTATTACAGCACGGGAACGTTTTTCGGCTATTTCGAAGACAAGATGCTGAGCGTCATGGTTCCCGTCACCTCCGATTTCCGGATCAATGGCTATGTCGCCATCCACCTTCCGCTGCAGGACGTCTATCAGCAGAGGGAAAGTCTGCTGGCACGGATTGATTTTCTGTTCCTGCTCGTGTTCGGACTCTCGTTTGTGATTCTGATTTTTTTCTCCCTCGTCGTGTACCGGCCGCTGAAAAAGATCATCAACGGTGCAAAGGAGTATGCCTCCGGCAACCTGACCCACAAAATTGATGTTAAATCTCACGATGAGATGGGGTATCTCGCTTCCACGCTGAACTACATGTCCGGCGAGCTGAACAAGACCGGCGAATACCAGCGGAAATTTGTGGCGAACGTCTCTCACGACTTCCGCTCACCGCTGACCTCGATCAAAGGCTATGTGGAGGCAATCCTCGACGGAACGATTCCGCCGGAAATGCAGGAAAAATATCTGAAAATCGTTCTGTTTGAGACAGAACGGCTGCACAAGCTGACGCAGAGCCTGCTGACGCTGAACGACATCGACGATAAAGGGAATATGCTCGATCTGACCTCGTTTGACATCAACGCCGTCATCAAGGATACCGCCGCTTCGTTTGAGGGAACCTGCACAAAAAAACGGATTTCCATTTCACTGATCCTCGCATCGCGCACCTTATACGTCTGCGCCGATATGGGAAAAATCCAGCAGGTGCTGTACAATCTCATTGATAATGCAATCAAATTCAGCAACAACGATTCCACCATCACAGTTGAGACAACGGAGAAGCACGGTAAAGTCTTCGTCTCCGTCAAGGACACCGGCTGCGGCATTCCAAAGGCAAGCATCACGAAAATCTGGGAGCGCTTCTACAAGCTCGACGCCTCCCGCGGCAAGGACCGCAAAGGAACGGGACTTGGGCTTTCAATCGTCAAAGAGATCATCACTGCGCATAACCAGAATATCAATGTCATCAGTACAGAGGGCGTTGGTACCGAATTTATCTTTACACTCGCCAAAGGCGAAGCACCAAAATAAGCCCCTCCGCCGAGGGGCTTTTTTGCCAGACATATCAAACTAACTCTGGAGGTAATTTTCACTATGAACCCAAACACCATTGATTCCATCATCAAACAGCTCATTGCATCCCACACCACCATTTCCACCATGGAAAGCTGCACTTCCGGCCTGATCGCCTCCCTGATCACCGACACCGAAGGCGCCTCCGCCATTTTCCCCGGCGGCTACGTCACGTATCTGAACGAAACCAAAGTCCTCGTCGGCGTCGACCCTTCCGTCATCGAAATCCACGGCGTCTACTCCCCCGAATGCGCCGAAGCCATGGCCCGCACAGTACAAGAAAACCTGCACACCGCCATCGCCATCGGAATCACCGGCACAACCGGAAATCTCGACCCCAACAACGCTGACAGCGTACAGGGCGTCGTCTACTTCTGTATTTTATACAAAGCCCAAGCCCACACCTTCACCTTCCAGACCAACGTCTCCGGCATGACCCGCCACGAAATCAAACAGCTTTACGCAGAGCAGGTCTTTGCCGAATTGGAAATGATCTTAACTTCTTCCTTATAAAAAGAATGCAGCTCCGTCTACGATCACCAGAGTCCCGTCCGTCTACCTCCACTCATGCGTCCGCAAATGCCCCGCGAGCTGCATATGGTCAAAGCTATTCTGCCGCAGTGCCTCGTACAGTACGATCGCCACGGAATTTGAAAGGTTCAGCGACCGAATATCATTAATCATCGGAATCCGCACCGCCGTCTCCTGATTATCGTACAGAATATCCTCCGGAATCCCCGCGCTTTCCTTTCCGAACATGATAAAGCAGTCCTCTTCATACTGCACATCCACATACGTCTGCGGCCCCTTCGTCGTCGCATAGTAAATCTTCGCCCCCGGATTTTTCTCCAGAAAATCCTCGTAACTCTCATACACTGTCACATCCAGCTTCGACCAGTAATCCAGCCCCGCGCGCCTGACCGCCTTGTCCGAAATATCAAACCCCAGCGGCTTAATCAGATGCAGCCTCGTCCCCGTCGCCACACACGTCCGTCCGATATTACCTGTATTTGCTGGAATCTCCGGCTCATGAAGAACAATATTCAAATGTGCCATTTTACCAATCACTCCTGTCGTATATTTAAGCCTTATCTGCCAACCCGGTACATCTCATCCATCTGCGGCTTATCCAGATACCTGACCTCTTCCCCGTTCCGGAGAATCCTCTCCTTCCCGGATGTCGTCCGCCCAATCACCGCCGATGGAATCCCTTCGAGTGCCATTTTCTGCACCAGCCCCTCGCCGTCCGCCGCCGCAATCAGCAGCGCCCCCGTCGAAAGCATCTGATACGGATTCACCCCGAAAAATTCACAGATCTCCACCGTCTCCTGCTGGATCGGAATCCTCTTCAGCGCCACATCAAGCCCGATACCCGCGCCATCCGCCATCTCCCAGAGCGCCCCGAAAATCCCGCCCTCCGAGAGATCCTGCATCGCAGCCGCACCGTGCTCGATCGCAATCTCCGCCTCACGGCAGACAGAGTAATCCTCCGAAAAATCCGCCGCCCCATGGATAAATCCCGGAGAAAATCTCGTCAGAAGCTCATCCCTTCTTGTCTTTGCCAGATAAGACACCGCGCCAAGCGCAATCCCCTTCGTCACGACAAGATCCAAATCCGCTGTCACACACGACGGATCAAACAGCCCCGCACGCGTTGTCCCGCCTGCCGCCGTCACGGTAAGCACCGGATACAAAACCCCGTCCGTCACCTCCGTATGCCCGCCGATCACCGCAGTTCCATACCGCACACACGCACCGTCAACCGCCCGCATCAGCTCCTTTAAATCCTTTTCTTCCATCGCCTCCGGCAGCATCAGCGACACCAGCACTCCTTTTGCCGATGCCCCCGCCGCGGCCACACTGTTGCACACCCGGCAGACCGCGAGCACCGCGTCCTCCGGATCCTTCACCAGCACCGGCGCACACGAAAACACCTGCGTCTCCTTTTCTCCTGCAAATGCCGATACCCCACGTCCGACCGCCGGCCCTGCTGCGTCCTCTCTTTTCTGCCCCAGCATCTTAAACACCGAGCGCACCAGCACGCTCTGCTGTAATTTACCCTTTCGCATCCCTCGTCCTCCTCGAACTTCCTGTTTCAAACGAAAAAGCAGACGTCATGTTCTTACGCAGCGAAACAGCAAGTGTTTCACTGCTAAGTGAACAGTAACCAGAAAACGCCTAGTCCTCATCGTCCTCCGTTTTCTCTGTATCGCTGCTGTCTTCCTTCTTCTCCGAAGAACTCGATGACGAACTGCTCTGGCTGTATTTCGCTGCAACTTCCTTTGCTTTTGCAAGATCATTTGCCGCAATCGCCGCCTGCATTTCCGCACGCGCCGCTGCATTGTCCGTCTTTGTTCCCACGGTATAGACATCCGATGTCATGCGGTAAGTGCTGGAATTCACCTGCTCCTTCGTCTCATTTTCATTGTCATTCACAATCTTCCACAGCCGCGCCGTCGAACCCTGATAGCCGTACGATGTCTGTTCAATTGTTCCAAACGATGCATTCGCATCTTCCGTCAGGCTCGGCGTCGGATCCTCCGTGTTTGTCGTCTCACTCTCATAGCGGACCGTGCGGTTCGGATCTCTCGTCTCATGGCCGTAGATGGCAAAATGCAGGGTGCTTCCGTCCGCGCTCGCCTCAATATAAATCGGCGCATCCGTATTGTTGATGAATTTCAGGTCTTTCAATCCCTCTGCAATCGCCGCATCCATCGACGGATCCACATAGTGGACAATCATGGAATGGCTGTACCGCTCCGTCACCTCAAGCTCTGCTTTTAAGACAGCAACATAGAGCGTTGTGGAAACCTGGCAGATACCGCCGCCGTACGAATCGACGACCTTGCCCATCTCATACGATGCTGCCAGTGCATAACCATTTTCCGCATCAAACGGCACAACGACCGCCTCTACGGAAAATTCCTCGCCCGGCTGTACCAGCGTTCCGTTAATCTTCTCTGCGCCGACTGCGACATTCTGTTTTCTGCCGCTCGTACCATTGCCATACTCCGTCGTACCCTCGCCGAGCAGATCTTTGACAAGTGCAAGCTGCTCCGGATTACCGCCTGCCGGTGTTTCTTCTGTTACCAGTTCTACGCCGCCGATGCCGCCCCGCCAGCTTGTCGTCAGGTAATTGACAACCTTCGCCGTGGACTCATCCACGTTGACGCTGCATCCGGTCTGGCCCGGATTGACGATAAATTCGCCGTTTTCGCGGGTCAGCGTTGCATCTGTTGCCTCGCGGTTCAGCACGGCTGTGTTGTTTTCTACCGCCTGGCGCGCTGCCTCGCCATCGACTGTATATTTCAGGGAAAACGTCACCGTCTCTCCATTTTTGAGCCGGTTCTGTGTCAGGAACCGCTTCAGTACATTGCCTTCCTGCCCGATTGTGACGGCTTCTCTTGCCACCTCCGGGTTGGCACAGGAAAGTCCGAGATCCCCTGCTGTCACCTGTGCATTCTGCTCTCCGGCAGACAGGTTGATAACCGAGGGTTTTAACTGTTCAATTTTGTCGTTTACTGCCTGTGTGATCTGCTCTTCGGTCATACCGCCGACGGAAATGTCTTCTACATAGATTCCGTCCAGCGCTGCCCGGCCATCCGCTTTGACTGGTTCTGCCAGAAAGCAGAATGCGAATGCGATAAGCATCACCAGCATGCCTCTCATTTTTCTGCTGTTTTTCATACTGTGCCTCTTCTTGATCCGTTTCCCATTTCACTCTGTCTTTTACAGAATCTCTTTACACCAGCCATAAAAGTGCTGGAAGAACCATACCAAGCACCATAACCACTGCAAGAATCAATGCCAGTATCTTTGCTGCATTTCTCTTCTTTGCCAGCGGATCTTTCTTCTTTTTCTGTGCCTCTGTCGGGGCTTTTCGATTGACTTTATTACTCATCGTTCCATCCTTTCTTTTTCTCTTCTATTTTTTCTCAGTTCTCTGTCGTTTTTCCATTCTTCCATGTGCCAGAATAATCTGATCGATCATGCGGGATGCACGGCTTTTTGTGAGTGCTCCCCACTCCGGTTCGAGATCCAGCTCATGGTACCGGATCAGATCCGCCAGATATTTTTTCTGTGCCTCCGTCGCCGGAACCTCACGTTTCATTTTGGCCTTCAGAGGCGCTGCGGCAAACCATTCCGGGTGATCTTCCGAAAATCCTTCTTCCAGTTTTCGGAACAGTGCCAGCGTTTCCAGCACATCGTCCATTGCACGGTGTGCGTGTTCCCGCGGGATCTGATAGTAGCCGCAGAGTGCTTCAAGGCTTCTGCTCTCCAGATCCGGGAGGGCTTTCCGTGCAATTTTCAACGTATCCCACGCTTCTTTTTCAAAGTCCAGACGGGCATTTATCGCTGCCTGCTTGATGAAGCTGTAATCGAACAGAATATTGTGCCCCAGAAGCGGCAGGCCGCCGCAGAAATCCAGAAAGCCGCGGACAGCAGTCTCCACATCGGGCGCATTCGCAATCATCTCATCCCGGATTCCGGTGAGTTCCGTGATCCGCTCCGGCACTTTTCTGCCCGGATTGACGAAAGTCTCATACGATGCCGTGACCTCTCCGCCCTGCACTTTTACTGCACCGATCTCCAGAATCTGGTCTTCCTTTACAGAAAGACCCGTTGTCTCAAGATCGAGCACTACAAAATCTTGTATTTTCATCTTTTATTACCTTTTCTAGTATCTCATGTTCTTTTGAAATGTCAAGCGTAAAAAAGCTCACTGCAGTCGATCATCTCCGCATTTCCCGTCAGCGGATCGCGCTTCTGATAATCAAACAGGAGTACCGTACGCGCCTTTTCCCCGTTTCCGAGCACATCGTAATCAAAAACTTCCACATGCGTCATGCGCTGCAGCTGCTTCCAATCGTATGTCGTATACGATGGCAGAAGCGTTCTCGTTTCGGCTTCTTTCTGATAAAAGTCACGCGACTCGTTTTTCCATTCGGACGGATCTTTTGCAAAGCGCGGCCGTGTCTTCATATTTTCACGCGCATACAGATCGAGCACCATCATCTGACGGAAGAATGCTTCGTCCTGCTGTTTTTCGTCCTGCAAAAACCCGAGCAGAATTTCATACCGCTGAATCCGGTTATGTGCCGCCTCACTGTAGCCCTTTGCCCGGTAGAAATCGCCGAGCTCCTGGAAGAAATCGAACGGGTTCTCATACAGACGCTCGATCATCGGCAGTGTGTGGACGAACTGGCCGCTGTTGTAGTAGACTTCCACCATCTCCTCCACGTCTTTGAGCTTCAGCACATCGTCATACGGCAGCCATTTCGTGTACAGTACCTCATATGGTTCGCGCTCCTGATAATGACAGTCATATTCCTCGGTATGCTCATACATGAAAGAACCGCGCAGCACTTTCAAAAATCCCAGCTGTAACTGCTGCGGACGCAGTGCATAGACATCCGCAAACGAACGGCGGAAACTGTCATAATCCTCATACGGCAGGCCCGCGATCAGGTCGAGATGCTGATGGATGTTTCTTCCCTTCGCAATCCGGTTTACAATCTCTGTGACTCTTCCAAAATCCATCTTCCGGTGGATCGCCTCGATCGTCTGCGGATTCGTAGACTGAACGCCGATCTCAAGCTGTACCAGCCCCGGGCGCAGGGTATTTAAGAGTTCCAGTTCCTCCTCAGTAATCAGATCAGCGGCAATCTCAAAGTGGAAATTCGTCACGCCGTTGTCATGCTCCGCAATGAATTTCCAGATCGCCATTGCATGGTCTTTCTTGCAGTTGAACGTACGGTCCACAAATTTGACCTGCGGTACTTTCTGTTCCAGGAAAAAGGCGAGTTCCTTTTTGACCAGATCCAGATTTCGGAACCGAAGCCGCTTATCAATAGAAGAAAGACAGTAACTGCATGAAAACGGGCAACCGCGGCTTGACTCATAATAAATGATGCGGTTCTCGAATTTTTTCAGATTCGCATACGGAAAATCCACCTCGGACAGATCCATGACCGGACGCCACGGGTTGCTTTTGATGGCTCCTTCTGCATCACGGTATGTAATGCCGTGGATCTCTTCAAGCGTTTTCCCCTCCGTGCCGTTCTCCTGATTCTGGTAATACACTGCCAGTTCACGGAAGGTAATTTCGCCCTCACCCTTCATGATTCCGTCAAGGAACGGATACTGCTCCAGCATCTCCTCCGCGTGGTACGACACCTCCGGCCCGCCAAGCCAGATCTTCGTTTCCGGGCTGATTTTGTGATATTCTGTAATCAAATCTTCCACAATAGATATGTTCCAGATATAACACGACACACAGACGACATCCGCATGCGCCAGAAACAGACTCCGCAGCATGGAATCTTTTGACTGGTTGATCGTAAACTCACGGATCTCCGGGAACACACCGGCTTTCTCCGCGCTCGCCTGCAGCGTGTAAACTGCGAGATTGGAATGAATATATTTTGCGTTGACCGCAGTCAGAATCATTTTCATACTATTTTTACCATTTCTCCTTTGTTCCTCTCTGTACTCTCGGAGCCTTTCTGTGCTTGATTTTGAGAGATGATTTTTGCAGAAAGATTCCGAGAGTACATCTCTTTGCATACCCTTTATACTACCACATTCTCGAACGAAAATACACCGCCATTCCTCCAAAAGCACAATTTTTTCGCGATTTTCGATAAAACAGTTGCAATTTTCGCGAATCCATGTTATATTAACAGAGGTTTCCAACAGGAAATCAAAATGCCCAGATAGCTCAGTTGGTAGAGCAGAGGACTGAAAATCCTCGTGTCGCTGGTTCGATTCCGGCTCTGGGCATTTTTTGCTGCACAAAAGCAGGATTCACATTTTTTGCCACAGCAAAATCCGGCAGAATCTCCTGTCTCCTATCGCAAAAAAACTCTGCACCGCATCCCCGGAAATTCCCGGATGGATACGGTACAGAGTTTTTTTCGTCGCATAACTGCCCAAGAAAACATTTCGTTTTTACAGATTTTTGATTACCTCCCATGCTTCATCATCAAATTTTCTATCTCTGAAATAGTACTGTTTATCTTCTTCGGTAATCTTCCGAATGACTTTACACGGATTTCCTGCTGCAATCGACCAGTCCGGAATGTCCTTTGTTACAACACTTCCGCCGCCGATAACAACGTTATCTCCGATATGTACGCCTGGTAAAATAACTGTATTTCCGCCAATCCAGACATTATCTCCGATGGTAACTTCAATGCCGTATTCATACGCACTGTTTCTTGCCGCCGGATGCACAGGATGACCTGCAGTATAGATGGCAACGTTCGGCGCCATCTGGCAGTTGTCTCCGATTTTTACCTTTGCCACATCGAGAATGGTGCAGTTATAATTTGCAAAGAAATTTTTTCCGACCTCAATATGAGAGCCATAATCACAGTAAAATGGCGGATTGACAAATGCACCCTCGGATTTTCCAAACAGTTCTTTTACAATGGCTGCGATTCCGCCAAAATCCGAACGGTCGATGGTGTTCAGTTTCTGCGTCAGTCTTCTCGCATTCATCTGCTGCTCCATGACCTCTGCATCGGAAATGTACGGTAACTGTCTGTCTCTTCTCTCTACGTTTTTCATTATTCTGTATCCTCCCTGGTAATATTATTCACCCACTGATATTTTTTATAGTGTCTGTATACGGCAGGAAGCTTAATCATTTCATCCAGATTCAGCAGGAAATAAACGACCATGACCGTTGTTCCGATCGTAATCGCCGCATAAAAGAGATTCAGGACAAAAGAAATCTGTGTGGCAAGCGAAACTGCAGACAGTGAATTCTGGTCCAGCGTACCAACCATTAACGCATCGGACGCACTTACCAGTGCATTCATCAGGTTCTGTACAACCATCGGGATCAGCAGTGCAAGAAGTTTCCGGTAGAATTCTGGATCTTTTTTCTTGATTTCCCTCTGATTTTTCATTTCTTTTTCCTTTTTTCTGTTTTATTCCATACACGTATATGTTATAATCATATTATCTTAGGTTTTGCGTTTTTTCTACGACAATATTTCTTATTTTTTATAATAATTGTACTTTTTCACGGAGGTTTTTATGATGAATGACCCAATTACAAAAGTCATGCAGGACGCATCCGAAATCGTCCGCTACGATGAAGTCGGCATTCCGCTTTATATCCGGGAAGGACTGCTTTCTTCCTATCCGGATCACCGGGCGCTCTGCCACTGGCATGAGGATATCGAATGGGTACAGATCCGCTCCGGTCAGATGAACTACTATATCAATGGAAAAAGAGTCCTTTTAAACGCCGGGGAGGCGATTATCGTCAATTCCCGCCAGATGCACTACGGATATTCTGAAAACGGCCAGGAATGTGACTTTATCTGTATCCTGTGCCATCCGAAAATCCTCACCGCGAACAGCGTTCTGTACCAGTCTTATATTACGCCGGTTCTTTCGAATCCGGCTCTGGAATATCTTCATCTGAAGCCGGAAAATCCGGAAGATACTGAAGCGCTGCAGACCCTCCCGGAAATTCTCCGGCTGAAGAAGGAACAGCCGACCGCCTACGAAATCGAGGCTGCTGCTCTGCTTTCCCTTTTGTGGTGCCGTCTTTTGCGCACGCATCCGATGATGCCGGACGGCAACACCGCCGTCTCACAGGATCCAGATCTTCTGATCCAGCGCGATATGGTTTCCTATATTTACAGCCACTACAGTGAATCCATCAATCTGGAAGAGATCGCCGCCGCCGGAAAAGTCTGCCGCAATAAATGCTGTCAGATTTTCCGCCGCTATCTTTGCCAGAGCCCGATTGATTTTCTGAATCATTACCGTCTGGAAGTGAGCTGTCATCTGCTAAACACAACCAAAATGTCCATCGCGGAAATCTGTACCGCATGCGGTTTCAATCATCAGAGCTATTATTCCAAAATCTTTCTGCGTACTTACCATTGTACGCCGAGAGATTTCCGGAAACGTGCAGAAGTCCTGCCAACATAACCGGATTTTTTCTGTACACGTTTTTTTGTTAAAAAAAAGGAAGAATTTTGCTAGACATTTTTCCGATCCCTGTTATAATAAAATTACAAAGGTGTTGCGCTAAACCTAACCAAAACACTATATTTTCCATTTATTTTACAAGGAGGATGACATGGTAAAAAAATTTGTCTACGGAACCCCATTTGAAACCGAAGCTGTTGTAAAAGAGATCCCCTCTTCCGAAGGAAACCCTGATTACGGTACCTTCTCCACCGAGAACGGCTTCTCCTTCACTACAAAGCTTGCTGACGAGGACATGGTATTCGGACTTGGCGAAGCCAACCGCGGCATCAACAAACGCGGCTTTCTTTACATCAGTGACTGCGCCGATGATCCAAATCACGTAGAGAGCAAAACCTCTCTGTATGCAGCACACAACTTCATCATCATCTCCGGCAAGACACACGTAGGATTCTTCTTCGATTATCCGGGCACCCTGCGTTTCGATATCGGCTACACGACTTCCGATACAATGACCGTTTCCTGCGAAAACGCAGACCTCTACGTTTACATGATCACCGGTGATTCCGATCTTGATATCGTAAAACAGTTCCGCGGCATCATCGGACGCAGCTACATTGCTCCGAAGTTTGCTTTCGGTTACGGTCAGAGCCGCTGGGGCTACAAAACAGAGGATGATTTCCGCACGGTAGTGAAAAAATACCGCGAAAACCATGTACCGCTCGATATGGTTTACATGGATATCGACTACATGCAGGATTACAAGGACTTCACCGTAAATGAAGAACGTTTCCCGGATTTCGAGGGCTTTGTACAGGATATGAAAAAAGAAAAGATCCATCTCGTTCCGATCATCGATGCCGGTGTGAAAGTCGAAGAGGGTTATGACATTTACGAAGAGGGCTGTGAAAAAGGCTACTTCTGCCGCCGCGAGGATGGCTCCTACTTCGAAGCTACTGTATGGCCGGGCTGGACTCATTTCCCGGATGTCTTAAATGCAGATGCCAGAAAATGGTTTGGTGACAAATACGATGTTCTCGTTTCCAAGGGAATCGATGCCTTCTGGAATGACATGAACGAGCCATCCATCTTCTATTCTCAGGAAGGCCTTGCTGATTTCAAGGAGACTGCAAAGAAATATGTGGAAGGTGATCCGGAGGTTCCGCACTACATGGTAGGCGGAAAGCTTCAGGCACTGGCAAACAACCATGAGGACTATAAACGCTTCTATCACAACGTAAACGGCGAACAGGTCCGCCATGACAAGGTACACAATCTGTTTGGCTACAACATGACACGTTCTGCCGGTGAAGCTTTTGAACGAATTTCCCCGGATAAGCGAATCCTGATGTTCTCCCGTTCTTCCTACATCGGCATGCACCGTTACGGCGGAATCTGGACTGGAGACAACTGCTCGTGGTGGTCACACATCCTGCTGAACCTGAAGATGATGCCGTCCCTCAATATGTGCGGTTTCCTTTATACCGGAGCCGACCTCGGTGGATTCGGTGCAAATACTACAAGAGACCTGCTGCTCCGCTGGCTGGCACTTGGTGTTTTCACTCCTCTGATGAGAAACCATGCTGCACTCGGAACACGTGAGCAGGAACCTTACCAGTTTGAGCATATCGAAGACTTCCGCAACGTCATCGGCGTCCGCTACCGCCTCGTTCCGTATCTGTACAGCGAGTACATGAAGGCTGCTTTAAACGATGATATGTACTTCAAACCGCTTGCTTTCGTTTATCCAGACGACAAGCTGGCAAGAAATACAGAAGATCAGTTGATGATCGGTAATGAGATCATGATCGCACCGGTTTACACCCAGAATGCCATCGGCCGTTACGTATATCTGCCGGAAGAAATGATGTTTGTAAAATTCCTCGGCAATGGAAACATGTTCCAGGAGGTTCTTCCAAAAGGTATCCACTATGTAGAAGTTGCCCTGAATGAGGTTCCGCTCTTCATCCGCAAAGGCTGCGCAATCCCGGTTGCTGATTTTGCAGAATCCATACCGGATATCAAAGAGGAAAGCATCCGCATGGTCGGATACGAAGGCGCTTCCTACGAGCGTTATACCGATGACGGAGTTTCCCGTATCTGATACAGAAAACAGTTTTTGAATCATCTCCCCCTTTGCAGGAGCTTCCCGGAGCCATCAGGTTCCGGAAGCTCCTGCAGTTTTTTCACGCAAAAAGGCGGGAACCCTCTATGTTTCTCCGGGTTCCCGCCTTTTTTCTTTTCGCTTTATTCTGTTTTAGGCAGCCGCACCTCTACGACGGCTCCGTAATTTTCATCCATATTGGAGCACGTAATGCTCGCCCGTTCGCCGTACATCAGCGCCAGGCGGCGTTTTATATTGGAGATGCCGACATGGTGACGGCCGTGGTAGATGATAGGCGTGTCGTTTTCGATTGCATCCAGTGCCTCTTTCGAAAATCCGTTTCCGGTGTCGGAAATACAGATGTAGAGGTACTCACCGTCCTCGTACGTCTCGTTTGTGAGATATAGGGAAATCTCACTCTTCCGGTCCAGGGATACACCGTGTACTACGGAGTTTTCCACCAGTGTCTGCAGCAGAAGAGACGGAACCTTCCATTCTCCGATATCACCATCCGTCGTTGCTTCAAAGGAAAAGGCTTCTTCTCCGTACCGCAGCTTCTGGATGCGGATATATGCCTCAATGTGTTCCAGCTCTTCCTCCACATCGCGCTGCTTCTTGGAATCCTGGAAAATGTAGCGCATATAGTCGGACAGCACCGTTGTGATCTCAACGATCTCGCCTTCGTTATTCTTATCCGCAATGCCATGGATCAGGCTCAGGCAGTTCAGAAAGAAGTGTGGCTTGATCTGTTCCTGCGTGTATTCCAGCTCGGCTTTCTGTTCGGCAAGCTCTTTTTCGTAGATCGCAATTTTCAATCCCTGTATTTTCCGCAGCAGTTCCTTGAATTTGCCGCTCACAGACTCCAGCTCTAACAGATTGTTGCTTCCATCGTCATTCAGACTCTGCTCTTTTTCCAGCTCCTCCAGTTTTTGTCCGAATTTTTCCAGCGGTTCCAGAATCCGGTGGTAATATGCTGTAATTTCCAATGCGCAGACAATCAGAAGAACTGCGATCAGGACGACGAATGCAATCTGCATAATCAGTACATTCTCAAGAATACCGCCTCCCGGCAGAACCATGAGATTGATTTTTCCGACCGTGCCAAGCTGGTAGGAATAGACCGTCGCATTTTTCTCTTTTTTCTCTCCCGCTTTGGAAAAATCGATAATCTCATTTTTATATTTTTCCGATGTGTCTGCCTGCGTCATCACGCGCCCTCTGGCATCTACCATAAACGGAATGACATCATACTCCTCTGTTTTGGCGCGGATGGTCCGGAAAATCAGATTCAGATTGATGACGCAGCCTATGACTTTTTTGTTTTTCGCGTACCAGCCGACAATATAGTCGTCGTCGCCAAACGTAATCACGGTCCATTGTGTGCTGATCGAATCCTTTGATGTCATAATCTGCAGATAGGACATCAGCATCTGATTCAGCGTTGTCATTCCCTTACTCTCGGTAAACATAGTTCCGCTGTCCGTAATCAGAACATTGGCTTTCTGACCGTAGACGAAGAAGGTCTGTACCTCATGGTAACGGATTTTCAGCACACGGTTTCGCTCCCGCAGCGTCTGCTCCATTTCATAATACTGAGCATCTGTCGATGTTATCTGATCCGGGATTTCTTTGATGTTGCTGTCAGAATCCAGCAGATAGATCAGTTCACTGTTGATCTGCGACATATCACGGTTGATCTGATCGACATAGAGCTTTGCCGTATCGGCAATATATTTATCTGCCAGCTTGCGGTTTTCCCAAACGCCCCAGAGCAGGCAGACAACAAGCCCCATCAGGACCAGAAAAACCGGAGTTCCAAGCCGCAGGGACGTATCCTTCAAACTGCGTATTCGAACGCTGCGCAGCATCCTTCGTTTTCCTTTCTGCCAGAGATTCATAAGCGCATCCACCCCTCCTTTTTTCTGTCTGCAGAGCGACTGCCGGACGCCGCACCTTACCGCGCAGCTCCGGCAGTCATTTTACACTCACGGAATATATTTGCAGCTATGTTCTTTGTAACACAGCCCATTATATCACATTTTTTCGCTTTGTGCATGCAAAGTCCGTGTTTCACATGGTGAGAACAGGATTCTTTGTTGCCGTTCGCCTGCTACCGGTGAGCGGTAACATTCTCTTATTCAGAGAAAATGTTCAGCAGCTTTTCTGCATCCGCTCCTTCTTTTACGAATACCGGAATAGTATCCAGCGGTGCAGCAACCGTTACGTTCTGTCCTCCCTCATACTTTTCTCCGGTCCATGCGTTAAACCATGCTGTTCCATCCGGGAGATAAACCTCGCGCTCCGTTACGTGATCCTCCATCACAGGTGCAACATAGAGATCCGGTCCGAACAGATAAGCATCCTCCACATTCCAGCTTTCCTGATCTGTCGGGAAATCATAGAAAACAGGCCGCATCATCGGAGTTCCGTCCTCATGTGCTTTCTTCATCTGTGTCCGGATATAATCTCTCAGGCGCTCACGCAGGAAAATATATTTCTTTGAAATTTCATATGCCTTATCGCCAAAACTCCAGATCTCATTATCGCTGCCGGAGCCGATCTGCTCTGCACCGTAGCCCTCCTGTGGATTGCGGTTTCCATGCAGACGCATGACAGGACAGAAGCATCCGTACTCAAACCAGCGGATGTACAGACGATGGAAATCCGGGTCGTCGGTTCTGGCGCCGTGGAAACCGCCAATATCGGTGGTCCACCACGGAATACCGGCAATCGCCATGTTAAGCCCTGCCTGTACCTGGCGCCGGAAGCACTCGAAGGTACTTACAATATCGCCTGACCATACGAGCGCACCATATTTCGCGCTGCCTGCCCAGGCAGAACGGATCAGGCTGATTGGCATAGTATCGCCTTCTGCCGTCATGCCGTCATAGAACGCTTTCAGATAATATTTCGGATAAACATTTCCGACCTCCTGTACGCTTCCGAGCTGATAGCGGTAGTTCCTGAAATCGTAAACGCTGTATTCCGGCTCTGCCACATCAAGCCAGAAGAGTTTTGCACCCTGATCGTAATAATTTTTCTTGATTTTTTCCCAGACATACGTTCTTGCATCCGGGTTGGTTGCATCGAAGAAGACTTCATTTCCACCGCAGAGCATCGTCAGCGGTACACCGTGCTCTGTGCGAACCAGATAGCCCTTCTCTTTCATCTCCTCGAAGTTTTCGGAATAAATGTCAACGGTCGGCCATACCGACACAACAACCTGAATTCCCATCTCCTTTAATTCACGGCACATGCCCGGCACATCCGGCCAGTATTTCGGATCAAATTTGAACTCGCCCTGCTTTGTCCAATGGAAGAAGTCAACGACAATCACATCAAGCGGCACACCGAGTTCTTTGTATTTTCTTGCTACAGACAGAAGCTGTTCCTGATTCCAGTAGCGGAGCTTACACTGCCAGAAGCCCATGCCGTATTCCGGCATCATCGGCGGTTTTCCGGTCAGCGTCATATAATTCTCCTCGATCTCGGCAGGGGTATCACCTGCAATCACAAGATAATCGATTTCTTTCCCGGATTCCGTTACCCATTCCGTTCCATTATTCGCAAACATCACCTGTCCGACACCCGGATTGTTCCATAAGAAGCCGTAGCCGATACTGGAAAGATAGAACGGAACACTGACCTGTGAGTTTCTCTGTGCCAGCTCCAGCATACAGCCCTTCAGATCCAGCTCATGCTGCTGATACTGTCCCATTCCGAAGATTTTCTCACCTTTTCTTGCTACAAACCGCGCTACAATACGGAAATTATCCCCGACGCCGTTGCTGTACTCGCGTCCCATGATGTTGAGCGGCATGCTTTCCTCATCGCGCAGACGGCGGAAATGCTCCTTTAACAGAACTCTTCCATCCTCATGATAGAACGTAATGACGCTGCCGGAATCGATCACTGCATGAAGCTTTCCATTTGTGATTTTTCCGTAGGAAGTATCCGTTCCCTCGTACATATTGGCAAAGGCTCCGCCTTTTGCTGATGGATCCTCAAAGATTTCAACCTCTCCCGCATGCGCGTCCTTTGCTTCCAGCGCCCAGTCGCGGCCGGTAAAGCTTCGATTTTTTGTCGCGCGCACACGCAGTGCATCTTTTCCCCACGCTTCGATGCAGACGGTCTCGCCATCGTAAGAATAAATTAACTTACCCTCTTTTTCCAAAAACATGTAAAAATCCTCCTTTTGTCAAAAACGGCAGGTCATTTCTGGCCTGCCGTTTCTCCTGCTGTTTTGCACCTCAGACATTGATCCGCCGGATCAACGCCTGCTTCTTACAGGTAATGTTATTTTCTGTTTATTTTGCCAGATTTTCTTTGTATGCATTGTAAGCATCTGTCTGAATCTGGAGGAACTCGTCAATACCCATAGCTTTCAGCTGATCGATGTAGGAATCCCATTCATCATCGATGCCGCCGTCTACTACCCAGTGTGCATACTGTGCTTCTACATATTTATAGATATCGGTTCCGATTGCCGTGATTCTGGAAAGGTCTTCGTCAGTGTACTGAACCATCGGGAATCCACAGTTTTTCTCAGTATCAACGTATTTCTCATTGATTGCATCATCGGCCAGTTTGACACCATCGCCCTGATCCTCCGGAAGAGAAACTTTGTCATAGAAATCCTCGTTCATGTATTTTGGTCCGAAGTCACGTAAGGAATTGGACCATGCGGAAGTATCCAGAGAAGATCCATCGCTTGGCACATCTACATTGTAGGTTCCGTCGCCATTGTCTGTGATCTGGCTTCCGATCGTACCATAGAAGGTCTGTAACGATGCAAGATCGGTATAAAATTCATCCGCCCATTTCAGCAGGGTGTCAGGATCTTTACAGTCTTTGGAGATCATGAGCTCACGGTCGGAGATATCAAGGTAATTGGTTGCTGCTTCTACGTAGTGGTTTCCATCGTAGCCTTCTACTGCCTCAAGAGTCTTAAACTGATTTACGTTCGGACCAACCTGGGCGTCTGCAGTCCATCCAAAGATAAGACCTACCTGAGAACCGCCATCAGCCTGCTGTTTTGCTGTCTGCATAGAGCCATCCTGTGTGAAGTACTCTGGGTCAACAACGCCCTCTTCCCATAACTGACGCATCCATTTTACTGCTTCTTTGTAATTTTCTTCCATCGGCATGAAGACCGGTTTTCCTTCGCCATTCAGTCCCATGTAGTTTCCGTCACGGCTTACCATGGTTCCGAACGGGGAAAGGATGTGGCGCAGATCGCCGCTTAACAGTCCGCTGCTTGCCGCATTTGTGATACCGATCTCGTTGGTCGGATCGCCGTCGCCGTCAGCATCTTCTGTCGCAAATTTAACAAGAACCTCTTCCAGTTCTTTATAGGTCTTCGGAGTTTCCAGTCCTAAGTTATCCAGCCATTCCTGGTTGATGCACATAACATCGCCGCAAACCTTCGGACGAAGCGGAAGCTTCTTCGGTAAGCTGTAGATTCTTCCGTCACGGCTGGTGCAGACTGCTTTCAGTTCCGGATCAGCCTCAAAGGCTGCTTTCAGGTTTGGCATATCTTTTTCGATCAGATCTGTCAGATCCAGGAATGCCGATTTGTTCTGTGCCATATCTGCCTGTGTTAAGCAGATGGAGCCAAGAAATGCATCCGGGAGGTCTCCGGAAGCCAGCAGCAGAGATTTCTGCTCGGACCAGTCACTGTTGTAATAAACCTGCCAGTCGATGTTGATATTCATCTTGTCCTCGATTTCTTTCATGACGCCTTCATGCAGGAAATCGGTCGGCCAGGTATCGGTCCATCTTACTGTTGCAATTTTGTAGGTTGGGCGGTCACTGGTATCTGTCGTGTCACTGGCAGAAGATTCTGTCTTTGCAGAACTTGCTGCAGTGCTTCCACTCGTACTTTCCGTTCCTCCATTACTTCCACATCCTGCAAGCAGTCCAGCTGCCATTGCGGCCGAAAGAGCAACGCTCCAGGCCATTTTTGTTTTCTTTCGCATCATCATCTCTCCTTTATGATTTTTATTTGCAATACTTCTCTCCTATCCGCAGGATCAGCCTTTCAGTGATCCGAGCATAACACCCTGATTGAAGTATTTCTGCACTAACGGGTACATACACATGATCGGCGCGGAGGAAACCACGATGATCGCGTATTTGATAAGATCGGCCATCTGCTTTGCCTCAACGGCTGCAGCGCCGGTACTCATGGCACTCATGGTCTGATTGCCGACCAGAATGCTTCGAAGGACAATCTGCAGCGGCTGCAGACTTTCGCTTCGGATATAAATCAATGCATTAAAGTAGGAGTTCCACTGTCCTACTGCTGCCCACAGGGCAATAACAGCGATAACGGCTTTGGAAAGCGGAAGCACAATCTTGAAGAAGAATCCAAGGTATCCACATCCATCCAGCTGCGCCGCCTCCCAGAGATCCTCCGGGATACTGTTGTTGAAGAACGTTCGTCCTACGATGATGTAATACGTTACAACGGAGAACGGAACAACCATAACCCAGAAGGTGTCCAGCAGATGAAATCTCTGTACTGCCAGGTAGGTTGGGATCAGACCGCCGGTGAAGAACATCGGGATCAGGTAAAATGCTGTGAAAAATCTTCTTCCATACAAATGCTTTCTGGAAAGCGCGTAGGAAGCCGGAACATTGACAACGAGTGTCACAAGCGTTCCCATAATTACGTAAGCAATCGTATTACGGTAGCCGGTCCACAGCTTTGCATAGCTCGCCAGCTGTTTGTATCCTTTGAAGTTAACTCCTTTCGGAAGGAACATAATCTGTCCGTTGGATACGGCTGCCGGATCACTGAACGATGCAATGATGATGAAGTACATCGGATACAGGGTGATGATGATCAGAAGCACGCCGATCGTATACAGGATGATATCGAAAATCCAGTCTTCTCTGGATTTCTTTACTTTATTTGTTGATACTGCTTTTGCTTTACTCATATCTTTGCTCTCCATTCCTATGTAGGCTCAAAATTCTGTCAGATCAGTGAGGTATCACTCATTTTACTGGAAATGAAGTTGACTGCCAGAAGAAGAATCAGGTTGATAATGTTGTTGAACAGGCCAATTGCAGCGGAAAGGCTGTACTGGCTGCTCACAAGACCCATCTTATACACATAGGTGGAAATGATCTCACTTGAGGTACTGTTCAGTGTATTCTGCAGCAGGTAAACCTTCTCAAATCCAACGCTCATGACGCTTCCCATTCTCATGATAAACATGATGGTTGCCGTCGGCAGCAGAGCCGGAACATCGATGTGGATCATTTTATGCCATTTGTTGGCACCGTCCATCGTTGCCGCTTCATACAGGGTCGGGTCTACAGAGGAAAGTGTTGCGATATAGAGGATACTGTCCCATCCTACATGCTGCCATGCCTCAGACCATACATAAATGTGTGGGAATGCTTTTGCACTTCCCATCAGGTTCGGGAGCTTGAATCCAAGCACTCCCACCAGCTTTGCGATAATACCTGTACTCGGGGAAAGGAACAGGATCAGCATTCCGGCCATAACAACGGTGGAGATAAAGTGCGGCAGGTAGGTTGATACCTGGAAGAATTTTTTAAACTTCTGTGCCTTCATCTGGTTAACCAGCAGTCCCATGATAACCGGGAGCGGGAATGTTACCGCGATGGTGTAAAGACTGATGATAATTGTGTTTTTAATGGTCAGACCGAACTGATAGGAGTTAAAGTACTGTTTGAAGTATTTCAGTCCAGCCCAGCTGCTTCCCATAATTCCATCCGCAGGTGTAAAGTTTTTAAATGCAATCACAATTCCGTACATCGGGTAGTACGTAAACAGTGCAAAAATGATAATGGAAGGAAGCATCAGTAAATATAATGGCCTGCTTCTTCTCACTCCCTCTACAAATCCTATGGAACTCTTCTTTTTGGTTTTACTATGGTTGGCGCTCACATATCATCCCTTCTTTCCTTTAGATTTCTTTTTCTCGTCTCAACCGATGAACATATTATACAAAAACTCGCCTCATTTTTCTAACATTTTCCGGCAGTCTGTATATTAAAAAAAAGACGTTTTCGCAACGTCTTTTTTTAAGTAAAATCTGTTTTTTGTTATCTATCACGTTTTTTTGTTATTGACACCATTTTTTTGTTATTTCTGACGGCTCCGGTATTCATTTGGCGTACATCCAACCAGCTCCCGGAACGTTTTACTGAAATAGGAAAAATTTCCGTACCCGACTTCCATCGCAATTTTGCTAATCGGCAGGGATGATGTGCGCAAATATTCTTTTGCCCGTTCAATTCTGCGCTCGGCGATATAATTTGGCAACGACATTCCCGTCGTTTTCATAAAAAGTTTGGAAACATAATCTTCCGAAAGAAAGACTTTTCCTGCCAGCACCGGCCGTGAGAGATCTTCTCCCAGATTCTGTTCAATATATTTTTTCAGCTGATCCACCACATTGTCGCTGTGTGTTTCGCTCTTTTTCTGTCCCTCCAGTACAGCAAACAGATATTCGATAAATTCCCGGCTTCCAACTACAGAAAGACAGGCTTCTCGTCTTCTGTGCTCGAATTCTTCTCTTTCAAAAATCTGTTCAAAAGCGATTCCACGGTCTTTTAAATAGCCATAAACCGTCTGAACCAGTTCTCCGATAAAACGAACGGTAAAATCTTTTCGCATTCCACCCGCAGCCCGGCGCTGTGTAATATAGCCCTGCAGAGATTTCCTTACCTGCTGCACAGAGTCCGTCTGCTCCATTTCTGCAAGATACGTTTTCCAGGATGGCTTTTGATATTCACGTTCCACAAAGTACCAGCGGTCTTCGTACAAAATTCCTGTCTCATCCGGCACGGCGTATTTTTCGATTTCTTCCAGTTTATCCCGGCTTTTTGGAATCTCTTCCAGCGTAACGGGTTTTCCCATATAGGTACAGAATCTTGCCGGAACCGCACCGGAAAGACACTTTCTCCATTCCTCCAGTTTTTCTTCATCCCCTGCATTTCGGATCACGTTCCGCAGTACAATCGCCCACTCCAGATCACTGGCATGGACAATGGCTTCCACACGCCGCCCTCTTGTTTCAAAAAATTCTGTCGTGACATTCTCAATCACAAAATTCTCCAGACTGATTTCTTTTTTATAATATTCTTTCGAAGGAATCTCCAGAACACGCAGCTGTATCAGGCAGAATTTTTCTTCCGGATCGTCATATTTCTTTTTTGCCTGCTCAATCCAGTATTCTTCCTGCATACACTGGATCAGAAGATCTTCCCATAGTTTCTTTTCTTTCTGTTCTGTATTTTCCTGTGCTTTTGTCTTCTGCTGTTTTTCCTTTACAATCTCGACCAAACGAAGAAGCGCGATTTCCAGATCTGTATTGGAAATCGGTTTCAGAAGATACTCTCTGGATGAAAGTTTCAGCGCCATCTGTGCATAGGCAAAATTTGCATAACTGCTCAGGAAGGCACATTCGATATCCAGTTTTTTATATCGGATCCATTCGAGCAGTTCCAGCCCGTTTCCCTGTGGCATGTCGATGTCACACAAAAGCATTTCGATTGGATATTCTTCCAGCAGTTTTTGCGCCTGGCGGATATTGTTTGCCGTAAAAACCATATCGATTCCGATTTTACTCCAGTTCACAGTCTCTTCCAGCTTATCGACCAGCAGCTTATCATCATCCACGATCAGAATAGTAATTGCCATAAAAAAGCCCCCAATATTTTTTAAGGCCAGCCGGCAGATTCCACTTACATAGAATATTCTGCCAGTTGGCCTGCTTAAAAACTATTATATCCTTTTTATTCTTTTCCGTCAAAGCAATAGGTACACATTTTGCACTTCGGCAGTCCAATGGATTCTACCAGATCATCGAGGCGGTGATACCGGAGGCTGGTAAAGTTCTGACGGCGGCAGATTTCCTGGCACATGGATTCGTAGCGGTCGCTCTTCGGATCTGCATATTCCTCCAGTGTTTTTTCTGCATTTTCTCCTTCTTTTTCGAGGATGATCCGTCTGGTAATCAGATCAAGCTCGGATTTGGAACGGGAAAAGTTCAGGAACTTGCATCCATACAGCAGCGGCGGGCATGCCGGGCGGACATGAACTTCTTTTGCACCGCTCTGATACAGAAACTCAGTCGTCTCCCGAAGCTGTGTACCGCGCACAATGGAATCATCAATCAAAAGCAGCTTTTTCTGATCGATCAGTGCCTGTACCGGAATCAGTTTCATGCGTGCGATCAGGTTTCTCTGCTCCTGATTGGTCGGCATAAAGGAACGCGGCCAGGTCGGAGTGTATTTGATAAACGGTCTTGCAAATGGAATTTTAGACTCATTGGCGTAGCCAATCGCATGGGCGATACCGGAATCCGGCACACCGGCAATGAGATCCGGGTGAACATCACTTCCCGCATCACGTTTTGCAAGCATGGCACCACAGTGATATCGCATCTCCTCGACGTTAATCCCCTCGTACGATGCTGTCGGATAGCCGTAGTAAACCCACAGGAAAGAGCAGATTTTCATCTCCTCCTGCGGCGGAACAAGCATCTCCACGCTCTCCGGTGTGATAAAGTCGATCTCTCCAGGTCCCAGTTCATGATAATCGGTATAGCCAAGATTCAGGTAAGCAAAATTTTCAAAGGAGGCACAGTAAGCGCCCTCTTTTTTACCAATGACAAGTGGCGTACGGCCTTTTTTATCACGGGCGGCGTAAATTCCGTCTTTCGTCATCAAAAGCAGCGTCATGGAGCCATCCACCACATCCTGCAGATGACGAATACCTTCCGTAATCGTTTTTTCGCTGCAGATCAGAGATGCTGCCAGCTCTGTGGCATTGATCTGTCCGGTGCTCATTTCCTGGAAATGCGTCCGTCCGTTTCCATAAACATTCTCCAGGAGCTTGTCCATGTTGTTAATCTTTCCAACGGTTGTAATCGCAAAGCTTCCAAGATGTGACTGGATCAGGAGCGGCTGCGGTTCATAGTCGGAAATGCATCCGATACCAAGATGGCCTTCCATCTCTGCTACATCGCGCTCAAATTTTGTACGAAACGGGGAATTTTCTATATTGTGGATTGCACGGCTGAAACCATTTGCTCCATAGGTCGCCATTCCTCCTCGTCTTGTACCGAGATGAGAATGATAATCTACTCCATAAAACAGTTCCAGCGTACAGTCTTCTCTTGATGCAACTCCAAAAAAGCCTCCCATTTGTCGTTTACCTCTCTTTTGTATTTTTTCTCCCTTGTGATGCGAAACGTATCGGTAATTCGGGCCATGGTCCTTTTACACCGTTTCGATTTGCACATACTTTCTTTTCTGTTATAGTGTAACACGATTTTTCCCGGATTGTAAAGTTTTTCTAATAAATTAGATTACAAAAATAACTTACATTAATAAATCATTTTCTGGCTGTTTTCACAAATTTTCCCGGATATGATCGATAAACTTCGTCGCAGCAAGGCTGAATGGCTGTTCCCTTTTCCAGGTAAACACACTGCGGCAGATGATCGGCGGATCTAAGAATCGTCCGACAATCTCTTCTTCCTTCCATAGCTCGGAAACGCCCTGCACCGTAATCAGATAACCGAGTCCCTTCCGAACCATTTTTGCTCCATTTGTCGGCATATTACAGGTAAATCGGATGTTCAGCTTCTGATAATATGCTCCGAACCAGTTGGTAATTTCATTTTGCACATCCTGTCTTCTTGGCAGAATCAGCGGAAGATCTTTTAAATCTTCCGGATGTACGACTTCTTTTTGTGCCAGCGGATCATCCGGACGCATCAGCACCTGCTGCCGCTCCCCTTCTTTCAGACGCACAAACTCATATTTTCCCACATCAACCGGCTCCAGAAGCAGTGCAACATCCATCAGACCACGATCCATCTGCTCCTTCAATACATCTGCGGTTCCCGTCACCAGATCGAACGTCACGTTCGGATATTTTTGGCTGAAAGTTTCGATCAGATCTGCCAGAACATTCACAGACCTTGTCTCTCCGCATCCGATTGTCACACGTCCGTCGATCAGTGCTTCCTGCTCTGCCAGTTCTTTTTCTGTCTTATCAATCAGCCCGATAATTTCTTCTGCCCTGCGGCGCAGCAGGACCCCCGCATCTGTCAGCCGGATTCTCCTAGTTCCCCGTTCAAACAGGATTACCCCCAGTTCTTCTTCCATCTGGGACAGCTGACGGCTTAGGGTTGGCTGCGTGATATGCAGGACCTCTGCCGCACGGCTGATGTTTTCTTCCCGTGCTACGGCAAGAAAATAGCGAAGTACTCTTGTTTCCATATGTCTCCCTCTCGTTTTATTTGTTTCGTTTTTTATTTCTTTCCTGAAGCATATTTGAAAAAGGCTTTTTGCAAACTGCAGAAATGTTTTTCAAACACGCTTTGCTTTTGGGAAAGAATTTTCTTTCTTCTACTATATCGCTTTTTTTGTTTTCTGAAAAGAAAGTATTGATTCTTTTTTTCAAGTATGATACCTTGAAATTATTGCGTACAGAGGTTCTGCGTTAAACTTAACGAAAATTTTCTGTACCTGCTTGCTATCTGCAGAAATCCGAAATAAGCATATCTTTTCTTTTTTCTGATTTCTTACGATGATTTTTTTATTAGGAGGGTTTTACTATGGTTTCACTTTTGCTGCCTGTCATTTATCTGGCATTCATCAGTCTTGGACTGCCGGATTCCCTGCTTGGCTCTGCGTGGCCGGTCATGTACCAGGAACTTGGAACTTCCGTTTCCGCAGCCGGTATCATTTCCATGATTATCTCTGCCGGAACAATTGTTTCCAGTCTGAACAGTGACCGGCTGAACACACGGTTTGGCACCGGAAAGGTCACCGCTGTCAGTGTTCTGACAACCGCTGTGGCACTGTTTGGTTTTTCCATCAGCCATTCTTTCTGGGCCCTGTGCCTCTGGGGAATTCCCTACGGTCTCGGCGCCGGAAGCGTCGATGCCGCTTTGAATAACTACGTTGCGCTTCATTATAAGGCGCGCCATATGAGCTGGCTGCACTGCATGTGGGGTGTTGGCTGCAGTACCGGCCCTGTTGTGATGAGCTGGGCAATCAGTCACCTGAACTGGAACAAAGGATATCTCATCATTTCCATTTTCCAGATTGTGCTGACATTGGTTTTGTTCTTAAGCCTTCCTCTTTGGCAGAAACCTGCCGGAGCTGCCGAAGAGGATACCTCTGTTCCGGCGGAGCGGAGTTTTTCCAGTCTGATCCGTGTTCCTGGTGTCAAAGAGGTGCTGATCTGCTTTTTCTGTTACTGTGCAGTGGAATCTACTGCTGGCATGTGGGCTGCAAGTTATTGTACGCTGTTCCGCGGTATTGATGCACAGCGTGCCGCAAGCTGGGCCAGCCTGTTTTACATTGGTATTACCATCGGACGTTTTATCTGCGGTTTCGTTACCATGAAGCTGAACGATCAGAATATGATTCGTCTGGGACAGTTTTTCATCGCCGTTGGTGCGGTTCTGATGCTGCTGCCGTTTGGCGATTCCCTTCTTTTTATCGGCCTGATCCTGATCGGACTTGGCTGTGCGCCGATTTATCCTTCCATCATTCACGAGACACCGGCAAACTTCGGTGCCGACTTAAGCCAGGGAATCATCGGCATCCAGATGGCCTTTGCTTACGTCGGAACCTGCCTGATGCCGCCGGTTTTCGGTGTTCTCGGCCAGCATATTTCCTTCGGACTGTATCCGGTATTCCTGATGGCCATTTTGATTCTGATGGTTGTAATGGCAGAGCGGATGCACCGCGTAACGGCGGAAAAGAGAAATTCTTATAAAGCCAACTATTAATCCAATTATTCTGCAGCAGAATGGTCCCCTTGGATCAAACTCTGATATACTGCGTACAAAAAAGTACATCTGATCAGGTTACTCCCTGATCAGATGTACTTTTTGTAAATTTCGGAAATTTTTTCAAGCACGCTCCGCTTCAAACTCTTTCACCACATCCTCCAGCAGGTTTCTGATCTGCAGGTGCTGCAGACATACTTTCTCACATTTTCCGCATTTCACGCAGTCTGATGCCTTTCTGCCCGGTGCAGTATATACAAGATTGTGATAAGAAATACTGATACATCACGCCAATTTTCCTGTTTCATTCCTCAATCATGCCAAAGACATCTTCAATCTCGCCCATATACAGATAATGGAGATCGCCATCTTTATATAAAGTATCGCGCGTAAATTCCGGCAGATCTTCTTTCTCCATTCTGACCGCATAGATTTTTTTGCAGACAAAGGTCAGCTCTGCCTCTTCAAATCCAACCGCATTTCCCAGCATCTTCGGTGTCAGACTGGTCAGACTGATCTTATCCGGCACATCATTTCCCGATTTTGATCCCAGGATTCCAAGATCCTTCCGATATTTCTCTGGAAAAAAGCAGACCGTAAACTCGTCTTCCTTCTGCAGAATCTGATGCGTCCGGCGGCTTTCCCGGATAAATACGGTAATGATCTGCTTTCCTTTCTTTGGCGGTCCCCAGATCGTCCCCATCGTACCCCATCCGATCGTCATCGTATTATACTCCCTTGGCGTACCCGCAGTACACAAACCCCAGCGGTCATCAAAAATAGAAAACACATCATACTTTGCGGTTTTAAAATTCTCCATCGTAATGTTCATACTACATTCCCCTTTCGCTGATTTGCTTTGTTATCCTTAGCATACCGTACGGTAGTAACTACCGGGCAAGAACTTTTTTTCGAAGCCTTGAATTTTTATAAAAACAGGGAATTTTTTTATTTTAGAAATAAGAATTGTATGTTATACTAATGAACGTTGCCACTCCCAGACAGGCAGAGAAGGGAGGGTTGACAGTGCAAGAACTATTCATTTCATTTTTTCTTTCCGTTATGGCAAGTATAGTAGCCTACTATATCTGCAAATGGCTGGACGGTAAGAAATAACTGGCAGCCAGCCTAAGGTTTAAGCCGCCTTGCCCAAAAGGCACAGAAAGCCCCACGAGTTGCAGCTCGTGGGGCTTTTGTTGACTTTGCAAGCCATTCATTTCATTGCCTATCGGCATTATAGCATATGAAAATTTAAAATGCAATATTCTTAAGTTTTAAAAATAAGATTTCTTTTTCATCTATTTTTCCACAACGCAAAAACCGGAATGCTTACACATTCCGGTTTCCAGCAGAGCGCGAGACGGGATTCGAACCCGCGACCCCAACCTTGGCAAGGTTGTACTCCACCCCTGAGCCACTCGCGCATTTATTAATTTTTATCTTGCTAAGTGCTCGCTGCACCTTACAAATGTTACTATACAGGAACTCCCCTCATTTGTCAATACCTATTTTCAATTTTTTTCAAAAAAAATCAAAAGTATCTACGATTCCCTCAATTTTCGCTCTCCATCAGACACCCGCACAGCTGTCTTCCCCCCACAAATTCACACCGAACCACCCTCCTGACGAATCCAGACTCCTTTCCATCCGTCCTCCCAACCCCACATGCTCACGCCGATCCGCCTCCTGGCGGATCCAGACGCTTTACCCCCGTCCCCACCGTCAGACCTCGCGTGGCTTCGTACCTGCGGTGCAGCGGGCATAGAAAAAGAGGGCAAGAACTGTGAGCGCAGAAGGGGCCCGGAAAAATGGGATGACCTCTGGTGCACAACACCAGAGGTCAAAACGCACTGAGTCGGGAAACCATCAGGTTTCCTGACGAATTGCGTTGATTCTCATTTTTCCGGGCCCATTCCACGCCACAAGTTCCGCCCTCTTTTTCTCGCCCGCTGCACCGCAGGTACGAAGCCACGCGAGGTCGTCCGTATTCACCTCTACGCCTTCAGAATCGCGCTCAGCACATACTGATTATTTGAGAAGTTTTTCTGCGAAATATCCCCGAGTCTGATCAGGTCAACATCCAGCCACAGCTCCTCTGCTGCCACCATCATATTTGCAAACATAATCCCGAAATTCACCTCATCCCACTTCCGAAGCTTCTCCACACTGTGCTTCTTCGAGAAAATATGAATCCTGTTATCATACACCACAAATCTCCACGGCTGGCTGTTCATACTGGATGGCGACAGTCTCGCCGCTTCCAGCATCTGCGTCATCCACTGTCGCGGCACCTCTTTGAACACACAAAGATCCTCCAGCGGCAGTCTCTTTGCTTCACTTTGCCGTCTCGTATGCGAACCATGACTCTTACCAAAAGCGACGATCCCCACCAGCCGCTTTCCGTTCTTCTCAAGCTCCGCCTTTTTCACACGATTACTTCCGATAAAGCAGGTTCCCAGTCCGATACTGCACAGATACAGCACCATCTGTTCCATAATATAACCCACGTTCATCAGATATCGTTCTGACTCCTCCGAATAAAAAGCCATATAATACGGCGCCTTCACACTGAACATACTGAGCATTCTCTCCTGCCCTTTTCTGTTGTCCAGAATCGCCATATCCACACCGATGCCCGAAAACAGTGCCGGCATCTCCTTATAATGCTCCCAAATCTTATCCAAAGTCTGCGGCGGAAGCGTATCAAAACAATAATTCCTTACTGATTTTCTAACAAAAATAGCCTCATATAAATTCATACTCTCACCCTTACTTCATCTGCTATCCGTCTGTTTTTGTTACAGTTCACTGCTGAATGAACAGTAACATTTCTTTCATAGCCGGCCGCGGCCCGCTCCCCATTTTTACAGGAGCAAAGCCGCATTCCGAAAAATTTACGTTTAATCTTCCGCATTCGACAGAAATACGGAAATTCTCCCTCTTAATCGCAAATATTTTTCAATTTCCAGCTCATCCATTTTTACTCTGTAATAATATTGTAACATATCCAAAAACTTTTTCAAGGGAAAAACGCGCCAAATTTTGTATATTTTTCACACATATTTCCCATCAAATTTATGCAACTTTAAAACCTGTGCTTACGCTTCCGCGGTCAGCTTCTCCAGCTCCTCCACATAAGAAGCAAACACATCCAGCGCCTCTTCCACCGGCTCCGGCTTCGTCATATCGACGCCGCAGATCTTCAAAAGGTCAATCGGATCCATCGAGCAGCCGCCGCTTAAGAACTGTTTGTACTTCTCCACGATACCCGGCTCCCCTGCCAGGATCTTGCTGCTGATCGCAATCGCCGCCGAAAATCCCGTTGCATACTGATATACATAGAACGGTGTATAAAAATGCGGAATTCTCGCCCATTCCAGCGCGATCTGCGGATCCGAAATCATATCCGGTCCGAAATACTCCTTGTTGATCGACAGATACAGCTCCGAAATACCGTCCGCCGTCAGCGTGCCTTCCTCTGCCATCTTCTCATGAATCCGCTTCTCAAACTCCGCAAACATCGTCTGGCGGAACACCGTTCCCTTAAACTGATCCAGGAAATAATTCAGCAGGAAAATCTTCTCCTCTTTTTCTTTCGCATGCTTCAGCAGATAGCGGATCAGCAGTGCCTCGTTGCAGGTTGATGCCACCTCAGCGACAAAGAGGCGGTACTCCGCATACGTAAACGGCTGTGTATGGTTCGAATACCAGGAATGCAGCGAATGGCCCATCTCATGCGCCAGTGTGAAGACCGAATCGATATTTCCGTTAAAGCTCATCAGCACATACGGATGGGAATCGTAAGAACCCCAGGAGTAAGCACCGCTCTTTTTTCCTTCGTTCTCATAAACATCCACCCAGCGCTCCGAAAAGCCCTTGTCCAGCAGTGCCACATAATCATCCCCGAGCACGGCAAGCGCTTTCTTCACGATCTCGATCGCCTGCTCATACGTATATTTCTGCTCGTACTCTTTCGTCAGAGAAACGTAAACATCATACATATGAAGTTCATCCACACCGAGCAGCTTTTTACGCAGTGCCACGTAGCGGTACATCGCCGGCATTTTTGCATGAATCGCCTCGAGCAGCTTGTCGTAAACCGAAACCGGGATATTTCCGCCATCCAGCGATGCAGCCAGTGCAGATGGATATTTTCTTACATCTGCAAAGAATGCGGCCTGTTTCAGATTGGCACCGAACGTTGCGGCGAGCATGTTTTTGTGTTTTTCATACTCCGCATAATACTTCTCAAACGCTTCTTTTCTGACCCGGCGGTCCTTCGACTGTAAAAATCCGACGAAGGTGCCGTGGCTCAGTGGAACCTGATTTTCCTCTTCATCCGTGACCGGCTGGAATCTGAGGTCTGCGTTCGAAAATGCCGAGAAAATCTGATCCGGGCTGGATGCCATCTCTCCGGCTTTTGCAAGAACCGCCTCCATCTCCGGCGAGAGAATGTGCTCTTTCTTGCGGAAGTTTTCTTTTAATATGCGATCGTACAGACGGAGCGGCTCATATGCTTTTTCAAATTCTGTAACCGTCTCCTCGTCAAGCTCCAGGATCTCCGGCTCTACGAAAGAAGAGGCATCCGCAAGAACAGCCATCATGCTGTCCATCTTTCCGGCATAGCCTTGATACTTCTGATTTCCCATATCCTGGTGATATTTCTGGCTTGCATAGACATACAGGCGGGAAAAGACGCGGCTGATGTCATCCAGACCGGAAAGAACGTCATACAGCGCTTCTGCACTCTCTTTCATTGTTCCCTGTTTTGCGCGGAACGCTTCTATTTTCTTCGCAAGCTCCTGCTCTGTTTTCTCAAATTCTTCATCACTACCAAACAAACTCGAAAGATCCCAGCAGTACGCCGGATCCATCTCTTCTCTTTTTTTCAGTTTAATTTCTGCCATATTTCTCCCTTCATCCATCTTTTTAGACGGAACCATTTCTGCGGTTTTTCTTCTAATACTAATGTGCCGCACTTACGCTTAGTTTACCACAATTTAACCTCTAAATCTAAAATTTTTTCTTAATTTTCTTGACAAATCCATAAACCGATTGTATGATTGTACTATCAAATTAATACAGTAGTACAAAAGGAGTGAATGCCATATGCCATGGAATCTTGATTCCTCGCGGCCGATCTATCTGCAGATCATCGAGCGGGTACAGATGGACATCATCACCGGGCGCTATCAGCCGGGCGATAAGCTTCCGTCCGTCCGCGATCTCGCGCAGGAGGCCGCCGTCAACCCGAACACAATGCAGAAAGCGCTTTCCGAACTGGAACGCAGCGGACTGATCTATTCCCAGCGGACCAGCGGACGCTTTATTACCGAAGATAAGGAGTTGATTCATCAGATGAAAAAAGAACTTGCCGCCGCAGAAGTATCTGCTTTTGTTGCCCACATGAAACAGCTCGGCATAACCCCGGAGGAAATCCGGCAGCTACTTGCCGAAACGATTGAGGAGGAAGAAAATCATGAGTGAACTTATAACGTGTAAAGACCTGACGAAGCGCTTCGGAAACCACACCGCGCTCGATCATCTCAACCTTTCCCTGGATTCCGGGAAAATTATCGGACTGCTGGGGCCCAACGGAAGCGGAAAGACGACGCTCTTAAAGCTGCTGAACGGACTGCTGACCCCGAGTGAGGGTGAAGTCCTCATCGCCGGAAATCATCCCGGTATTGAGACAAAACGGATCGTCTCCTATCTGCCGGATAAAATGTATCTCGGCAGCTGGATGCGCGTCTCGGATCTTTTAACGTATTACAGCGATTTCTTTGAGGACTTTGACATGTCCCGCGCCAATGCCATGCTGGAATCCTTAAAAATCAGCCCGAAGGACCGTTTGAAAACGATGTCGAAGGGAACGAAAGAGAAAGTCCAGCTCATCCTCACGATGAGCCGCCGCGCAAAGCTCTACTGCCTCGACGAGCCGATTGCAGGCGTCGATCCGGCAGCACGCGATTACATTTTATCTACGATTTTAAACAACTACGAACCAGACGCATCCATCCTCATCTCAACACATCTGATTTCCGACGTCGAAAATATTCTCGATGAGGTCATCTTTATCCAGGAGGGCCAGTTAAAACTGCACGCCTCGGTTGAGGATATCCGGATGCAGGAGGGTGAATCGATTGATTCTTATTTCAGGGAGGTATTCAAATGTTAAAAAAATGTCTGAAACATGAGTGGAAAGCATGCTGGAAAAACATGGCGCTGCTGAACGGTGCCGCCATTTTCATGGGCGCTCTCGGAGGCTTCGGATTCCTCTTTTCCCAGATTTCTGAGCTGCCAGATCTGCTGATCGTCCTCTATCTGTTTGCGTACGTTTTGATTGTGATCGCCGCATCCGTCATGACACAGGTGCTGATGATCCAGCGCTACTATAAAAATCTTTTTACCGACGAAGGGTATCTGACCAACGTCCTTCCGGTATCGGCAACGGATCATATTCTCTCCAAAATGCTGGTTTTCGGCGCATGGAGCATCTTAAACGCACTTTCCGTTCTCGCTTCCTTCGCTTTTTTGCTTCTGCCGTCCGCAATCCGGTATTTTACCGCAAACACCCTGCTTTTTTACAACAAGACCATGACCTTTTCCGATTTTCTGTCCTATCTCTGGGCACAGATTACCGGTGTTGCCGATGCTGCTTTTTCCCTGATCGGCATCACGAACCACATCGGTATGGCACTGTTTTCCATCGTTGGCTTCTTCGCTTCGCTGTTCTTTGGCATTCTTCTGTTCTATGCCGCCATCAGCATCGGAAGCCTGGTATCCAGCCACAAAATTCTGACGGCTGTCCTCTCTTACATCGGCATGACTACCGTGATCCAGATCTTCGGCGGAATCAGCATCGTCCGTGTTTTCCAGGACTCCACACCGACTGCTGTGGTTACCACATCCTCGGTTTCCACACTTATCATCACCGTGGTGCTCTGCGTTGTTCTGTTCCTGATCTGCCGCTATATCTTAAGCAGACGGCTGAATCTTTCATAAAAATTACATTAAAAAGCGCCGCCGCGGACGAACCGAATCGTCTGCGGCGGCGTTTTGTATGCATGTTCTGCACTTATGCCAGATGCCAGATATCCTCGTTGTACTGTGCAATGGTACGGTCGGAGGAGAAGAAGCCTGCTTTTGCGATGTTGATCAGGCACTTCTTGTTCCATGCATCTTTGTTCTCGTAGTCTTTGTATACTCTTTCTTTTGTCTTGATGTACTCTTTCAGGTCGAGCAGCGTCATGAACCAGTCTTTGTTCAAGATCTCTTTGTAGAGTCTCTCCAGGCAAACCTTGTCGCCGATAGCAAGAAGCTCATCGCTGACGATGAAATCAACCAGCTTTGCAATCTCCGGATCTTCGTCATAGATGTCTTTTGAGCAGTAAGCAGCATCTGCGTACAGGTCGATGACATCCTGCGGTTTCTTTCCGAAGATGTAGATGTTCTCTTTTCCGACAAGATCGCCAATCTCAACGTTTGCACCGTCTTCTGTTCCAAGCGTCAGGGCACCGTTCAGCATGAATTTCATGTTTCCGGTTCCGGAAGCCTCTTTGGATGCCAGGGAGATCTGCTCGGAGATATCTGCTGCCGGGATCACCTTTGCAGCTTTTGATACGTTGTAGTTCTCAAGCATAATCACTTTGAAGTACGGGCTTACCTCAGGATCGTTATCAATCAGCTCCTGCAGGCACAGGATCAGATGGATGATATCTTTTGCGATGATATAAGCCGGTGCAGCCTTTGCACCGAATACCATGGTGATCGGGGTTTTCGGCTTGTTGCCGCTCTTGATATCCATGTATTTGTAAATAGCGTACAGGGCGTTCATCTGCTGGCGTTTGTACTCATGAAGACGTTTTACCTGTACATCGATGATGGAATTTTCATCCAGCGCGATATTCTGTGTCTCATACAGGAACTGTTTGAGATCCAGTTTGCGGTTGTGTTTGATCTCCTCAAGTTTTGCAAGAACCTTCTTGTTGTCTTTGTATTTGAGCAGTTTTTCCAGCTCGTCGGCATCTTTTTTGAATCCCGGTCCGATCAGGCTCTCGATATACTGTGCCAGTTCACGGTTGCAGTGCAGCAGCCAGCGGCGGAAAGTGATTCCGTTTGTCTTGTTGTTGAATTTCTCCGGATAAATATCGTAGAACGGTTTCAGCTCGGAGTTTTTCAGGATCTCGGTGTGCAGTGCTGCAACGCCGTTAACAGAAAATCCGTAGTGGATATCCATGTGTGCCATGTGGACGCGCTGATCCTTGTCGATGATCGCTACTTTCTCATCTTTGTATTTCTTCTTTGCCTGTGCGTCCAGCTCGTGGATAATCGGCATCAGGTGCGGAACAACCTCCTCGAGGTAATCGATCGGCCATTTTTCCAGTGCCTCTGCCAGGATGGTGTGGTTGGTGTAAGCACAGGTCTTGCTTACAACATCAATGGCTTCCTGCATGGTAAAGCCTCTCTCCTGCAGCAGACGGATCAGCTCCGGAATGACCATGGACGGATGGGTATCGTTGATCTGGATCACAACGTGATCATACAGCTTATGCAGATCGTAGCCCTTCTGCTCGCACTCCATCAGGATGAACTGTGCACCGTTGCTGACCATGAAATACTGCTGGTAGATACGAAGCAGCTGTCCGGCACGGTCGCTGTCATCCGGGTAGAGGAACAGTGTCAGGTTTTTCTGGATCTGATGCTTGTCAAAGTTGATGCTGTCTGATGGAACGATGCTCTCATCTACCGTGTCTACATCGAACAGATGCAGACGGTTACAGCCATTGTTGTAACCCGGTACGTCGATATCATACAGGGTAGAATGCATCGTGAAGTTTTTATACGGAACTGCAAAGGATACCGGCTGTCTGACGAGCCAGCTCTCATTTGTGATCCATGGATTTTTCACTTCTTTCTGTTTGTGATCGACCAGAAGCTGGCGGAACAGACCGAAGTGATAATTAAGGCCGATACCGTCTCCCGGCAATCCAAGTGTTGCGATGGAATCAAGGAAGCATGCTGCCAGACGGCCAAGGCCTCCGTTTCCAAGGGACGGCTCCATCTCCATCTCCTCGATCTCCGTCAGTTCTCTTCCGTGAGTAGCGAGTGCTTTTTCTACTTCCTCGTACATACCAAGGTTGATCAGGTTGTTGGACAGCAGTTTTCCGATCAGAAACTCTGCTGAAATATAATACAGCTTCTTATTTCCGGTGTTTCTTTTACGACCTGCCATCTCCTGTTTGGTGATAACCATCAGGGCTTCAAAGATTTCGCTCTTTGTGCAGTTGTCCAGATCTCTTCCAAAACGCTCTTTTAAGATTGCCTGAATTCTTTCTTCCATTCTTTTTTCTCCTCGTGTTGCTGTGGAAGATTCCCACAGTGTAATTTGGTTGCGCTGCCGTTCCAGATTTTCTGCGATCGGCAGCTTTCACAGTTCCATTCAAAGCTTTTCCCTGAATGGGACGGTTCACTTCTGAATCACTTTTTTGCGGCAGCGAAACTGCAAGGGTTTTACTGCTGCGCGATCCGCGACTTTGTGGATTCCCTTACGACGAGTTCCCCATCGTATACTTTGCTGCAGGGTTCTTCTTTTCCTGAAATTAAGGAAAACAGCATCTTTGCCGTCTCTGCAGCAAGCTGCTCCACCGGCTGGCGGATCGTTGTGATACTGGGTATATAATACTCTCCCGCATCAATTCCGTCAAATCCTGCAACGGAAATATCATCCGGCACGGTAAGCCCGGCCTCTTTTAAGGCACGGCACGCACCGATTGCCAGCGTATCCGCGGTGGCATATAGCGCGGAAAACTCCGTCTTTTTTTCCAGAATTTCTTTTGTTATCTTGTACCCTGTGGCGAAAGAATACGTGTCGTCCTTCGTCATATGAAATACCAGATCAGGGTCATAAGGTATCCCATGATCCAGTAAAGCCTGGCGGTACGCATTCAGACGGAGGCGTCCGATACTGATGTCGTCCTCGCAGGCGGTAATGATGGCAATGCGCCGGTGCCCGAGACCACAGAGATAATCTACCATCTTATAGCTTTCCCTGTAGTCATCGACCGATACGCTCGCGCACGGTTTTCCTCCGTCTGAAACCGCCCCGATTGTACTGATCACGTACGGAACCGGGATCTGCGCCATTTTCTCATGCGGATGCGTAAAGTTTCCGCCGAGGAAAATGATGCCGCGCAGCCGTTTTTCTTTGACGATCTCGATCGCGGAGTCTACCTCATTTGCCTTTTCCTCTACTCGCTCAATAATGCAGGCGTATTTCTTTTTTCGCACAACCTCTTCAATCACACTGATCATGTTGTTGAAGAACATGTTGTCCATGCCTTTTACCAGAATGGCAATCGCTTTGGCATTCGACCGCTTCAGGTTTCTGGCACTGTTGTTCGGTACGTAATTCGATTCGGCAATCACCTTTAAGATCATCGCTTTTGTTTCCGGATTGATGTCCGGATGATTGTTCATCGCTCTCGATACGGTACTCACGCCTACCTTACATTTGCGGGCAATGTCCCTGATTGTTACCTGTTCCATATTCTGCAGGCCTCTCCTTTAAACTCTGTACCTGTTCTGCCGGAATCTCTTCCGGCTTGTTTTCCCGGCCTGTTTTGCTTTCTCTCCGGCGCGTATTTTTATTTTGCAATACGTGCTGTAATCTGTGTCAGCCGGTGAATTCTCTTTGCCATTTCCTGTGTAAACTGTCCCGGAAGCAGGCGCCATTTCCAGTTATTTCCAAGTGTAGACGGATAGTTAATTCTCGCCTCCGTTCCAAGACCTAAAAATTCCTGCATCGGAGTGACAGCCAGATTTGCCACGCTCTCCATTGACATGCGAATGAAATCCCACGGGAGTTCCTCGTCGGTACTCTTTGCATTTCCCATATACTCTTTGGAGAATTCGCGGTCTTCCTCACTCATGACATAATACCATCCAAGAATGGTATCATTGTCGTGCGTTCCGGTGTAGACAACACAGTTTCTCTCGTAATTGTGCGGCAGATAATCACTCTCCTCACGGGAGTCAAAAGCAAACTGCAGCACCTTCATACCCGGATAGCCGGATTCTTTCACCATTTCGATCACGCTCTCGGTAAGATATCCCAGGTCTTCTGCGATGACATCCACATCGCCGAGCTTTTCTTTGACGGTGTTGAACAGATCCATGCCCGGTCCTTTTTCCCAGTGGCCGCGCTCTGCCGTCTGATCACCGAACGGGATGGAATAATATTCATCAAATCCGCGGAAATGGTCGATGCGGACAGTATCGTACAGTTTAAACACGTGAGCCAGACGCAACAGCCACCATGCATAACCTGTGCTCTTATGATAGTCCCATTTGTATAACGGGTTGCCCCAGAGCTGTCCGGTTGCGGAGAACGCATCCGGCGGGCATCCGGCAACTGCTTTTGGCTGGTTGTCCTCATCAAACTGGAACAGAACCGGATTTGCCCAGGTGTCAGCGCTGTCAAATGCCACATAAATCGGAATATCACCGATGATACGGATACCCTTTTCATTTGCGTATGCCTTCAGTGCTTTCCACTGTTTCAGGAACATAAACTGCTGGAATTTGTAAAATGCAACCTCCTCGGCAAGTTCTTCCCGTTTCTGATTCAGTGCTGCTTCTTCTCTGTCCTTTAATTCTGCCGGCCACTCACTCCAGCTGATTCCGCCGAGTGCATCCTTAATCGCCATATACAGCGCATAATCCTCCAGCCAGTAACCATTTTCCGATACAAATGCATCATATACGTCATCTGCCACAAATCTTTCAAATGCTTTTCTGAGTACTTTGAAACGGGACAGATAAATCTTTTCGTAATCAATATACTCTGCATTGTCGCCGAAATCGCACGCATCACACTCTTCTTCTGTCAGAAGTCCCTCTTTTACCAGGGTTTCCAGATCAATAAAATATGGATTTCCTGCAAAAGTAGAGAACGACTGGTACGGCGAATCTCCATATCCCGTCGGTCCAAGTGGAAGAATCTGCCAGTAGCTCTGGCCGGCCTCCTCCAGGCGATCCACAAATTCATATGCTTCTTTCGAAAAACATCCGATACCATATCGGGACGGCAGCGAAGCTACCGGAAGTAAAATACCACTTGCTCTCATTTTTTAACCCTTTCTCCTTGTCGTTTTTTCTATCCATCCGACCCCACAAATACATAATTCCTGTTCACGGATACGCAGCAAATTGTAACTTATGCAACCCCTATAGCCAGCTCATTTTGTTTCGTAAAAACAGGGCTGTCGGTATCTCGTCTGTATTTCCGGAAACGGTGTCGGTAACGTTTCCGGAACTCGTTATATTTACAATACCATACTCTGCATCAAAAAACAACCCCCAACCCCCTTATCATATTTACCAAATATTGAATACTCTGTTTATTCAAAACAACGAATTTGCATTTTTGTAACGATACAAGCCATACATAAAAAGACAGCATGCGGGGACGGAACCGCTTTGGGCACTTAAAAATCATGAATTTTTCAAGCCTCCCATATAGGTTCTGTCCCCGCATGCTGTCTTTTGCGTTATCTGTTTTTCACTTAAAACTCCAGAATTATCTTTGTTCCGGTTCCAAGCGTACTCTCAATTTTAATCTTTGCATCATGAAGAATCGCTCCATGCTTCACAATGGAAAGTCCAAGTCCCGTACCTCCCGTTTCACGGGAATGACTCTTATCTACACGATAGAACCGTTCAAAGATCCGCTCCTGATCTTCCTTTGCAATTCCAATTCCGGTATCTGCCACAGATATCACTGCCCGTCCGTTTCTTCCGCGTGAAACCGTCACTTCGACCTCACCGTCCTTGCGGTTGTACTTGATCGCATTGTCGCAGAGATTGTAGATCATCTCATAGAGAACCTGCCGTGCACCTTTGATCCGGCAGCTCTCTCCTCTCAGTGTCATCTTCACCTGCTGCTCCTTTGCCCGTATGGAAAGATGTCCCTCGACATCACGGCAGATCTGCATCAGATCCACTTCCTCCATCGGGATCGACTGGTCGTTCTCGTCCAGTCTGGACAGCTTGATAATATCCTCGACAAGAGAGCTTAACCGGCTCGCCTCACTGTGGATTCTGCCCGCAAATTTGGGAATATCCTCCGGTTTTACCATGTTGTTTTCGATGATCTCCGCATATCCGGAAATCGACATCAGCGGTGTTTTCAGCTCATGTGACACATTGGCTGAAAACTCACGGCGCATCACCTCGGCTTTCTGTTTTTCCGTCACATCCAGCACCAGGATGACCGCACCGGATACAACACTGTCCACACGCACCGGATTTGCAAGAAGCTGATAGACTCTTCCATTTATCTCCAGCATCCGTTCCTCGGAACTGCCCTCCAGCGCATGATCCAGTGCCTCCTTCAGCTGCTCGTTGCGGCTGACTGTCACGATATTGTGGTTGATGCATTCCTCTGCCGTCACATCAAACAGATTCTGTGCCGAACGGTTGATGGAAAGTACGACTGACTGGTTTGTCACGATCAGACCATCCTTCATATATTCCGTGATGGCAAGATACTCCTCCTGATTATGGCGGAGCTCCTCCATCTGCTGCTGGATCTGCTTCTGCTGCTGATGAATTCTTCCAAGCAGCGGACTCAATTCCTCATATGCTTTGTTGTCCAGCGGATGATTCAGATCAATCTCATTGATCGGCTTTACAAGCGCCTTTGTCATATGGCTGACCATCAGCAGCTCCACGACAAGGACTGCCGCAATCAGCACAGCCACAAGCCATATATTCCGCAGCATCACACCGAACACACTGTCCGTTGTCAGGGAAACACGGATGATTTTTCCATTGTCCAGGCGCAGTGCCGTATAATATGTTTTGCTCCGCAGCGTTTCGGAATAACGGGAAATATTGCTTTCCCCTGTCTTTTCTGCCTCAATCACCTCCGGCCGCCCGGAATGATTTCCCATCATCTTCGCATCCTCGACCGAATCAAACAGAACGGTTCCGTCCGTGTCAATCAGGGTGACCCGACTTGCTGTAATCTTTCCGGCCGGTTTATCCAGACTGTCATCACCCATCTTGTCCAGAAAATACCTGTAATACTCACATTCATTTCTCACCGAAACACGAAGCTGCTCCGCCGTATTGTTGTACATTGCCCAGCTCATGGTGAAAAAAGTCAGGATAATCGCAGCGATAATCAACGCTCCCGCATGTTGAAAGACTTTTTTACGCATCTTACTTTCTCAGCCTCCTATCCGGTATCCCACGCCGCGGACCGTCTCGATCAGCTCGCCGCATTCGCCCAGCTTCTGGCGGAGTGTACGCACATGAACGTCTACCGTACGGGTTTCTCCGTCAAAATCATAGCCCCAGACATGGCCGAGCAGACGGTCTCTCGTAAGGACAATTCCTTTATTTTCCATTAAAAATTTCAGCAGTTCAAACTCTTTTAAGGTCAGGGTAACCTTCTCCCCTTTGGCCAGAACCTGATGCTGTTTCACCTGGATCTGCAGATCCCCGGTCTCCAGCACATCGTTTTCCTTCTCTTCTTTTCCGGCACGGCGCAGCACGGCACGTACCCTTGCGATAAATTCCATCATGCCGAACGGCTTGGTAATATAGTCATCGGCTCCGCAGTCCAGGCCCATGACCTTATCATACTCAGCGCCCTTTGCCGTTACCATAATAACCGGAATTTCTTTTGTTACTTCCGATGCCTTGAGGCGTGAAAGAATTTCAAGACCATCCTCTCCCGGAAGCATGATATCCAGGAGAATCAGATCCGGAAGCTGTTCTGCAATAGCTGCATTCAGCTCTTTTCCGCTTTCCAGGCCTCTTGCGGTAAAACCGCTCGATTCCAGTGTGTATACGATCAGTTCCCGTATATTTCTTTCATCTTCCACGCAGTAGATCATCTGTTATTCCCCTTTATGGTGACCGTTAATGGAGTACACAACCCATTCCGCAATGTTTGTTGCATGGTCACCGATTCTTTCATAATATTTTGCAATCATCAGATAGTCCAGAGACTGGACATCTGTGGTAATTCCCTTTCGCATACCCTGCAGAATTTCATCCTTGACCTCATCAAAAAGATCATCCACGATATCATCGAAATCGATAACCTCCCGTGCAAGCTTCAGATCCTGCTTAACGTATGCATCGATGCATTTTGTTACCATAGAAGCTGTTACTTTCGCCATATCCTTCAGACGGATGCTTGCATCCGGCACACCAAGACTCGTTACTTTTACGATATCCGCAATATCCGCTGCCTGGTCTCCGATCCGCTCCATATCGGTAATCATTTTTAATGCCGCAGATACCTGGCGCAGATCACGTGCTACCGGCTGCTGCTGTAAAATGATGCGGAAGCAGAGATCCTCGATCTCCCGTTCTTTCGCATCGACAACCTGGTCTTTTTTGATAATCTCTTCTGCCGCTCTCTGGTTTCCCTCCAGCAGAACCTCATATGTCCGTCCGATTGCCTGCTCGCAGAGTGCGCCAAGCTCAATCAGCTCCGTGTGCAGAATTTCCATCTGCTGCTCAAATCTTTCCCTCATATCAGCCAAACCTCCCTGTAATGTAATCCTCTGTCCGTTTATCCTTCGGCATGGAGAAGATCTGTTCGGTCTCTCCGTATTCTACTACCTCTCCTAACAGGAAAAATGCGGTTTTGTCGGAAATTCTGGCTGCCTGCTGCATATTGTGGGTTACCATGATAATAGTATAATCTTTTTTCAGTTCTACCGCAAGATCTTCGATTTTGGACGTAGAAATCGGATCCAGTGCCGAGGTTGGTTCATCCATCAGAAGAACCTCCGGCTGTACGGCAAGAGCACGCGCAATGCAAAGACGCTGCTGTTGTCCGCCGGACATGCCAAGTGCGCTTTTCTTCAAACGGTCCTTCACCTCATCCCAGATTGCTGCCTGTCGAAGAGACTGTTCCACAATATCATCCAGCTTCGCTTTGGAACGGACACCATGGGTTCTCGGTCCGTAGGCGATATTGTCGTAAATGCTCATCGGGAACGGATTTGGTTTCTGAAATACCATGCCGACCCGTTTGCGGAGTCCGTTGACATCCATTTTTCCGCTGTAGATGTTTTCTCCGTCCAGCAACATTTCACCGGTGATCCGGCAGCCCGGAACGAGATCGTTCATTCTGTTGATGGATTTTAACAGGGTCGATTTACCACAGCCGGAAGGTCCGATAAAAGCCGTCACTTCATTGGCATCAATGCTCAAGTTGATATTTTTTAATGCATGAAAGTCTCCGTAATAAAGATCCATATTGGATACATCTATTTTGCTCATGTTTTTTCCTCGTCTCTCTTTTATTTCTTTGCAATTTTCTTCGCAATCATTCCGGAACAGCCGTTGATCAGAAGGACAATCAGCATCAGGATGACGCCGGTTGCATACATCTGATTCATATAAAGGCCTTCACTGGAAAGTGCATACATATGAACGGCAAGGGTACGGCCGGAATCCATAAGGCCTGCCACCTTTGCAATCGTTCCTGCTGTGAAAAGAAGTGCTGCCGTCTCTCCTACGACACGGCCTGTCGCAAGAATGACACCGGAAAGAATGCCGGGTACGGCAGATGGAAGAACAATTTTAAAAATCGTACGAAGCTTTCCGGCTCCCAGTCCAAAGCTTGCTTCCCGATAGGAATCCGGAACCGATTTTAAGGCTTCTTCTGCTGTTCGCATAATCAGCGGAAGAATCATGATGGCAAGGGTACAGGCACCGGACATCATCGAGTATCCCATTTTCAGGGTTTTCGTAAAAAACAGCATACCGAACAAACCGTAAACGATCGACGGAATACCGGAAAGGGTCTCTGCCGTAATCCGGATCAGGCCAACCAGTTTTCCGCGTTTGTTGGCATATTCAACCAGATAAATCGCCGAGAAAATGCCGAGGGGCGCAGCAAGCAGCAGGGAAAGTACTGTCATCGTAACAGTGTTGATGATCGCCGGAAGCATCGTAACATTCTCTGTATTATAGGTCCATGCAAACTGCTCCAGTGTCAGGTTTTTCACACCGTGGATCAGAATAAATCCAACCAGAAAAACCAGAATAGCAAGTGCAAGAATGGCCGCTCCACAGGTAATTCCGGTCAGTACCGAAGAAAAAACACTTTTGTGATACGTAACCTTTGTTCTTTCTTTTTCTTTTGTATTTATTTTTACAGCTTCCATTGTATTTACAGCTCCATTTCCTTTAATCACCATAATGTACCCTCCGGTTCAGCATAGACACCGATAAATTGATCAGCAGGATAAAGACAAACAGCACAACACCCGTTGCAATCAGCGCTTCCCGGTGAAGTCCGGATGCATATCCCATCTCCAGTACAATATTGGCTGTCATGGTACGAAGGCCTTCTGTGATTCCTTTTGGCATACGAGGCTGGTTTCCGGCAATCATAATCACTGCCATCGTCTCTCCGATGGCGCGTCCGATGCCAAGAACGATGCCGGCCAGGATTCCGGATTTTGCCGCCGGAACAACTGCAAAGAAAACGCTCTGGGAATGCGTTGCACCAAGGCCAAGGCTTGCTTCATAGTAGGATTCCGGAACACTTGTAATGGCGGATTCTGTTACACCGACCACGGTCGGAAGAATCATAACGGCCAGAAGAATAGATGCCGTCAGCATTGTGTTTCCGTTTTTGCCGGTCAGCTGTGCCATCAACGGGACGATCACAACCAGTCCGAAAAATCCATATACGATAGACGGAATACCGGCCATCAGGTTAATACCTGATTTGCAGATGCCGTAAAACTTTTTCGGACAGTAACGGGAAAGAAACACCGAAGTAAGAATGGCAACCGGCACACCCATCAGGATTGCAAGGCCGGTCACGCAGATACTGCCGACAATCATCGGCAGGATACCGAAAATATTGTTTCCCGGTTTCCACACGGTACCGGTCAAAAATTTCAGCGGTCCGATTTTAAAAATGGCAGGAACGCCATTCATGAACAGGAAAATGCAGATCAGTGCAACAGCCAGTACGGAGCAGCACGCCGCAATCAGGAATACAAGTTTCATGATCGTTTCTCTTAGTTTCATAAGATAAATCCTTTCATTTCATTGTTTCGCGGAGCGTGTTTGAAAAAGACTTTCGTTTTTTTCTTACGAACTGCTTTTTCAAGCACGTTCCGAAAGACAGCTTCTTTTTCTGAACATTTTCGGATACGGAAGTAAGAGCGATTTTCCATTGTTCGCCCTTACTTCTTTTTCCATTGCTTTATACATTCTTTATTTTACATCTGCCCAGTCGGTTGTGTCGCCAACATAGATGCTCTTTACCTGATCGCTGGTCAGCCCATCGGTCGGGTTCTCTTTGTTTACGATGACAGCAATACCGTCGGTTGCGATTACGGTTGCGGTAAGCCCTGAGGATTTCTCCTCATCCTTTAAGTCACGGGATGCCATACCGATGTCGCAGAGACCGTCGCTTGCGGAAGTGATACCTGTTGTGGAGTCGCTCTGCTGTACTTCGATGTTAGCGTTTGAATTTACTTTTGTATAAGCCTCTTTTAATTTTTCCATCAGTGGTGTTACAGAGGAAGATCCTGCTACCACAACCTTTTCACCGCTGCAGCTTCCTTCGTAGGCTTTGGTATCTTTGATTGCAATATATCCGTCATCTGAAACAACCTGCTGTCCGTCGGTGCTTAAGATGTAGTCCATGAAATCCTGCGCATCTGCGGAAAGACCGTCTTTTGTTACAATGTTGAACGGACGGCTTACTTTATAGGAACCGTTTTCTACGTTCTCTGCGCTTGCCTCTGCTCCGTCGATTTTCAGTGCTTTGACTTCATCATTTAAGGATCCAAGGGAGATATAACCGATTGCGTACTGGTTACCTGCCACTGTGCTCATCATAACGGAAGTATTGTTGGTGATCTGTGCATCAACGGTGGTATTATCCACTTTCTCACCTGCATCGTTTTTCTCTTCTACACCGAACAGCTCGATGAATGCACCTCTGGTACCGGAACCATCCTCACGGGAGATCACGCTGATCTGTCCGGAAAAATCTCCGCCTGCTGCGGTGCTGTCACCGTCTGTGCTGCCATCTGCCTCTGTTGCAGAAGCCTCTTTTGTAGTGTCTGCTGTGGAAGAACTGCTGCTATCGCTGCTTCCACATCCTGCAAGCATTCCTGCAGCCATCATTGCGGTTAAGGTGATTGCAATTACTTTTCTCTTCATAATATTCTTTTCTCCTCTTTTCACACGGGATTTTTGTGATTTCTATTTTGTAAAATCGCAATCCCGACGTTTTTTACATTTCGTTTTTACAGGTTTCATCATAACAACGGCGTGTAAAATGCAAAATCTCAGAGATGTTAAGTTTATGTAAAACATGAGTTTTTTCTTTTTTACATTCCATTTTTCCGGTCGTAAACCGCTCCGTCACATCTCTCGCAAGTGGCACATTTTTTCCGCGCAGTGCAATCCTGCCCAAAGGATCTTTTTCTCCGCAGGAAATTCCAACAAGATTTCCCATAGAAAAAAAGGCTCCCCGGAATACTCTTTTTTCAGAGTATTCCGGGGAGCCTTTTTCTAAAGCATATGCAAAAGCGGATATTCGCAATCCTCTTATTCCGTCACCGGCACGTCAAGCTTTTCGGACGCTTCTTTTAACAGGTCAATGATCGGCAGATGCTGCGGGCATACACTCTCACACTGACCGCACTGCACGCAGTCTTCTGCTTTTCCCGATGTTTCCAGCAGCTTTTTATAATAATTTTTCGCGCGGTCTTCTTCTCCATACAGGCGGATGGTATTCAATGCCTTGAACACATCCGGAATCGCGATTCCCATCGGACATCCGTCGCAGCAGTAACGACAGGCGGTACATGGAACCGCCGGACTCTTTTTCAGCGCTTCCTGTGCTTTGGCGATCACTGCTTTTTCTTCCTCGTTTAACAGTACAAAATTTCGGAAGGTTTTGATATTATCCTCCATCTGTTCCTCGTTTGACATACCGGAGAGCACGGTTGCAACACCCGGGAGGGAAGCCGCAAAGCGGAGTGCCCAGGACGCAATCGATGCATCCGGATGAACACGTTTCATCTCTGCTTCAATCTCTTTGCCTGCTGATGCAAGGGAACCGCCCTTTACCGGCTCCATAACAAGGAACGGCATATCGTATTTCCGAAGCACCTCATACAGACGTCCGGACTGGATCAGCGGATTGTCCCAGTCAGCATAGTTCATCTGGATCTGGACAATTTCAACCTCCGGATGCTCGGAGAGAATCTTGTCAAGCAGCTCCGGCGTTCCGTGGAAGGAGAAACCAAAGTGTTTGATCAGTCCCTCTTCTTTTTTCTTCTTGGCCCAGTTGAAACAGTCGTATTTCACATAGCCTTCATAGTTTGCGCCGTCTTCTACGCTATGCAGCAGGTAATAATCAAAGTAGCCTGCTCCGGTGCGCGCGAGCTGATCGTTGAAAATGCGGTCACGGCCTTCGATGCCCTCGTCCATCATCCACTGCGGAAGTTTGGTTGTCAGAGTAAAGCTTTCTCTCGGATGACGCTCTACCAGCGCTTTTTTCACGATGCTCTCCGATTTTCCGCCGCAGTACATATAGGCGGTGTCAAAATAGTTCATTCCGGAGGCAAGGTACGCATCGACCATTTTACAGATCTGCTCCAAATCCAGTTCTCCGTCCTTCTCCGGAAGGCGCATCATGCCAAATCCTAATTTCGGCATTTTTGTTACATCTACACTCATGTTAAAATATCCCCTTTCTTTTCCGCAGAAAACCTTCGTTTCCTCAGTATTGTTGAAAAAATTGTAGCATTAAAGTATACTTGAAAGTCAATAGTTTTTTTTATTTTTGTCAAAATTTTTCTTTGACTTTTTCCGTTTCCGGTGGTATTCTGATAAAAAATTATGATTACAAAAGGAGTAGCACTATGATCTGGAAAAACCAGTTTCTTCACCTCACAAATGGCGATGTTTCAGCTGTTTATGGGGATAGTGCGCTCTTTTTTAAGTAAACTTCACATCTTGTATTCTTAAAATCACACAGAAAATGCACGTATCTCCCCATCAGAATTTTACTATATTTTGACAAGGAGATTTTTTTATGTCTGAGAAAAATACCAGAAAACAAATACGAACTTTATATCTTATGACCACGGTCGGCTATTTTCAGATTGCGGCGGCTTCGTGGGTTGCACTGCTCGCACTCCGTGGATTTTCGCTGCTGCAGATCGGGATGCTCGAAAGTATTTTCCATATCGTGAGCCTCTGCTTTGAACTCCCCTCCGGCGTTGTCGCCGATGTTTTCGGGCGACGGAAAACGCTGATTGCAAGTCAGGTGGCCGCCCTGATTTCCGGTACGCTGATGATTTTTTCCACCGGCTTTGCCACAACGGCGCTTGCGCTTGGATGCAGTGCGCTCAGCTATAACCTTGCATCCGGCACACGGGAGGCACTTGCGTATGACAGTCTGAAGCAGAACGGGGACGAAGGATTTTATGCCCGTTTTTCTTCTACCGAAATGATGCTGTACCGTATCACCAATTCCACCGCAACGCTCTGCGCAGGCCTTGCCCTGTGGCTGGGATACCGGCGCGCGTATGCGATTGATCTCTTCTTCGGGCTGATTGCGCTTGGCATTTCATTCCGCCTTACGGAAGTAAAAACGGACGCAACACCAGTTCATTATCCTGTTGGACAGGAAATCTTTTCGGTTGTGCAGGAAAGCTGGCAGTTTCTTGTCCGTGAGAAAAAAGCAAGAAATATTATGCTGGTGAACGCACTCATCGGTGCCGTTTCTACGCTGGTTCTCTTCTTTTTACAGGCGAAGCTGCCACTCACCGGCATGAACAGCGCGCTGCTTGGACCTGCCCTCTTCGTGATGGGACTCGGCGCGGCACTGGGATCGCGGATGACGGCATACTTTCACAAATACCGCTACCGCGCGATTCTGCTGTTTGGCACGATCGGTGTACTTTTCGCCTTTCTTATGAGCTTTACCGGACTGCCGGCCCTTATGGTCTTCGGCGGATTTATCGGATCCTTTTCCGATGATTTTCTTGAAGTCCGGACCGATATTCTGCTCAATGACATGATCCCGTCCAGGCAGCGGGCGACGCTGATGTCGGTGAACTCGTTTGTCTTTTCTATGATTATGATCGTCCTTTCCACCGTATTTGGATGGATCATGTGATCGTCAAAAATTTACTTTCATTGAAAAACGCTCATCAGTTTTTTTGCTGATGAGCGTTTTTTTCAAAAAATGATCAAACACCGCCGCTCCCTGCCGGAACGCCGTCCGGGGTCTGCGGAGGTGTGCTTCCCCCCTCCACATTCTCCACCACTTTTTCTTTCTTCAACCACTTCCAGACATCGCCATATACGCGGTACTTCTCTTTCTCGTTCAGTATTTCATGCCGCATTCCCGGATACAGCTTTCCTCTGACATTGCGGTACCCGATCAGCCGCATATGGTCGATGGATTTTTTAAAGCGCCGCACATTCACATAACACGGATCATCCCCGCCGGACAAAAACAGCACCGGCAGCTTCCGGTTTGTGCAATGCCATCCATGAAATCCATACGTCTCCTTCAGCAGATCATTCAGCGCAAAAAAAGCATCATCCGAAAACGTAAAGCCACAGAGCGGATTTTCTTCATACTCCCGCACCACCTCCGGGTCCGAACAGCACCAGGCGAACCGGCTCTTCTCATCCGCAAACCGCGCCGCAAACGATCCAAACGACATCGCCTCCAGAAGATTGCTCCGATGCCCATCCCCGAGCACCGCCGCTTCCGCGTGTCCTACAGCCGCCCCCAGCGGCCGCAGATAATTTTTGCTCGGCGAACCGCACACAATCAGCGCATCCAGCTCCTGGTCGTGTTCCTTCGCGTATGCGCGCACAACCAGGGATCCCATACTGTGTCCCATCAGAACAAACGGAAGATCCGGGTACTTCTTCTTTGCCCACTTCGTGACAAGAAACAGATCCTCCACAAGTCCTGCGCCGCCTGCGCCGTACATAAATCCGAGGTCCTGCTCCGACTTCACACTCTTTCCGTGCCCGCGGTGATCATGAATCACACACACTACACCGTGTTCCGCCATAAACTCCATAAACGGCAGATACCGCTCCTTGTATTCGCTCATTCCATGGCTGAGCTGCAGAAGCGCCGTCCGCTGTACGCCCTCCTCCGGCTCCACCACAAGCCCGTCAAGCATCAGTCCATCCACCTTCGACTGAATCGTAAAACCTCTTTGCATTGCACCTTCCCCTTTCTTCCAGAACGATGCCGAACTGCCCGAAATTCTAAACCTCCGTGTCCTCCGAAATTTCCGGCGGAACCGCAAACGACAATGTAATCCGATCGTAGCACTCCTCGCACAGATCAAACTCATGCTTTTCCAGGTCCTTCCCGGAAAAGTACCCCCACGTCGTGTCGACCGAGCAGATCCCCTCCAGCAGCATTCCATTCTGTATTTTCATGCTTTTTCCGCAGCAGTTACACACCGCCGCTTCCAGCTCATTTGTGTTTTTGTTGTATTTCCGCATTTTTCTTCCTCCCGTGTATCAAAAAACGTTTCTTTCTTCGTTCCTGACACAAAACAGAAATCAGATTCTCCTGTGTCCTGTCGATTGTAACACATCTTTCCCGCCATTCCTACTGGGAATGAAAGGAAAGTCCTGTGCGTTAAATGCGTATACAATAACAATTTCTCTCTACCTCTTCGGAACCGATTCATCCGTCCGGCTCATCAGTACTGCGTCCTCCTTCGGGAGATCGTAGTACCCCTTCCTGAGGCCGTCCTGCACAAAGCCAAGACTCTCATACAGATTCCGCGCCGGCGTATTGCCGATGCGCACATCCAGATGAATCACGCGCACCTTTCTCTCCTGCATCCGACGGAACAGCTCTTCCATCAGTGCACGGCCGATGCCGCGTCTTCTCGCTTTTTCTGCCACGCAGACATTTGTGATCTCACTCTCATCAAAGGAAATCAGGATTCCGAGATATCCTAAAATTTCACCGTCCTCCTCTGCTACAAGAAACAGTGCGTCGTCACGGATCAGAAATGTAAAAAATCCGGTTTCTGTCCACGGAATCGAAAAGTTGGCCTCCTCAATCGGCATCACCTGCTCCAGATCATCGATCTGCATTTCACGGATTGTGATCATTCGCTTTTTTCTCCGTTCTCCTGTTTTTTCACCACATCGGCATGCTTCACAGATTCCCGCTCCGCTCTTTCACGCTCCGCCTGCGATTTTCTCAGGTATTCCGGCTCGTGCTCTTCTGCCGTCTGAATCTTACCTTCTTTGTAATAAACCTCAGCCAGTGCTCCGACGGCTGCCGCTCTCTGGCGGTTGACGTGTGCCGGTGCAAAGGAAAACGGAATCGTCAGCAGTGCCTCTAATTTTTCCCGGTAAACCGCAACGCCGTCCCCGAGGAAAATCACTTCGTGGTCGAGGCAGTTCAGGCCCTCCGCCAGTGCCTCAATGCTCATCGTATCCTGTTCCCAGACCGTATCGAGACGATGATCCGTGTAGCAGTAAACTCCGGTATAGACCTGGTTTCTTCTCGCATCCATGATCGGGCAGACAAATTTGTTAGTATCCCAGATATTGTACGCGATTGCCGCCGTCGTTGGAATGGAAATCAGTGGTTTTTCAAGTGCCAGACCAAGTCCCTTGGCTGTTGCAGAACCGATGCGAAGACCGGTAAACGAGCCCGGACCTCCGGCAACTGCAATCGCATCGATCGTCGAAAGATCCAGCTCTGTCATGTTCGAGATTTCATCCAGCATCGGAAGCAGAGTCTGGGAATGTGTTTTTTTATAATTTACGGTGTATTCCGCAAGCAGTGTGTCATTTTCAACAACAGCCACCGAAGCCACCAGGCCGGAGCTGTCCAGTGCAAGTATTTTCATAATTTTTTGTTTCCTTTCCGATATTTCCTTCCTGTGCAACTCATTTTGGCAGTCTGCCGGAAACAGGAATCTTTACGATTTCCTTTTGTTTTTCCACCACATTCAGGATTTTTTCTTTTATTCCACCGTAATTTTCCGGTAATCAAACCCTTTTTCGAGGTCTTTTTCTATCGTAATCGAAATCGCACCCTCCGGGATCAGCTCTTCAATCAGTTCTGCCCATTCGATCAGGCAGACACCCTCACCGAAAAAGTAATCATCGTATCCGATTTCTTCCATTTCTTCTATATCACCGATCCGGTAAACATCGAAATGATAAAATGGCAGGCGCCCTTCGGTATATTCCTGAATAATGGTAAATGTAGGACTGTTGACTGCCTCTGTGATGCCAAGTCCTTTTGCAAAGCCCTGCGTCAGAACGGTTTTTCCAACACCAAGGTCTCCGTTTAATGTATAAATCTGGCCCGGCTTCGCCGCTTTTCCCAGCTTTTCGCCAAGGGCAAGCGTCTCCGACGCAGAATTTGTTTCTATGATCATATGCTTTCTTCTCCTCTTTTTCTGCCTATCATTTTAACACAAACAAAAAGGTAATACAACCGCAGAACGAAACCGCTTTTCCTTGTGCTTTTCCTTGCTTTTTCTATCTGTTTTCGCTATACTATGTATCAGAGTTTCGCGGCCCAAAAACGTCCCACTCCTGTTTTTTCGGCCCGGAAAACGCGGTAAAACACGCTCTGCGCTTTTGTCCGCGTAAATCAAAAAGGAAAGAGATCAAAACTGTTATGCTGACTGTAATGAAATTTGGCGGAAGCTCCGTCGCAGATCTTGCGCACATCCGCAATGTAGCACAGCGCTGCATCGAAAAACAGCAGGCCGGAAGCCAGGTCGTTGTCGTTCTCTCCGCGATGGGAAAAACGACGGACGGACTGATTGCAACCGCAAAACAGATTACGGAAAAACCGTCCCGCCGCGAGATGGATATGCTTCTTGCCACCGGTGAACAGGTTTCCGTTTCCCTGATGGCCATAACCATGATTCAGATGGGCGTCAGTGCTGTTTCTTTAAATGCCTGGCAGGTACCGATGCACACGACCTCCGATTATCAGAACGCGCGCTTCAAACGGATCGACACCGAGCGCATCCGTAAAGAGCTGGATGACAACAAAATTGTCATTGTCACCGGCTTCCAGGGGATCAACAAATACGATGATATCACAACGCTCGGACGCGGCGGCTCCGATACGACTGCGGTTGCCCTCGCTGCAGAGCTGCACGCGGATGTCTGTGAAATCTACACGGATGTAGACGGCGTCTACACCGCAGATCCGCGGATTGTACCGAATGCGCGCAAAATGGAAGAGGTAACTTACGATGAAATGCTGGAGATGGCTTCGCTCGGCGCAAAAGTCCTTCACAGCAGATGCGTGGAAATCGCAAAAAAATACGGCGTGGAACTTCTGGTCTGCTCCAGTCTGAACCGGAATTCCGGAACGATGGTAAGGGAGAAAACCAAAATGGAAAAAATGTTAATCAGCGGCGTGGCTGCCGACAAAAATGTGGCAAAAATCCGTGTTGCAGGCCTTGGCAACGATCCGGAGAGCACGTTCCGCCTCTTAAATTTACTGGATCGGAACAATCTGAACATCGATGTCATGATCCAGTCACTCGGAAAGGACGGCACAAAGTCCGTTTCCTTTACCGTTGCAAAGCCGGATATGCTGCGCACGATCGATGTGCTGAACGACAATAAGGATTCGCTCGGCATCAAAAAGCTGGATTATGATGAGAACGTGGCAAAGATTTCCGTCATCGGAGCCGGTGTCCGCTCCCATTCGGGCGTGGCTGCCAAAATGTTCGGCGCGCTCGCCAATGCAGGAATCAATACCGAGATGATTACCACCTCAGAAATCCGCATCACTGCCCTGATCGACGAAGCATACGCAGATCAGGCAATGCGTGCGATCCATGAGACATTCCTGGAGCGTGTCTGAAAAAAAGGGGGAACCCCTTTGATACCAGATTGCTACGTGCTTTGCACTCCGGCAATCATCAAAAACATTCGTAATCCGCCCATTTTTCTTCGAAAAATGGCTGCTTACGTCTTATCAAGAAATCGTTTAAAAATCAGGAGGAAAACAATGATGTCTAACCCAATCGTTACAATTACTATGGAAAACGGCGATGTGATGAAAGCAGAGCTTTACCCGGAAATCGCCCCGAACACCGTAAACAACTTCATCAGTCTGGTAAAAAAAGGCTTCTATGACGGCCTGATCTTCCACCGCGTCATCCCGGGATTCATGATCCAGGGCGGAGATCCTGCAGGCACAGGCGCCGGCGGCCCGGATTACTGCATCAAGGGTGAGTTCTCCCAGAACGGATTTGAGAACAACCTCGCACACACCCCAGGCGTTCTCTCCATGGCACGTACCATGTTCCCGGACAGCGCAGGAAGCCAGTTCTTCATCATGCACAAAGCTGCTCCGCATCTGGACGGCGCATACGCTGCTTTCGGAAAAGTAACAGAAGGCCTGGAAGTCGTAGATAAAATCGCATCTGTCAACACCGACTACAGCGACAAACCGCTGCAGCCGCAGAGAATGGCTACCGTTACCGTTGAGACCTTCGGCGTCGAGTATCCGGAACCGGAGAAATGCTAAGGATGAACGATGAACTGATGTTAGTTGAACCGTCGGAGGAATACTTCGCCGAGCTCGCCGCCTACCGGAACGATTTTCTGGAAAACAGCGATTCCATGGACGGCTGCGGACCGCTTCGCCGGTTTGATGATATGAAGGCGTATCTTGAAGATACCATGCGGTATACCAGAGAGGAGACTCTGCCGGAGGGCATGGTTCTCGCAACACAGTTTCTGTGCATCCGCAAATCAGACAACCGCCTTGTCGGCATGATTCAGGTGCGCCACTACCTGAACGATTTTCTGCGCACCTTTGGCGGCCATATCGGCTACTCCGTCCGCCCGTCGGAACGCAGAAAAGGCTATGCCTCCTGGATGCTGAAAAATGTGCAGCCGTACTGCAAAAGCCTCGGCCTTTCCGAAATTCTGGTCTGCTGCCTAGATACCAACGAGGGAAGCCGCAGAACGATCCTGAAAAATGGCGGCCGGTTCGACGGCACCGCTTATCGTGCCGATGAAAACAAAACACTGGAGCGTTACTGGATCACCCTGTGATTTTTAATCTTCCATTTCGCATAGCTCTGAATAGTTTCACAAATTTTTCTTGACATCCATGTCATTTCACTTTATAATTTGGAACTGCAAGCGAACAATTCTGTTCTTATGCAAAATATATGCCCCTGGTAAAAAACCGACGGACAGGCAGGGGTAGTTGCCGAGCGTGGTTAAGAGCCACATTATTGATTGCGTTAAAAGCGCAAATTTTATGAGTTGATTACTTTATAATCGATGCTCTACGACGAGCACATCATCTTATGAAACGGTCAATAAGAGTACGTGACTATATATTTCTGCATAGGAAAACAGGGAGAAGCTTGGATTTTTGTCCATCCCCTGAAGTTTGCACAATACGATCATGTATAAATTTCGATTTTTAGACAGATGATGCACGTCATCTGTCTTTTTTTCGTGCTTATAGCCAAAGATGAACCCAACACCATTTTCTGAAAAAGGAGAACCAAACAATGTCAAAAGTTATGATCATCGGATGCGGCGGTGTTGCATCCGTAGCCATTCACAAATGCTGCCAGAACAGTGAAGTATTTTCTGAAATTATGATTGCAAGCCGCACCCTTTCCAAGTGCGATGCTTTAAAAGAAAAGCTGGCTCCGACCACAAAAACCATTATCACAACAGCAAAGGTGGATGCCGACTGCACAGAAGAATTAATCGCCTTAATCAAACAGTATCAGCCGGATGCCGTATTAAATCTGGCTCTTCCTTATCAGGATCTTACCATTATGGATGCCTGCCTTGCATGTAAGGTTCCTTACATTGATACTGCAAACTACGAAGCAGAAAACACGGATGATCCGGCATGGCGTGCGATCTACGAAAAGAGATGCGAAGAGCTTGGCTTTTCTGCTTACTTTGATTACTCCTGGCAGTGGGCTTATATGGACCGTTTCAAGGAAGCCGGCATCACCGGTCTTCTCGGAACCGGCTTTGACCCTGGTGTCACCAGCGTTTTTGCAGCCTATGCACAGAAACACTATTTCGATGAAATTCACACGATTGATATTCTGGACTGCAACGGCGGCGATCATGGATATCCGTTTGCAACCAACTTCAATCCGGAAATCAACCTCCGCGAGGTATCCGCTCCCGGTTCTTACTGGGAAAACGGCCACTGGGTGGAAATTCCGCCAATGTCGATCAAACGGGAATATAACTTCGATGAGGTAGGCGAGAAGGATATGTATCTTCTTCATCATGAAGAAATTGAGGCTCTTGCCAAAAACATCCCGGGCGTAAAAAGAATCCGCTTTTTCATGACCTTCGGCCAGAGCTATCTGACTCATATGAAATGTCTGGAGAATGTAGGACTTCTCTCTACCACTCCGATTACCTTCAACGGGCAGCAGATTGTACCGATCCAGTTTTTAAAAGAGCTTCTCCCGGATCCTTCCACTCTTGGCCCGCGCACCGTGGGTAAAACCAATATCGGCTGTATTTTTACCGGTATCAAGGATGGAAAAGAAAGAAGCATTTACATTTACAACGTCTGTGACCACCAGGAATGCTACCGGGAAGTAGAGTCTCAGGCAATCTCCTACACCACCGGCGTTCCGGCTATGATCGGAACCATGATGGTCGTGAACGGCCTCTGGAACAAGCCGGGTGTCTACACCACAGATGAATTCGATCCGGATCCGTACATGGAAGCACTCAACAAGTGGGGTCTTCCGTGGAAGGTCGTAGAAAATCCTGTTTTAGTAGATTAAGCCTATGTATAAGATAAACGAACTGCCAACTCCCTGTTTTGTCATTGATGAAGGCAAACTGGAAGAAAACTTAAAGATCCTGCACCAGGTAGAAGAACGCACCGGTGCAAAAATTCTGCTGGCTCAGAAATGCTTTTCCTGCTTTTCGGAATATCCGCTGATTGGAAAATATATCAGCGGAACAACTGCCAGCGGACTCTATGAGGCGCGGCTTGGAAAGGAAGAAATGGGGCTGGAGAATCATGTGTATTCTCCGGCCTACCGCCCGCAGGATATGGAAGAGCTCGCACAGATCTGCGATCACATTATTTTCAATTCAGAAAAGCAGCTCCGAACGTACCTCCCTGTACTTAAGGCTTCCGGAACCGCAAAAGCCGGACTTCGCATCAACCCGGAATGCTCCACGCAGGAAGGCCATGCGATTTATGATCCCTGTGCGCCCGGCTCCCGCATGGGCATCCGCGCCTGCGATTTTACAGACGAACTGGCTGATCTTGTGGACGGTCTTCATTTTCATACCCTCTGTGAACAGAATTCGGATGATCTGGAAACCACGCTGCGCGCCGTGGAAGAAAAATTCGGCAAGTGGCTTTTTAAAATGAACTGGCTTAACATGGGAGGCGGACATCATATCACCCGTGAGGATTACGATATCGAACGCCTGATTTCCTGTATCAACCATATGAAAGAAACGTATGGTCTTCAGATTTACCTGGAGCCCGGGGAAGCATTTGCCTTAAACGCAGGCTACAATGTCACAGAAGTTCTCGATATTGTCGAAAATAACGGAAAAATTTTAATTCTTGACACTTCCGCCGCCTGCCATATGCCGGATGTGCTTGAGATGCCGTACCGCCCTCCGCTCAAAGGCAGCGGACTGCCCGGAGAAAAGCCTTATACCTACCGCCTTTCCTGCAATACCTGCCTGGCGGGCGACGTAATCGGCGAATATTCCTTCGATTCCCAAATCCGGATCGGTGACAGACTGTATTTTGAAGATATGGCGATTTATTCGATGGTAAAAACCAATACCTTTAACGGAATCCCACTCCCTTCCATCGCGGTGATGGACAAAGCTGGAAACTGCCGAATGATAAAGGAGTTTGGATATGAAGATTTCAAAAACCGATTGTCTTAGAACCCCAAAAGCCGATGGCTTTTACATGCCGGGCGAATTTGAGCCCCATGAAGGCACGCTGATGATCTGGCCGTGGCGCCCCGGTTCCTGGAATTACGGGGCAAAAGCGGCCAGAACGGCATTTGCAGAAATTGCAGAAACAATTGCCGCTTATGAGCAGGTCTATCTCTTCGTCCGGCCACAGGATAAAGCATCGGCACAGGAACTGCTTTCCTCCGAGCGGATCCATCTGATCGAAGCCCCGACAGAGGATGCCTGGGCGAGGGATACCGGCGCTACGTTTGTGGTCAACAATCAGGGCGGGCGAAGAGGCATTCAATGGGAATTCAACGCCTGGGGTGGTCAGTATGACGGTCTGTACTCCCACTTTGAACATGACCGTGAGGTTCCGGAACGAATCTGCAATTTTCTCGGAGATTCCTTCTATAATGCCCGCCCCTTTGTTCTGGAAGGCGGTTCCATCCATGTTGACGGGGAAGGAACCCTGCTTACTACCGAAGAATGTCTGCTGAGTCCGGGACGCAATCCTTCTCTTACAAGAGCGGAAATTGAAGAAAAGCTGCGTCAGTATCTTTCGGTTGAAAAAATCATCTGGCTGCCTTTTGGTATTTACAACGATGAAACCAACGGCCATATTGATAATATGTGCTGCTTTGTAAAGCCCGGAGAAGTTCTTCTTGCCTGGACAGATGACGAAAACGATCCTCAGTATGCCAGAAGCAGGGCCGCTTTTGATCTTCTCTCCCATACCGTTGACGCGAAGGGCCGAAGCTTTGTGATTCACAAGCTGCCCATTCCAAAGCATCCCATCTGTATTACAGAAGAAGATCTTCTCGGCTATGATTTTGAAGCTGGCGAAGACCAGCGGGAAGCCGGCAAACGTCTTGCCGCCAGTTATATCAATTTTTACCTTGCCAATCACTGTGTCCTTCTTCCCCGGTTCGGCGATGAAAACGATACCGTGGCTGCAGAAATTCTCGGAGAATGCTTCCCCGATCGACGAATCTTTCCGATCGATGCACGCGTCATTCTGACCGGCGGAGGCAATATTCACTGTATTACCCAGCAGATTCCGGCAAAGAAAAGAGGAAACAGATTATGAGAAATATAAAAATTGCCGCACTGCAGTTTTCATGCTGCAGCCAGGTACAGGAAAATATAGACAAAGCAGAGACCATGGTCCGTGAAGCCGCTTCCAACGGCGCCAATCTCATCCTTCTTCCTGAATTATTTGAAAGACCGTATTTTTGTCAGGAAAAGCGATACGATTATTATGATTATGCCCTGCCTTTGACAGAAAATCCCGCTGTCCGGCGTTTTCAGGCCGTTGCCGGAGAACTTGGGGTCGTGATTCCGGTCAGCTTTTATGAAAGGGATGTTCAGCGCCTGTTTAATTCCATTGCCATGATTGATGCAGACGGATCCATTCTTGGCGTTTACCGCAAGACCCATATCCCGGACGATCATTTTTATCAGGAAAAATTCTATTTCACTCCGGGAGATACGGGATTCAAAGTCTTTGAAACACGTTTTGGAACCGTCGGCGTCGGCATCTGCTGGGATCAGTGGTTTCCGGAAACAGCACGATGCATGGCCGTTCAGGGTGCTGAAATCCTGCTCTATCCTACCGCTATCGGAAGTGAGCCGATCCTGAATGTAGACAGCAGCGGGCACTGGCGACGCGTCATGCAGGGACATGCGGCCGCAAATCTTGTTCCGGTTGCTGCTGCAAACCGGATTGGTACTGAAACCGTAATGCCCTGTGAAGAAAATGGCGGCCAGTCCTCTTCTCTTACTTTCTACGGTTCTTCCTTTATTGCCGATGCAACCGGTGAACTCGTGGCATCTGCCGGAAGAGATACCGAGGAAATCCTGTATGCTTCCTTCGATCTGGATGGCCTGCGTGAAGAACGTTTTTCCTGGGGCCTTTTCCGTGACCGGCGGCCGGAAACCTACCGTATCATGACGAAACAGTAAAGCCCCGTCGCTTCCTACAGCGGTACGCTGCATCACATATTCTAACTACAAAGGAGAACCGCTATGCAATATGGAGTTTTATGTCTGCTGCCGCCTGCAGCGATGCTGATTTTTGCATTAAAAACAAAAAAATCCTTCGAAGCTCTGATTTTTGGAACCCTGGTTGCCTATCTCATCATGTATAAAGCGGCTTTTATCGAACCCTGGTGTGATCTGCTGCTTTCAGAAATCAGCAACGCAGATAACCAGTATATTCTTCTTCTCTGCGGACTGTTCGGAGGCTTCATTTTCCTGCTCCGCGAGGCAAAAGGAACACTTGGTTTTTCCAACCTGTTAAGCCGTTTCTGTAAAAATGAACGGATCACCATGATGATGTCGGTATTTCTCGGAATCATTATTTTTGTCGATGATTATCTCAACATCATGACCGTTGGAACCTGTATGAAGGATGTCTGTGATAAACGAAAAGTCCCACGCCAGGCCCTTGCCTATATCATTGACTCAACCGGTGCACCTGTCTGTGCACTGATTCCCTTTTCCACCTGGGTAGTTTTTTATTCCGGTGTTTTTATTCAGGAACCGGGCATTCTCAATATGGGCTTTTCCACCGGTATGAGTGTTTACTTAAAAGTGCTTCCTTATATGTTTTATCCCATGGCTGCACTTCTGGTTGTCATTCTGTTTGCCTGCAAACTGATGCCAAAGCTCGGAAAAATGAAAGATGCCTATACCGATCTGGAAAAGAAAGAGCAGACACCGGAGCATCCCAAAATGCACAATGCCCCTTCCGTCGACCTTGCCATGGCCGGAATGAGCGTTGATTACCCGCCCGAAAATACCAATACCGGAAATATACTGGATTTTCTGATCCCTATTGGCATTCTGATCGGTGTGACAGTAGCCACACAGGATATGATGCAGGCGATTATTCTTGCTCTTGCTTCCTGTATGATTCTTTATCTTCCGCGGAAGAAAATGACCTTTACGCGGTACGTGGAACTGTTTTTTGCCGGCTTTGCAGATATTCTTCCGGTTCTCGCCATTCTTCTTGCATCCTTTATGATCAAGACTGCCTGCGGCGAAATGGGACTCTCGGAATACGTCATCAACCTGTGTGTTCCGTATATGAATGCCAAAACACTGGCAGCTATTATTTTTGTTGTCATTGCAGTTCTGACCTTTGTCACCAGCTCTTTCTGGGGAATTGAGGCCGTAGCCGTTTCCATCGTTGTTCCGCTTGCCATCGCCCTTGATGCTAATGTACTTCTGGCGCTTGGCGCTGTCGTATCCGGCGGTGTTTTCGGAAGCCATGCATGCTTCTATTCCGACGCAACGGTTCTTTCCTCCGCGACCTGCGAGATTGACAATATGTCACATGCCGTGTCGCAGTTTCCTTACGTCCTGATCAGTGCTGCTCTCGCCGTAGCAGGATTCTTAATCTGCGGAATTTTTGCTCTTTAAAAAGCACCCTTAAAATAAAAAAAGTCTTCGACGATCGGATTTTCCCAGATTCGTCGAAGGCTTTTTTTGTTTTTTTATTCTTTTACACTCAACCGCACCAGCGCACGCTGCAGCTTGGCTTCGGCAATACGGTATTCTTTGTCCGTCAGACCGCCGTTTGCCAGCGCCTGCTCGGCCCTGTGTTTGGCAGCCTCGGCGCGCTCTGCATCAATATCCTCTTCCCACTCCCAGGTCGTTGCCAGGACACGGCAGACCCCGTTCATCATGGAAAGCATTCCGCCGATGCAGGCGGCATTTCTTCTCGTTCCGTCCTCCAGCACAATATGCGCCTCGCCCATACCGAGTGCAGTGCAGTAATTGCAGTGCCCAGGCAGAATTGCCAGGTCGCCGCTGATGGTTCTGCAGACAACGCGCGCTACGTCACCCTCATAGAGAAGTCCGTCCGGCGTGCCGACACGTAAAGGAAATGTACTCATACGTCATTCCTCCTTTACTGATTCAGTGCTTTTGCTTTTTCAAATACCTCGTCGATGGTACCTGCAAACAGGAAGCAGCTCTCCGGAAGATCGTCGCACTCGCCATCGAGGATCATGCGGAATCCGCGCAGGGTTTCTTTTAACGGCACGTATTTTCCTTCCATACCGGTAAACTGCTCCGCTACCGAGAAGCTCTGGGACAGGAAACGCTGTACCTTACGGGCACGGCTGACCGTCAGCTTATCCTCCTCGGACAGCTCGTCCATACCCATGATGGCGATGATATCCTGCAGCTCTTTGTATCTCTGCAGCACCTGCTGTACGGCACGCGCTACCTCATAATGCTCATGACCTACGATTTCCGGTGTCAGAATACGACTGGTAGAATCAAGCGGATCAACGGCCGGATAAATACCCTGGCTGGAAATTTCACGGGAAAGTACCGTCGTGGCATCCAGATGGGTAAATGTCGTTGCCGGAGCCGGGTCGGTCAGGTCATCGGCCGGCACATAAACAGCCTGTACCGATGTGATGGAACCCTTTCTCGTGGACGTAATACGCTCCTGCAGTGCGCCCATCTCGGTTGCCAGCGTCGGCTGGTATCCTACTGCGGACGGCATACGGCCAAGCAGAGCCGAAACCTCGGAACCTGCCTGCGTAAATCGGAAAATATTATCAATGAACAGCAGCACATCCTGATTTTTCACATCACGGAAGTATTCTGCCATGGTAAGGCCGGAAAGTCCGACACGCATACGCGCTCCCGGCGGCTCGTTCATCTGTCCATAGACCAGTGCTGTTTTATCGATAACACCGCTCTCTTTCATCTCGTTGTAAAGGTCATTTCCTTCACGGGTACGCTCTCCGACACCGGTGAAAACGGAAAGTCCGCCGTGCGCCGTTGCCACGTTGTGGATCAGCTCCATGATAAGGACTGTTTTTCCAACGCCGGCACCGCCGAACAGACCGATTTTTCCGCCCTTGGCATACGGGCAGATCAGGTCAACGACCTTGATTCCGGTTTCGAGGATTTCCGTTGCCGGAACCTGTTCCTCATAGGACGGCGGATCGCGGTGGATCGGCCATTTTTCTACTGTTTCCGGTGCCGGCTTATTGTCTACGGTCTCACCGAGCAGGTTGAACACGCGGCCTAAGCACTCCTCTCCGACCGGAACGGCGATCGGGCCGCCCGTGTCGACTGCTTTCGTTCCGCGGACAAGTCCATCTGTGGACTTCATGGCAATGCAGCGAACCATGTTGTCGCCTGTCTGCTGCGCCACTTCCACAACCAGCTTCTCGCCGTGGTTGTCTATCTCGATGGCATTCAGAAGTGCCGGCAGCTCTCCTTCCGGAAAACGGATGTCCAGAACAGGACCCGTTACCTGCACAACCTCGCCAATGTGTTTTTCACTCATTTAACGACTTCTCCTCACTTTTCTTGTTTCCACTCTTACACGCCTTCCGCACCGCCGACGATCTCCGTGATCTCCTGCGTAATGCTTGCCTGACGGGCACGGTTGTAATACAGATTGAGCTGTTCAATCATCTCCTCTGCATTTCCCGTTGCCGCCTCCATTGCGGTACGGCGTGCCGCAAGCTCACTTGCCACACTCTCACAGATACCGCCGTAGATCAGGCCGCCTAAGTATTCCGGCACAATCGCTTCGAATACCTCGACACCGTTTGGCTCATACAGGATCAGATTCCGGATTTTTTTCGCTTCCGGATCCTCTCCGTCCTCTTTTGCAATGTCAATCAGAGGCAGGATCGGCACGGAAACCGGCATCTGCGACAGCATCGACACGAATTTCGTATAGCAAAGCTCCACATGTCCGAAGGTCCCTTTCCGGAACTCACGGCACAGTGCGCGCGCGATCTCAAAGCTGTCTGCCACGGAAAGATTTGCGATCTCGGCAAAGCTGTCCGTCAGAATGTCCAGCTTCCGGGATTTCGCATACTCCACTGCCTTTTTGCCGACCGGAACCACACAGATCTCTTTTCCTTTGGCATCTGCCTCAAAGCATCGGAACAGATTCGCGTTGTATCCGCCCGCAAGGCCGCGGTCTCCGGCAACCAGCACGTAGCAGCATTTCTCGTTTTTTGCCTCTTTTGCATAAATGGAATAAAATTCCGTGTTTCCTTTTGCAATATCCTGCAAAGTGCGGTACAGCTCCTGAAAATACGGACGGCAGGTATCAGCCCGCTCCTTCGCTTTTCGCAGCTTGGAGGACGCTACAAGTTCCATCGCCTTGGTAATCTGCATCGTGCTTTCGACACTTTTGATCCGCAGCTTTACGGCTTTCATGTTTGCAGCCATAGGCTCCTCCTTCTTTCCTTATTTTGCAGGTCTTGTATTGATAAAGTTTTCGGTGTACGATTCGAGCGCACTTTTCAGCTTCTCTTCGGTATCTGCCTCGAGTTTTCCGGTTGCGGAAATCTCCTGCATCACGGCAGCACCCTCGGCATCGGTATCAAGCCAGGTATACAGTCCGTCCTCATAGGCGCGGACATCCTCAGCTGCAACCTTTGACAGAATTCCTTTCGTTACCGCATAAAGAATGGCCACCTGTTTTTCTACCGGAACCGGTGCATTCTGGTTCTGTTTTAATACTTCCACGATACGCACACCCTGCTCCAGACGCGCCTTTGTATCGGCATCCAGATCGGATCCGAACTGTGCAAAACTTGCCAGCTCGCGGTACTGGGAATAGATCAGTTTCAGAGTTCCGGCTACCTTCTTCATCGCCTTAATCTGCGCATTTCCACCGACACGGGATACGGATACGCCAGGGTTTACCGCCGGCATAACGCCCGAGTGGAACAGCTCTGTCTCAAGGAAAATCTGTCCGTCTGTGATGGAGATGACGTTCGTCGGAATATAGGCGGAAATATCGCCTGCCTGGGTCTCAATGATCGGCAGGGCCGTCATGGATCCGCCGCCGTGTTCATCGTCCAGCTTTGCGGCACGCTCCAGAAGTCTGGAATGGAGATAGAAAACATCTCCCGGATAAGCCTCACGTCCCGGCGGACGGCGGATCAGCAGGGAAAGTGCACGGTATGCAACCGCGTGCTTACTTAAGTCATCATAAATGATCAGCACATCTTTTCCCTGATACATAAAGTACTCGCCCATGGCACAGCCGGAATACGGTACGATATACTGCAGCGGGCTCGCTTCGGATGCCGTCGCTGCCACGACGATGGTGTACGCCATTGCGCCGTTCTTCTCAAGATTTTCTACTAAGGACGCTACTGTCGAACGTTTCTGTCCGATGGCAACGTAAATACAGATCACATCCTTGCCTTTCTGGTTCAGAATGGTATCGGTTGCAATCGTTGTCTTTCCGGTCTGACGGTCTCCGATGATCAGCTCTCGCTGACCTCTTCCGATCGGAACCATGGAATCGATCGCTTTAATACCGGTCTGCAGCGGCTGATTAACACCTTTTCTCTCACAGATGCCCGGTGCCGGGCTTTCAATCGGACGGTACTCTGCTGCCGTAATCGGGCCTGCGCCGTCGATTGGCTGGCCGAGCGCGTTGACAACGCGTCCGATCATGCCTTCTCCGACCGGAACCGAAACAACTTTTCCCGTTCTTTTTACAAGCTGTCCCTCGCTGATGTTCTCGCCGGAACCGAATAAAACGACAGATACGCTGTTTTCCTCGAGGTTCTGTGCCATTCCATAGCTTCCATCCTCGAACTCCAGCAGCTCGCCCGCCATGCAGTTCGAAAGACCGCTGGCTCTCGCGATTCCGTCTCCGACCATCAGAACGGTGCCTGTCTCATCCTGCCGGATCGCATTTTCATAATATTTGATCTGGCTGCGGATGACCTTGGATATTTCTTCTGGTTTCAGTTGCATGTTTTCCTCCTACACCACTGTATCGCTGATTCTTCTGGAAAGCTCGGACAAACGTCCCTTTACGGTTCCGTCAAACAGCTTTCCGTCGAGTTCTACGCGGACACCCGCCAGAACGGACGGATCGGTTTTCAGTTCCATCACGACCGTTTTTCCACTCATTGTTTCCAGTTTTTTCTTCAGAAGCTCTTCCTGTTCCTTCGACAGGGATGCTGCGCTCGTCACAACTGCCTCGGCAATGTTGTGCGCCGCAAAGTATCTGCGCTGAAACGCTTCCTGGCATCCGCCGAATTCCCGGAGAAGATTTTTTTCACACAGCAGTTTGATAAAATTGACCAAATACGGTTCCGCCTGGCTGCCAAATGCCGCGTCGATCAGCCCGATCCGCTCTTTTCGCGGAATCGAAGGCTCCGATAAAAGGCGCGGATACTCCGGATTTTCCCGGAACAGAGCTCGGATCTCCTTCATCTCGGAAAGGATTTCCTCCTCGAGATGCTCCTCTGCGGCCAGCTCATACAGGCTTCCACCGTATACTCTGGCAGTTTCTGTCATGATGCTTCACCTACATTCGATATAAATTCATCTATCAGCTTCTCATGGTCTTTTTCATTAATCTCACGTTCAATGACCTTTCCGGCAATATCCATGGCAATGCCGCCGATCTCGCCTTTGACTTCATTGACCGCTTTCTTTTTCTCCTGGGCAATCTCTTTTTCTGCCTTGTTTTTCAGGGCAGCTGCCTGTTCGGAAGCCTCTTTTACGATTTTCTCGCTCTGCAGCGTCGCTGTCTTTCTGGCGCTTTCGAGAATCTCGTTGGCCTTTGCCTTGGCCTCCTGCATATTCTGCTCATATTCCTCTTTGATGGCGTTGGCTTCTTTTTTTGCCGCCTCTGCGTCTGTGATCTCCGCATCGGCTGCCGCACGCCGTTTTTCCAGCATCTCATTGATCGGTTTGAAAAGGAACCGTTTGATCAGATACATCTGGATGAAGAGGTTGCAGATCTGTGCGATAAAAGTCCAGGGGACAATTCCTACCAGTTCCTGAACCTGCATAGTTTCTTTCCTCCTAGCAATCATTTACTCCTTGCAACTATTTCAGGAAGTTCATGAACATTCCCGGTGCTACGAAGATCAGAAGCAGGCCGGTTACGAAACCGTAAATACCTGTGGTCTCTGCGATCGCACAGCCAAGAAGCATCGTACTTGTTACATCACCTTTGCATTCCGGCTGACGTCCGATTGCCTCAAGTGCCTTTGCTACGGCGTTACCTTCACCGATACCAGGTCCGATACCTGCGATCAGGGAGCATCCTGCGCCGATTGCGCATCCTGCGAGAGCGATACCTTTTGCTAAAATCTGAAAATCCATCTTGTTTTCCTCCTGTATTTTCTTTTTGTAAACCTCATTTTTTAATCTCTTTAGCCTTCTTCTGCTGCATTCGCAATGTACATGACAGTCAGCATACAGAAAATAAAGGCCTGCATCACGCCGGAGAACCAGTCAAAATAGACCGACAGAACAGCCGGGACACCGACGTCCAGAATCGGGATCTGTGAAAGGGTTCTTCCGAGCACGCCGGGAAGCAGTCCCAGCAGCTTTCCGCTTGCCAGTGCCAGCGATCCGTAGATCAGGGCATTGATGACAACGCCGGAAAGAATGTTTCCAAAGTGACGGCACGCCATACTGATCGGCGTTGCGAGCTCCGACAAAACGTTAAACGGTGTCATAACCGCAATCGGAGTCGTGAAGCCCTTCAGATATCCGCCAAAACCGTTGGTTTTGATCTTCTGTGTGGTGATCATGATGAAAACCACAACAGCCCAGGCCGCCTCGGTGGAAAGATCTGCTGTCGGACTTCGAAGTCCGATCAGGCTGATCAGGTTCGAGACAACGCTGGTCGCGAAAAGCGCCGACACAAAAGGAATCAGATACCGGAATTTTTCTCCCATGTTGCCGATGACGAATTTATTTGCGGTCTCCACAATCATTTCTGCCACCGCCTGGCGTTTGGAGATGTTCCGTATCTTCAAATCTCTTGTGAGCCAGATGCAAAGTCCGGTAATGAGTGCCATTACAATCCAGCTTACCACCAGCGTTTCGCTGATCTGAATTTTCCCGAACAGCGGAAAATCGATCGGGATCGTAAAAAAGACTTTTGCACCGGAGATATCAACCTCCATTCTCTTTTCTCACCTCCTCTGTATGAGATAAAATAAAAAATTTGAACCTTTTGTCAAAGCGGATCTTCACAATCCGCTTCGCTGCTTGCTCATAACCGAATCGCTGCTTCGCTGTTTCGGTTTCAAAACGCCGTCCCGTCTTTGCGGCTTTCGCCAAAGATCAGGTTCAGCGCTTTATGCTGTTTTTTATGCCCTTCAGCTTGATGGCCGTTCCCGGAATTAAAAGCGGCAGGATTCCTGCAGCAAACTGGAAGCATGGAAGCACAATCGCCAGAACTGCCCAGAGCATCTGCATCAGGTTTCTCTGCGAATAGCTTGCCTGCATCCGCCGTTTTGCTCCCGCCTCGTCTGTCTCGGACACTGCTTTTTGTACTGCCATGCCCATCAGGAAAAAGTTCAGCACCGCAACGGCACCGCCTCCGATTCCCCCGAGGATCACCCGATAGTCAAATGGGATTTTTTCCGGCCAGATCAGGTGCAGGATCAGAAACCCGACCCACATCACAACCACGCCGACAACAGTATAGATGGCAACATTTTTCGTCTCCTTTTTTACGGCCGGCTGGACCTTGTCTCCGAAATTGCTCATATCGCCTTGTTTCCTTTCTAAGGGATTTTCCCCTTAAAATCAGTCTGAAATCTTTTCTCTGCCACTTGATCTTCGTCAACTGTGAAAACTTTTTCAGACACGTTCTAAATATGTCGGTTGAAAGACACCCGCTTTTTCTTCTTTTTTCCGTCCGGCTCCGTCTCGATGCGTTTCTGATGCCGCAGAACGCTCTGCCCGAATTTCCAGGCTGTCACGGCACCGCCTCCGATCCCAAAGAAAAAGCCGAGAAGATAAATCCATGTTCCAACCGAAAAGCGGTCGCAAAGCCACCAGCAGAGTGCCAGACAAAGAAAAAGAGGCGTCACAAGGGACAGTCCGAATTGTGTCAACATTGTGAGATTGGTAATCATCCCCGTCCACTTCTTCATATCCTGTCCCTTTCTGCCGTCTCTTTTTGTCAGACCCTCGGATCTGTGTCTTGTTTCATTTTTTTCAAAACACACTTCCATTTTTGTAACCGCTTAGTCAGATTGTACCATAACTTCCTTTATAAAACAAACGATTTTGTGCCTCTTTCTAATTATTTGTTTTTATTTACATTCTTTTCATAACAATCGGAACAGTTTTCTCATTTTGTCCCATTGCAGAATCGCAGCGTTCACCTCGCTTCTTATTTTTTGAAAAAAACTGCGGTTTTATTCCACACATACTGCCGTTTTTTCTTTCCAACCGGAAAGCTGATAGCTTACCTCATAGTGTCCCGGCTCCAGCAGGTATCTACCGTTTTCTTCTGATCCGAGCACTTCTGCAACCGCTTCTTTTTCACTTTTGGCAACCATTGGAAGTACGGCCTCTGCGGTACAGTCGAACGGAACATCCATGGTGATGGTCACGTGCTCTTTGTCGGAAAGCTCCCAGCGAATGCTGTACATTCCCGATGCAGAATCATATTTTGCCTCTGCATACCTCAAATCCCAGTTCAGCGTCGGTGCAAACTGTACGGTCCTGACACCCGGATGGGATTCCATCGTGTTGATGCCGGCAACGTGACGGAACATCCATTCCTGGATGGAGCCGTAAGCATAATGGTTCATACTGTTCATACTGATGCCGGAAATCGTACCGTCCGCAAGAAGGGAATTCCAGCGTTCCCAGACGGTAGTTGCACCAAGCTTAACCTCATAAAGCCAACCCGGAAATTCCTCGTTCAGCAGCAGTTCGTAGGCAAGATCATTCATGCCGTTGTCGGTGAGCACATTGTTCAGCAATGGTGTTCCGACAAATCCCGTCTTCAGTTTGTGGTTACTCTGCTCAAACAGCTTCAGAAGCTGCCGTTTTGTCAGCTCTTCGTTCTTTGACAGATGGTATTTCAGCGTCAGCAGCAGCGCCGTCTGTGTTTTGATGCAGCAGCGGCCTGTTGCGCTGTAATATTCTTCCTGTACCACAGCAAACTGCTCCTCGGACAGCTTCTGATACTTCTCCTGCTCCTCGCGGTATCCCAGCACACCGGCCGCTTTTCCCACGATTCCTGCGCTGATCGCATAATACAGGTTTGCAATAAACTCCTCGTCCGTTGCACCCATGACCTGCTCCGCGCCCTGTACCGGATTGTCCAGTGCCAGCCAGTCGCCAAAGTGGAATACATATCTCCAGCCATGGTTGTCCCCATCCACTTTCGTGATGTAGTCCACCCACGATTTCATGCTCACAAACTGATCTTCCAGAATGCTCTTGTCCCCGTAAAACAGATACAGATTCCACGGAATGATGCACGCCGCATCGCCCCAGACACACGCTGCATCCTCGACGCCGCACGACGGCACCACGTGCGGCACCTTTCCACCGAGCACGCTCTGCTCTTTTGCCATGTCGTACAGGTATTTTGCATAGAATGCATACGTATCTTCGAGATACATCGCCGTCGGCGAGAATACCTGCGCATCTCCCGTCCATCCCATACGCTCGTCACGCTGCGGGCAGTCGGTTGGAACATCTACAAAATTGCACTTTAAGCCCCAGCGCACATTGCTGATGAGCTGATTGACCAAATCACTTCCTGTTTTCATCCAGCCTGTCGCTGTGATGTTGCTGTAATAAGAAAGACCCGTGAAATCCTCTTTTTTCAGATCCGGAATGCCTTCGATCTTCACGTAACGGTAGCCGTAGAACGTAAAATGCGGCACAAGATCCATTTCGGTTCCATCGGAAATATAGATGTATTCGGATTTTGCACTCCGCAGATTGTCATTGTAGAAATTGCCGCGCTGCAAAATCTCACCTGTCTGAACATGAATTTTGGTTCCTGCCGGCACGTTGACATGCAGCTTGAAAATTCCCGTAAACTCCTGCCCCATATCGAAGACCAGCTCGCCGGCCGGAGTATGAAGCAGTTCTTTAGGTTCAAACGTCTCATGAATCGTCACCGGAAGGCTCATGCGTTCCGTCAGTTCTCCTTTTGGTGCCTCACAAAAAACCGCCTTCTCCAATGGCAGTTCCGACAGCGTGTCGTCCCGGTGCTCACCGTCGTAAAGATTCGAGAATGCAATTTTACTGCGCCGCACCTGCCACGATTCATCCGTGCCAATCACCTCTTCCGAACCGTCCGCATACGTCAGATGCAGCTCCGCAATCAGCTTCCACTCATTGCCGTAAAATCCCTTGTCCTCAAACGCACTGAATCCAAACCGCGCCTTGTACCAGCCGTTTCCAAGCAGCACACGGAGCATTCCCTGTTTTGAAACCTCCTCTGTCACATCATACGTCTGATACTGTACCCATTCATTGTAATCATTGCTGTACGGCGTCAGGTACTCATCCCCGACACGCTTCTCATCCACATACACCTCATACAGTCCAAGTCCGCAGACATACAGCCTGGCCTTCGCTACCTCTTTTGCCGGAACAATTTCTTTTTCAAAATATGGATGACGGTTCTCCTTACTGTCACAGGAAATCCATTTTCCTGTCCATGCTTCATTCCGTTTTCCGGTCTCAAAAAACTGTACTTCACTCACCGCCGTCTCCCCGGCATCACTGCCCGCTTCCACGTTCCAGTAATACCGCGTTCTCGGCTCCAGATCCAGCTTCACCGGATAGAAAAGACTGCTCGCCTTATCATCCTCTCCGGAATCAAACAGCAGATGCTCCATCGCTGCATCCGATGCTACACGGATTCTCGCATAGCTCTGTTTTTTTCCTTCCGCGTCTTTCACTTTCCAGGAAAAGACCGTTCTCTCCATTCGGAACCCCATTGGATTTTCCAGATGATTCACCTGTGCGTGATAAATTTTCATTTCAATATCCTCCTCCACCTTATTTTTGAAAATTCCCCCATTTTTTCTCATTTTATCATGATCCCTTTCGAGAAAAAAGGTTCTGTTTTGCAGGAAAAAACATCTTTATTTGCACCATTTCCTGCCCACCAGACATCTCCCGGATTGCCAGAAAGTATGGGACATTTTCCCTTTTTCGGGCTACACCGAAACTAATAAGAGCCTGTGCTTTCCTTTCCCCTCCGCCGCAGTGCGATCCTGCCCGGAGGGCTTTTTACTTTACAGGAAAATTCAACGAAGTTTCCTGTAAAGTAAAAAAATGCCGGATTCTTTGAACCGCCCCAAGAAATCAGATTTTTTAGATCTAACTTTTTAGGACGGTTCATCCGACATTTTTCCGGAATTTTCCGGCTCTATCTTCAGTTTCTATCTTCAGTTCAGCAATTCATCCGCCAGCGTTCTCTTCGGCACATAGTGCACATCGTTCTCATCCCGGTAATAATTCGTATTCCCATCCTCCGGCACATCTACCAGATGAATCTCCTCCGCCGGTTTTCCAAACGCCACAATCAAAAGCGGCCGGATCTCCTCTGGCAGTCCAAGCACTTCCATCACCTCGCCCGCCTGAAAATTCCCGATCATGCAGCCGCCAAGACCCTGCTCCACAGCCGCAAGCAGCATCGTCTGCGCCACAATCCCGACATCCTTCTGATACCGGTTCAGATTCTCATCAATCCTCTTATCCTGGCAGATCACAACAAAACCCGTCGGCCGTTTTCCCGGATGCGGCAGTACCATATCCGGCAGCGCCCGCGCCCACTTCGTCAGACCCTGCACCTTCTCCACTTCGTCCGGCTCCCACGCCAGAAAATACTTCAACGGCTGCTTATTCACACTCGAAGGACAAAGCCGCGCGCAATCCACAAACACTTCCAACGTCTCCCGCGAAATCCGCACCGACTCATCAAATCCACGATAACTCCTGTTCTTCAACACCAGATCCCTTAACATGTCCCATATCCTCCTGTCTCAAATTTACTTTCTACCACCCACTCTACCACACCTCCCCACCCCCTATCAATCACCTTTTTCTCATTTTCCCTCTTGACATACTTTGATATTCAAAGTATTATATATCTAGTTTTCAAAACCACATAGTAAGGTTTTTTACATTACATTTTTACCAATACCAGATCCCGTGCCCGCCGCCGTGTCGGGGATGTTCCTCCAGGATGGCGCATTTGCAGGAGGCCTGCAAACTCTTAGGCTATGGAATTTTGCGTTGCTTGAAAAAACGGCACTGTCTGAGTGCAGCGAGTTCGCCGTTTTTTCAAGCGCCCTTAGCAAAATCCCAAAGCCTTAGAGTTTCCTGGCCTCCGAAACCGCGCCATCCTGGAGGAACATCCCCGGCGCGGCGGCGGGCACGGGATCGTCCATTTATCAAAAAGGAGAATTCATATGTTACCAAATTTAAAAATAGGAAATCTCACCGCCAAATACCCCATCATCCAAGGCGGAATGGGCGTCGGCATCAGCCTCTCATCCCTCGCCGGTGCCGTTGCCAAAGCCGGCGGAATCGGCGTCATCTCCGCTGCCCAGCCCGGCTGGCGCGATCCGGAATTCGCGCGTGATCCCTTAAGCGCCAATCTTCGCGCCCTCGCCTTCCACATCCGCCGCGCCAAAGAAATTTCAAACGGCGGCATCATCGGCGTCAATATCATGTGCGCCCTGACCCACTACGAGGAATACGTCCGCTGCTGCATCGAAAACGGAGCCGATCTCATCATCTCCGGGGCCGGTCTCCCGACCGATCTGCCAAAATACATAAAGGGAAGCTCCATCAAGCTCGCCCCTATCGTTTCCCCTCCCCGGACTGCCAAGGTTCTTCTGAAGCTTTGGGACAATCACTATCACCGCGTTCCTGATCTCGTTGTCATCGAAGGTCCTGCAGCCGGAGGCCATCTCGGCTACTCCGCCGAAACCGTGGAAGAAACAGCACGGCGCGGCTACGATGACGAAATCCGGGAAATTCTGCAGATTGTACATGGCTACGAAGAAAAATATGCCTGTACCATCCCCGTCGTCTTTGCCGGAGGCGTCTACACCCATGAGGATATCCTTCACTATCTGTCGCTTGGCTGCGCAGGCGTCCAGATGGCTACCCGTTTCGTTGTCACGGAAGAATGCGATGCCGATCCCCGCTACAAACAGGCATACCTGAATGCAAAAAAAGAAGATATCACGATCATGCACAGTCCGGTCGGCATGCCGGGCCGCGCAATCCGCAATCCGTTTCTGACGGAACGCGAACAGGAACGGGAAAAAATCTCACACTGCTACCAGTGCCTCAAAAAATGCGACAAAGCCTCCATTCCCTACTGTATTACCACTGCCCTGACCCGCGCTGCCGATGGCGATACCGACAACGCTCTCCTTTTCTGCGGAGAAAATGCATGGCGTCTCGATCACATGACCACCGTGCCGGAGCTGATGGCGGAACTGGCCGGGGAATACCTGCCGGACAGCAAAAAATAAAAAATTTAGTAGTGACTTTCCTTCCCAATAATGTTACAATCTTCTTTATGGTGTCAGCATAAAAAATCTTCAAGAACTGACCATAAACCCAAAATTTTTGTAACACACAAAAGGAAGGAACTCTATGAACAAACACAACAAATCCCGCAGCTCGTTTTCCGGCAAAATCGGTTACGTGCTGGCTGCAGCAGGCGCTTCCGTCGGACTTGGAAATATCTGGCGTTTTCCCTACCTCGCAGCAAAATACGGCGGAGGAATTTTCCTCCTCATTTATATCCTGCTGGCGCTCACCTTCGGCTACTCCATGATCGTTGCCGAGTCCGCCATCGGACGCATGACACGAAAAAGCCCGGTCGGCGCTTTCCAGTCGTTCGGCAAATCGAAATGGCTTTCCGCCGGGGGCTGGATCAACGCCATTATCCCGATTCTGATCGTTCCATACTACTCTGTCATCGGAGGATGGGTCATCAAATATCTGATCGAATACGTGAAGGGCAACAGTACCCTGCTCGCAGAGGACGGCTATTTTTCCGGCTTCATCTCAAACGGAGTTTCCACAGAGCTCTGTTTTGCCGTTTTCTGCCTTATTACGGTCGCCATCATCTACGCCGGTGTGCGAAACGGCATTGAACGCGTTTCCAAGGTGATGATGCCGATTCTGATCGTCCTTTCCGTTATCATTGCCGTTTATTCCGTAACAAGACCGGGCGCACTGGCAGGCGTGAAGTATTTCCTTGTTCCGAACCTCAAAAACTTTTCATGGATGTCCGTTGTTGCCGCCATGGGACAGATGTTCTACTCCCTCTCGATTGCGATGGGTATTCTGATCACCTTTGGCTCCTACATGAAAAAAGACACCTCGATTGAGGATTCCACACGCAACGTCGAAATCTTTGACACTGCCATTGCGATCATGGCAGGCCTGATGATCATTCCTGCCGTCTTTGCCTTCTCCGGCGGAAATCCGGATACCCTGCAGGCAGGACCTTCCCTGATGTTTATCACCATCCCGAAGGTATTCGCCAATATGGGCTTTGGCACTGTGATCGGTATTCTGTTTTTCCTTCTGGTGCTGTTTGCCGCACTGACCAGCTCCATCGCACTGACAGAAAGCGCCGTTTCCACCTTTGAGGATGAGCTCGGCTGGGGTCGTAAAAAATCGACCGTTCTGATCGGCGTTATCATGATTGCGCTCGGAACGCTCTCCTGCCTTGGCTACGGACCGCTTTCCTCTGTCACCATTCTTGGAATGCAGTTCCTGGATTTCTTCGACTTCCTGACGAACTCCGTGATGATGCCAATTGCTGCCATTGCCATCTGTCTTCTCGTTTCGAGAGTCATTGGTGTGGCGAAAATCGAGGAAGAAATCATCCATGGCGAGAGCCGCTTCCGCAGAAAGAAAATCTTTCTTGTCATGATCCAGTATCTCTGCCCGGTGTTTGCACTGATCATTCTGTTCAGTTCCGTGGCAAATGCATTCGGCTGGATCACCATGTAATGAATCTGTAAACGATGAAAAAAGATTGTTTTCGAAACACGATTACGATTTCGAAAACAATCTTTTTTTATCCAAATCTGTCACACCAGCATCAGGAATCCGTCAGCAGCAGAATATCTTCCTCCTTCAGATACAGCTCCTTTGGAATCCCCATTTCCGGGCTCCAGTCTGTTTTTGCGATCTTCCACTGCAGCCAGCTGCATTCGGCATTCTTCCGGAACGAAATGTTCCATTCAAACGGATCTTCCCAGATTTCGGATTCGTTGACCGGAAATACATTTTCCTCACCCGGCCTTTCTACTGTGGCCAGAAAATGTGCCCGGATGCCGACTGCGCGGATATCGTCTGCAATTTCCCGCTCCTTTACGTGCAGCGTTACGCCCCAGTCCACGGCCCGCAGCGTGTGCGCATCCACCCGCTCGGCCGCCGAAATGTTCTTGCAGCCCGACAAAATTGCCGCTGTGCGCGTCTTCGGATTCTGGAAAAATTCCTTCAGCGGTTCCATGACTTCCATCTTTCCCCGGTTCATACAGCTGACCGTATCGCAGAGGCGGTACACCTCATCGCGGTTGTGTGATACGAAGATGACCGGTTTTCCGGCCTCCTTCAGATGTTTGTACATCTCCTGCTCCAACTGCCATTTCAGATAGGTATCGAGCGCTGAAAACGGCTCGTCGAGCAGAATCAGCTCCGGCTCTGCTGCGAGCATCCGTGCCATCGCGACGCGCTGTTTCTGTCCGCCGGAAAGCTGTCCCGGGATCTTTTTCTCCAGCCCTTCCAGCTGAAACTGGCGGATCAACGATTCCGTCCGGCTCCGGTCCGGCCGTTTTCCCATGCCTGCCTCAATATTCTGCACAACATTCATATGCGGAAACAGGGCGTAATCCTGGAACATATAACCGACTTTCCGCTTCTGCGGCGGCAGATTGATTTTTTTCTCCGAATCAAACAGCACCTTGCCGTCAAGGACAATCCGCCCTTCATCCGGCTTTTCGATTCCGGCGATACACTTTAAGGTCATGCTTTTTCCACAGCCCGACGCGCCGAGAATCGCAAAAATCTCCTGCTCCGCCCGGAACTGCATATGCATAAAAAAGCCGTCCAGTTTTTTCGTAATATCTACTTCAAGCGCCATGATTTATCCTCTCTACCACTGTTTCTGATTTTTCTTTCTCCGGTTACCCAGAAGGTTCATCGCTGTCATCGTAAGGAATCCGACGAGCAGTACGACAACAGACCAAAAACCCGCCGTTTTATAATCCCCGTCCTGAATCACCATTGCGATTTTCTGGGAAACGGTACCCGTCTTTCCCGGAATATTTCCGGCCAGCATCGACGTCGCACCGTACTCACCGAGCGCCCTTGCAAATGCCAGTACCGTACCGGAGAGCACGCCGGGACCTGCCGATGGGATGACCACTTTCCAGAAAATCTTCCACTCCGACATACCAAGCGTCCGCGCCGCATAGATCAGGTTCGTATCCACCTGCTCAAATGCCGCTCTCGTATTGCGGTACATCAGCGGAAACGCGATAATCGTTGCCGCCAGAATACAGCCAAGCCATGTCTGTACTGCCTTGATACCGAAATTCTCATACAGTGCAGCACCAAACGGACGGCGGAGGCTGAAAATCAGAAGCAGGAAAAAGCCTGCAACGGTCGGCGGCAGAATCATCGGAAGTGTCAGAAAGCCGTCAATTACGGCACGCGCGCCGGGACGCAGCTTCATCACCGCACGCGCGGCAAAAATACCAAAGAAAAAGGACAGAATCGTCGCCACAATACCGGTCTTGATCGAAATGACAAGCGGGCTCCAGTCCAGTGACTGTAAAAAATCCAGTATTTCCTGCATAACATTTCCTTTCTATCCATGGCAGCCCTGCATACCTGCATCACGCATCCTGCCCGGATTTTCTCTGATGCAAAACCACCGTCCGTAGAAACGAAATCTTTCTTTTTCGGACGGTGATTCCAAATCCCTGCTGTTTTTTGTGGGATCTTCTTTTTATTCTGCCTCTGTATCAAAGTAATAATTCCGGAAGATGGCGGCTGCCTCATCAGAAGTCAGAAACTCTACAAAGTCTTTCGCTGCTGCCTGCTCGGTCTCATCTGCCTCTTTGTTGACAACCTGTGCTGCCGGGTAGATGACATTTCCGGTCAGATCGTACGGAACGACCTGCAGAACCTTCAGACGGTCCTCCAGACCGTAGGTATCGGAATAATAAACCGTACCAACCTCGTTGGATCCCTCTGCAACTGCGGAAGTAACGGCTCCTACGTTTGCACACTCATTGATTTCCACGCCGCCGAGCGCTTCGGAAACCTGCTGGGTTGTGATAGCCGATACGTCGTCTGCTTTCTCCAGAATGCCTGCATTGACCAGTGCTTCTCTTGTGTATTTTCCAACCGGAACGGAACCGTCTGCCAGTGCGATGCTGGATGCCTTGTTCAGATCCTCCAGGCCCGTAACTTCTGTATTGTTTCCCTCATAGGTTACAACGCAGACCTGATTGTTTACGATATTGTGGCGGGTTCCCTCAACCAGAAGATTCTCTTCCTCAAGCTGATCCATCTGTTTTGCTGCTGCGGAGAAGAATACGTCGCAGGATGCACCCTCTTCGATTTGTGTCATCAGGGTTCCTGAGCTGTCATAGTTTCCAACCAGTTTGACATTCGGCTGGGTCTTATTGTACTCGCTGATCAGCGTCTCCATTACGGAGTTCAGGCTCTTTGCGGCAAATACGGTGACAGTGGTATCGTCAAATACTTCGCCGTCTGCTGTGCTCTTGGCGCTGGATGCGCTCTCTGCTTCCGAAGAAGCGCTGGATGCAGATGTGCTCTCTGCCTTGGAGCTGCTCTTACTGGAAGAATCTGTGGAATTGGAAAATCCGCATGCGGCAAGAGAAAGTGCCATAGCTGCCATCAGAAGAATGGATACGGTTTTCGTTTTCATGATAATTGACTCCTCATTTTGTATATTTACGTATGAAGCGCCGGATGTGCACCTTTTCGTTTTCCGGTTTTTGCTGACCGGATCTGAATGAGCTGTGCGGCAATGCTGATTGCAATCTCCGCCGGCGTCTCGCTTCCGATCTCGATTCCGATCGGGGCATAGACACTGTCGAGCTGTTCTCCGGTAAAACCCTGCGCTTCCAGTTTTTCGCGCACATACTTTGTCTTTCTGCGGCTTCCCACCACACCGATGTACGACGCGCCGGTGCGAAGCGCAAACGCCTCGGCATCCGCATCGCACCGGTGGCCGCGTGTCACAATCACGAGATAATCATTTTTCCGGATCGAAAGAATCTCGTCCAGTTTCGTAAAATCCACCAGCATGGTCTGCCCGGCATCCGGGAACAATGCTTTGTCCACATATTCCTCCCGGTCATCGAGTACGATACAGCAGAAATCCAGATGATGCAGCACCGGAACGAGTTCCTGGGCCAGATGGCCGCCGCCGAACAGATAAACCTTTCCGTCGTAGCAGAATTCCTCGGCGTAATACGTTTTCCCGTCCAGTTCCAGAATCCGGCAGTGGCCCGCTTTTTCCTGTGCCGCCGGAAGCATTTCCCACGCTTCTTTTTCCAGCACGCGGATACCGGTTCCGTCCAGCGCAAAAAAAATCCAGTAACTGCGGTACCGCTCCTGCGCCGCAAGCGCCTGCGCCAGACTTTCTGCTTCGCCGTGCGCTCCATTCATAAAATAGAAGCACACCTTCACTCTGCCGCCGCAGACCATGCCAAGCCCCTTCCCCTCTCCGGTTCCGAGATCGTATTCTCTGTATTCACTTTTCTTCTCCTGCACCAGCTCCTGCGCATGCAGAACCGCCTGATATTCCAGGTTTCCGCCGCCAATAGTTCCGAAAACCCGTCCTTCCCGGCCGACCAGCATATAGGCGCCCGTCGTGCGCGGAATGGAGCCGTCCCCTTCGGTGATAAAGGCAAGAACCGTGTCCTGTCCCTCTTCCAGCTGTGCAAGCAGTTTCCGGTAAAGTTCGTCCATGTTTCCTCTCCTTGTGTCTGATCTCTGGTCTACTTTTCCGTCACCAGTTCGATGGTGTCACCCTTTTGAATCGTGCCGCCGCGCAGCACCACCGCGAAAACGCCCTCCCGCGGCATGATGCATTCACCCATGCGTTTGAAAATCTCGCAGTGGCTGTGGCACTCCTTTCCGATCTGCGTCATCTCAAGCAGCGCATCCCCGCAGGAAAACCGCGTGCCGACCGGCAGATTCCGGAAATCATATCCTTCCACGATCAGGTTTTCCCCGAAGGCGCCGAGCGGAATATCCGCCCCCTTTGCACGGAAGGCTTCTATTTTTTCATACGACAAAAGGCTCACCTGGCGGTGCCAGTGCCCGGCGTGTGCATCGCCCTCGATGCCCCAGTCTTCCACCAGCTTCGCCGTTTCCACCTCGTGCTTTGCCGTTCCCCGTTTTTTACTGATACAGATTCCTATGATTTTTCCCATTTCTTTTGTTTCCTCTTCTTTTCGAACCGCCGTCATTTCATCCGCCGATGCCGGACATCAGGTGGTGCTCTGTCATATCCTTCGGCCGCTCAAAGCAGTGTTCCATCGGCTTTTTTAAGATTGCCTGTGCCATCACATCCCGCAGATCCGCCGCCGTTCCGTTCTGCAGAACCTCCCGCAGATCCACGCCGTTCTCATAGCAGAGGCAGAGCTTTAAAAAGCCGCGGCTTGTCAGCCGTACGCGGTTGCAGCTTCCGCAGAACTTTCCGTGGATCGCGCTGATAAAGCCGACGGGCATCGACAGCTTTTCGTACCGCACATAAGCCGCAGGACCGTTTCCTTCTTTTTCCTGGTCCGGCGTACATGCCCCATACCACTGTTCCAGCTCTGTTTTCAGCGCCTCATTCGACGGACCCACGTACGATTTTCCGGCGCCCACCGGCATCACCTCGATGAACCGCACCGGGACTTTTTCCTGCTCTGCAAATTCAAGCAGTTCCTGCGCATGCAGTTCTTTTCGATGCACCGCATTCAGCTTCACTAAAAGACCCGCCTCTTTGGCCGCGCAGATGCCCTGCTTTACCTGCTCCAGCGCATCGCGTCCGGTAAGCGCCGCAAACTCTGCCGCATCCACTGTATCCAGGCTCACATTCACACTGTCACAGCCGGCCGCCTTCAGATCCCTCGCACACGATGCCAGGCGTACGCCATTCGTCGTGATCCCAACGGATGCGGTGCCCGGCACTGCTTTTATTTTCTGCACCAGCTCCACGCACTCTTTTCTTACCAGCGGTTCCCCTCCGGTAATCCGGTAATGCGTGATGCCAAGCCCAGCCGCGGCGTGCACAATCTTCAGCATCTCTTCGACGGTAAGCGGCGGATTCTGTTCCGCCTGCTCCAGTGCACAGCCCGCCGCACTCTCCGGCATACAGTACCGGCATCTCAAATTGCACGCGTCCGTGATGGAAATCCGCAGGTAATCTATCGTTCTGCCATACTGATCCTTCATCGTTTATCTGCCTTTTCCAAAACCGCAGTTCGGGAAGGTGCAGACCTTGCAGTTCAGGCAGAGACCGCCCTCGCCAAGACCGGCCAGTTCCTCCGCTGTCACCTCATCATCTGCAATGAGGCGCGGCAGGACAAGATCGAAAATCGTCCGTTTCGAATACATGACGCATCCCGGCAGGCCGACGATCGGTGTTCCGTTTTCGGCATACGCCAGAAGGAACATGGCTCCCGGCAGCACCGGCGCGCCGTAAGAAACGATGCGTGCTCCGGTATTTTTGATCGCCAGCGGCGTCTTGTCGTCCGGATCCACACTCATTCCTCCGGTGCAGAAGACAAGATCGGCACCCGCTTCCATCGCGCGTCGGCATCCGTCTGTGATCTTCGATGCATCATCATCGTAAACCTCATGAAAGATCATCTCCGCGCCGAATTCTGCCAGCTTTTCCTGGATAACCGGTGTGAAGGTGTCCTCGATCCGATGGTAATACACTTCATTTCCCGTTGTCAGAACCGCAAATTTTTTCTTGTGGAACGGCTTTAAGGTCAGGATCGGCCCGTCGGAACAGACTGCCTGTGCCGTCTCCATCTTCTCTTTTTTGATGACGAGCGGAATAATTCTCGTCCCCGCCAGTTTGTCGCCTTTTTTCACGTATGTATCACCGTGGCGCGTCGCAATCATCATCTCGCCGAGGCTGTTTACTTTTTTCAGCTTCTCGCGGTCCACTTTCAAAAGACCGTCGCAGTCCGCGATCAGTTCAATTTTTCCTTCTTTGACATCGGACGGATGCATGTGATCGTTTTTACACATATCGTAAAGAATCTGTGCCGCCTCATTTTCATGCAGCATTGTATCGTCCTTTTCCCAGATGTAAATGTTGTCCTTTCCGACACTTAACAGCACCGGAATATCTTCTTCTGTAATGATGTGGCCTTTGCGGAATACCGCATCTTTTGTCACACCTTTGATAATCTGTGTAATATCGTGGCAGAGCACCTGGCCTACCGCGTCTTCTGTTTTCATCAGTTTCATCTGAAACGCCTCACTTTTTCTATTTGAATCTATTCCAGTTCCCCGCAGATCACTTCCAGCACGCTTCCGGCGATGCACCGCGCCTTATCGGAAATCGTGAAGCAGTTCTGCAGTTCTTCTTTCCGCGGATCGATGTCCGCAATCTTAAATCCCTTCGTCACCGGATAGCCGTCGCGGATCAGCCCGCGCAGCAGACCGGAGAGAGATGCTTCCACAGGTACCGTCCCGTTTTCTGTCTCAATCTCTGCAATCACAGCCCTGGCTTCCACAATGTCTCCGATCGAAGCCACATTCCGCAGAATACCTTCCGCCTGTGCATGCATCACACGCTCTTTTCCGTACCCGCCGATGATGCCCGGAATGCCAGTGTTCGGAACCGCGCTTCCGCTTCGGATCACGCGTCCAAGATTATGACCGCGCTTCGTCTCAATTACAACATCCACATCTTCTCCTGCCGTAAAGCCCGGTCCGAGGGCAATCACAAGCGGCGCCATCTCTTTTGTCGTCCCGAGATTTTTCTTCGCCAGAATCGCATCGACCACGACGGCCGGGCGAAGTGCTGCAATGCTTAGTCCCGCCGGATCCACGAGCACCGGAACACCATCTTTCTTCCAGATCCGTTCCATTTCCTGTTCCAGAAGTTCTTTCCGGTTCTTTTTCTCTGCGAGATCCACGTCCATGCGCACGGCTTCCACGTCCTCTACCCTGGCGCTGCCGGCATATACCGCTTCGCTCAAAGCCACCTGCCGCCGGATCGCCGCCGGGTGCTCTGCTTCCAGAACCAGCAGACGAAAGCCCGCTTTTTTCAGACGATGGATCGTACCGGTTGCAAGATCTCCTGCTCCCCGTACCACGATCAGATCTTTCTTTTTCATCTTCGCTGTCTTCCTTCTTTCGTTTCAGCAGCCGCCGTTTTCTTCCGTCTTCCGCGGTCTGCCTCGTTATTCTCGTGCGAGAATAACGCTTTTTCCATTAATAAAAATACAGGAAAGGACCCGTTTTGTCAACGTGTCCCCGTAAAAAATGTTATTTTTCTTCTGTTCCAAACCACTTCTGAAACGACGCATCGGCGCCTGCGCGGACTTCTTGTTCAAACTTCCGGTACCGCTTCAGGAATTCTTTTCCCTCCGGGGTCAGTACCGTCTGGCCGCCGTTGCTGCCGCCCCGGTTGCCCTGTACCAGCGGGATGCCGAGATCCTCCTCGGCGCGCTTTAAGATTTTCCATCCCTTCGAGTACGCCATCTGCATGCATTTGCAGCCCTTCAAAAGGGAGCCGGTTGCTTCCACATGCTCCATCAGCTCCGCCACACCGGGACCGAAGGCATGATCCGTCCGGCTGACGCGCAGCCGCATGTCGTACCGCAGCTTCTGTCGTAATGTTTCTTCTTTTTCTTCCATCTCCACCTCACACCTCTACAGCAGCACACGGTACTCCGCCTCATAGGCAAGTCCCGCCGTCTGAAGTGCCGCAAGGATTTCTTTTCCCTCTTCCGGCGCTGCTTTCCAGGAAAGGCCGCAGCCCGCCGTAATTTCCCGCGGAACGGGGATCATCCTTCCCGGCAGGCCGTGCGCTCTCGCATACTGCTCCATCTGCATCGCCTGCGTTGTCCCCGCAAACGTCAGAATCCAGGTTTCTTTTCGCTGTCTCATATCGTTTCTTCCTTTTTCCAGCTTCTTTTGTATCCCGGATGCCGGCTGCCGCCTCTCTCACTGCTGCATTTCTTCTTCGGCAAACTCCCGCAGAGCCTGCGCGGCAATCCGGACTTCTTCTTCCGTCAGTACATGGGAAAAGCTGAACCGCACGGCTCCCTGCTCCCGTGTTCCGAGTGCTTCGTGCATCAACGGCGCGCAGTGTGCCCCGCTTCGGACTGCAATACCATAGTTCTCATACAGCCAGTCGCTGACATATCCCGAATCACAGGAGCCGATGTTTAATGCCGCCGTTGGTACCCGCTGCTGCAGATCGTCTGTTCCATATAAAGTAAGTCCCGGGATTCCCTGAATTTTCTCCAGAAAGAGGTGCATCAGCTCCCTCTCTCTTTTGTAAATCATTTCAATCCCCGTCTTCTCCAGATATTCCAGCGCTCCCAGAAGTCCCGCAATTCCGTGGACATTTAAAGTTCCCGCTTCCAGGTGCTCCGGCATCGCCGCAGGCTGTTCTTTTTCATAGCTTCGGATTCCGCTTCCGCCCATTTTGAGCGGCCGGATCGAAAGTTCGGGACGGACGTAGATTCCGCCGGTTCCCTGCGGCCCTAATAGTCCCTTGTGGCCGGAAAAACAGAGCACGTCGATCCCGCTTTTCTGTACATCGATCGGCAGAATCCCCGCTGTCTGCGCCGCATCGACGATCAGACGCAGGGAATGGCGTTCCGCAATTTCGCACACCCGCGCAAGATCCGTGATATTTCCGGTCAGGTTGGAGGCATGCGTAACGACAAACGCTTTCGTGTTTTTCCGCACTGCCGCTTCCATCTGATCGTAATCGATCCTTCCAGATACATCCGCCGGAATCACGGAAAGCTCCAGTCCCTGTTTTTCCAGTGCATACAGCGGGCGCAGAACGGAATTATGCTCGCAGACTGTCGTGATCACATGATCCCCCGGCCCGAAGAGTCCGAAAATTGCCGTGTTCAGTGCCTCCGTATCGTTGCACGTAAATGCAATCCGCTCCGGACTCTCCGCGTGAAACAACTCTGCCAGCCGCATTCTCGTCTCAAAGACGATGCGGCCCGCATCCAGTGTCGCATCGTGTGCACCGCGACCTGCATTTCCACAGCCGTGCAGTGCCTGGATCATACGCTCCTCTGCTTCTTTTGGATGCCACAGCGACGTTGCCGCCGAATCGAGGTAAATCATGGCTTAATCACGCGATCTGCGCTGCTCATGCGCTCCACGATGTCATACATGTTGGTCACACTGCCGACCTGCAGCTTTTCGGTGATGCCGTAGAAGTTCAGGCATGTTCCACAGGTCAGAATTTCAACGCCGCGCGCTGCCAGATCTTTCAGATCCTCCAGGGACTCGGAACCCTCGCAGGTCAACTTTGCACCGCCGTTGTAGAACAGAATCGTATCCGGCAGCTCATCCTGCTGGGTCAGTGCATAAAGGAAGCTCTTCATCAGAATTTTACCCAGCTCCTCGGCTCCTTCGCCCATATGGTCTGCAGAAAGAACGACGAGTTTTGTTTTCTTTGCCGCCGGTACGAGGCATACGGTTTTCTCTTCTGTTTCAGCCGGCTCTGTTTCCGATACGGTGAACTCCACATGATACTCTTTTTCTTTCTTCTCTTTTACCAGAAAGCCATATCCTTTCTGCTGCGCCATTTTTTCCAGGTTCTGCACGGCGATTTCATTATCCACCAGAACCTCCACTTTTCCGCTTCCCGCAAGTTCTGCAATCGCATTTTTTGCCTTTACCAGCGGTACCGGGCACACATCACCCATTGCGTTTACTGTCTTTTTCTCCATCTCTGCCATTTTTCATCCTCCCTGCCTTACCATTTCCTGCTCTGTGTCACATAAATTTCGGTTCCTGCCGGCTCTGTGATTTTTCCAACGATTGCTGCCGGAATCCCCTGCTCCAGCAGTTTTCTCTGCATTTTTTCTGCATCCACGGCATCCACGGCCATCAGAAGCCCTCCCGATGTCTGCGGGTCAAACAGCACCTCCTGCATGCCGAACGGTATATCCTTAAAGGTCACATGCTGCTCCAGATGATTCCGGTTCCGCTGGCCTGCCGCAGTGATCAGAAACTCCTCCGCCGCTTCCACAGCCCCCTGGAACACCGGAATCTGATCCGCCCAGATATGGCAGGACACGCCCGACTCCATCATCTCATGCAGATGTCCTAGGAAACTAAAGCCCGTTACATCGGTACAGGCATGAATGTTATACTTCCGTGCCGTCTCCGAGGCGTACTTATTCAGCGTCATCATCGATTCCACTGCCTTTTGAAATCCACCCGGGTTTTCCTCCCCGACGCGGTGCGCCGCACAGAGAATGCCGGTTCCGAGCGGTTTCGTCAGAATGAGCAGATCACCCACGCGGCCCGTATTGTTCTGCCAGATCCGGTCCGGATGCACAGTTCCCGTGACAGAAAGGCCGTATTTTACACTGTCATCCGCAATCGAATGACCGCCGGAGAGCGATCCGCCCGCCTCCTGCACCTTTTCCGCGCCGCCGCGCATGATTTCTCCGAGGACATTCAGATCCATCTGTTCCGGAAAGCAGACGATATTCAGGGCTGTCCGCACCTCTCCGCCCATCGCATAGATGTCGCTTAAGGCATTCGCCGCCGCAATTTTTCCAAACGTGTACGGATCCTCCACCACCGGCGGAAAGAAATCCAGCGTCTGGACCATCGCAAGGTCGTCCGTCAGCCGGTAGACGGATGCATCGTCTTTGCTGTCATAGCCCACCAGCAGATTCGGATCCTTTTCCCCTTTCGGCAGCTTCTCCAGAATATGTTCGAGCACGCCTGCCCCGAGCTTTGCCGTACAGCCGCCGCTCTTACAGAAAATAATTTTTTCTTCTTCCATCGTTACCTGTTCCCTCTTTTTTCAGCTTCTTCCGCACTCTCCGTCCGTTCCGCGCAGAAGTCCCAACGCATGCGGCAGGGTATCAAGTACAAATCCAAGACTCTCTTCCACCGCCTTCGGGCTTCCCGGCAGATTGATAATCAGCGTCCGATGACGGATTGCACTCACTGCCCGGCTCAGCATCGCCCGTTTTGTGATCGCCATGCTGCCCGCGCGGATCGCCTCCGCGATGCCAGGTGCCACACGGCCGGATACCGCCAGAGTTGCCTCCGGTGTCACATCCCGCATGGAAAATCCCGTGCCGCCTGTCGTGAGGACAAGATCGCACTGCTCCAGATCGGCAAGCCGGATCAGTTCCTCCTCGATCATCGCCCGCTCATCCGGCAGAAGACGCATCGAAACGACCTCATACTGCTCCGCCGGAAGCAGCTCTTTGATCTTTGGGCCGCTCTTATCCTCGCGCTCGCCCTGATATCCTTTGTCACTTAACGTTACAATTCCCACCCGGAAAACCGGGAAATCTTTCTTTTCTGCCATGCTTTATTTTTCCTCTTTCTGATAGATATAATGACCGCTCTTTCCGCCGTCCTTTTCCAGAATGTGGATATCACGAATCACCATGCCGCGGTCCATCGCCTTGCACATATCGTAGATCGTGAGCAGCGCTGTGGAAACGCCAGTCAGCGCCTCCATCTCCACGCCGGTCTTTCCGACACATGATGTGGTGCACACGGCCGTAATAGAATTTGTATTCTCGTCCGTGGTAAATGTCACTTCGCAGTTCGTCAGCGGCACAATGTGGCACAGCGGAATCAACTCCGCATTCTTCTTCGCCCCCATGATGCCTGCCAGCCGTGCAACGCCGAGCACATCGCCTTTTTTCGCCGTATGGTCCCGCACGGCTGCAAATACCTCCGGGCTTACCTGTATGGTTCCCGTCGCCGATGCTGCCCGGTACGTGTCAGGCTTCTCATGGACATCGACCATGACGGCGCTGCCGTCTTTCTTAAAATGGGTAAATTCCGCCATCTGTCTCCTCCGTTCTATTTCCGTTTTATTCTCCGGGTTCCCACTCTTCTTCCGCTTCACGCACGGGAAGCTCTGCTCTCCCATACCAGGGATTCGTGTTCTCACCGCTTTGTCTTCTGTTTCCTGTCGCGCACGTAACCAGAACATGCTCGATCCCCTGCCTGCGCAGCAGCTCCACAAGTTTCTCTGCGGCCGCCCGGTGTTCTTTTTCCTCATACTGGTGCAGTACCGCATAAAACGTTCTGCCTTTCAAATCCTTCTGCTGTCCCTGTTCCGATGCGATCAGCCGTGCCAGATCTTCTTCCGTGATATGGTGTTCCATCGTACAGCCAAGCAGTTCCGCCGCCCGTTCTGCCCGAAAGCAGCCCTTGCCAAGCGGCTGTCCCAGTGCCGAAAGACCTGTCACACCAATCACAAGATCTGAAGAGGAAAGCAGCGCCGGTTCATGTTCCGCCGGTGCCTTGCACGGCAGGTGCCTCGCGCCGTCCGCCTCGATCAGCGTCAGATCGGCCTTTTTGCGTGCCTCTTCAAATAGTTCCGTTTCCGGCATGGAAAGCTTTTCCGGATCCCGGCAGGCACTCCCGATAATCGCTGCGCGGCCTGTGCGAAGTTTTCTTTCGACCGCTTCCAGACTCTGGTCATGCCATTCTTTCGGCGGACGGTAAATGTGCGTCGAAGTTGTCACCAGTACCTTCTGATCGTTTTTTACGCAAAAGCCTGCCATCTCGTACAGTAGCGTCGTTTTTCCGCCGCCGCCGATGATAGAAACTACATGGTTCTTTTCCTTTAAAAATGGGAACGCCGTTCCCATTCCTACCGGCTCCAGCTTCTGTTTTTCTGTTTTCTGCCAGATTCGAAGCATCTCCTCTGCCCCCTTCTGCCGTCTTTCTTTCTCACTCTACCATACTCATTTTGGGCTGTCAAATTTTACTCGCGCCGTAAAAACTTGAAAAAAGAACTGCCCCGATCGGGCATCCCCATCAGAGCAGTTCTTCTATTCTTACTGAACGTGTACGGTAAGCACCGCTGCATTTGATCTGTTTCCATCGCTGTCCGTCACATGATACGTCAGCGTGTAATCTCCCGGCACTGCAGTATCCACATCGCCGTCGATCTCAATCTGGTTAAAGAGTGACTCCTGGCTGTCTGCATCATCGGTCATCTCTTTGATATAGCTGGTTTTGTCCAGATCGTTTCCGGCTTCCACTGTTACTTCATACGTATTCAGGTACAGTTTTGGGCTTTCCGCCGGCAGTGCTTCGATTTCCATCTGCGCATCTGTCTCATTTTTTGTGCCCTCTGTGTCATTCTGCTGCGGCTCCTCTGTTGCCGGTGCAGACTCATCTGCCGCCCCACTGTTATCCGTTTCCTGCGTAGCCTCATTTTCCGCCGGGGTATCTTCCGCTGCAGCTTTATAATTCACGCGGCGTGTTGCTTTTGATACATTATTGTGACTGTCCTTTGCCGCATAGACAACCGATGCACTGGTATGGTCATCGTTCGGGAAAATGTTTTCAATCACCAGCGAATCTGTCACATCTCCGTCTTTCTCATCCGTTGCAGTAACGCCTTCCAGCAAAGGCGCTGTATCACTGCCTTCCGCATACGTTACATCCCCATCAGCTGGAAGCTCGATTTCCGGGCCTTTTCGGTCGTCCGTCACTACGACAGCTGCTGTACCGGCTCCTAGCGCCACGCACAGGACAATCAAACCTGCAACAATCCCTTTTTTCATGGCAGTTAATCGTCCTCCTCCTGGCCGTAATCTCCATATTTGTACTGACCGTATTTTCCGTATTTACCATACGCCTGTTTCTGCATATCCACCTTGTTCAGGACAACGCCAAGCAGCGGGCAGTTACTTCTCTCGAGCTGGCTCTTTACTTCCTGTGCAAAACGATAGCTGATCACACCGGACTCAATGACCATGATTGAACCATCACAGATTTCTGCAACGATTGCACTGTCGATAACGCTTCCAAGCGGAGGAGTATCCACAATCACATAATCGTAAACTTTACGAAGTGCATTTAAAAGACTTCGGAAGTTCTTTCCCCCCAGAAGCTCTGCCGGATTCGGCGGAAACGGGCCGGAATAAATCATGTAAAAGTTCTTTACATTGGTAGAACAGATGACATCCTCCAGAGTTGCCTGACCGGACAGGAAGTGTGCCAGTCCGCGAACAGATTTCTGTGTTTTCGTTCTTCCAAGAAGAACCGATTTCCGAAGATCGGCATCGATCAAAATCACTCTTTTTCCGCTCTCTGCAAGAGAAATGCCGAGCTGCATAGAAACACTGCTCTTTCCCTCATTTGGTGTACAGCTTGTAACCGCGATTACTTTCTTATCTTCTCCGCAGAACTGAAGGTTGGTCCGAAGAGATTTGTAGGCTTCCACAATCTGATAGCCTGATTTTTCCTGTTTTACTACTACCTGATTCACGTTCCGTATCCTCCCTTATTTCTTTCTTCCACGGCCGTTTTTGTTTTTCTTCTTGCTCTTTTTCTGTCCTTCTGCAAGAGGAATTATGCCGAGTGTACTGACACCCAGATAACGTTCTACATCTTCGGAGGTCTGGATGGTGTCATTTGTCAGATAAACAATAATGATGATGACAATCGCGATAAATGCCCCTGCTATTGCACCGATCAGCCCGTTTTTCTTAATACTTGGGCTTACCGGCTCATCTGGAATATTCGCCTCATCTACCACATTTACAGCTTCTGTGTTCATAACGTTCTGAATATGATCTGATGCTGCTACACGGATTGCATCCGCCATCTGGCTTGCTACATACGGATCTTCGTCTTTTACTGTAATCGAAAGGATACGCGTATCGTTCTGTGTAGTAACAGTAATTTTGTTCAAAAACTCCTCATAGGTAAGATCCAGATTTAACTGTGCAATAACGGTTTCAACAACCTGACGGCTCTGAATCAGCTCCGCATAGTCTTTGGTTAAAAGAGAACTTGCCTGCAGATCTCCACTTGTTACAGTACTGCTGCTGTCCTGTTTTGACAGTACATACATTTTTGTCGTCGATTCATACTGCGGCTTCATAAATACTTTGCTGACCAGTACCATCAGAAGGCCAAGTGCCAATGCAGCTAAAATCACATAGCCAATTTTGCTCCAGAGCACACGAAGCAGTTCCAGTAAATCGATTTCAATTTCATCCTGATTCTGTTGATTCGTTTCCATCTTCTTCTCCTGACTTTTTTTAGATTTCTCCGGCATCCCTTAAGATTTCCATCGGATTATCGTGGAAAATCCTTTCGGCATATGCCTCTCCCATTTTTTTTGAAACATAGGCAGCGCCTGCTCCTATGTTGGGAATACGTGTTTTTGTGTTGTGGGAATCGCTGCCGACAAAACCGAGCAGATCTTCCTTCATCAGTTTTCTGCAGTAGCGTTTTGCCCCCCACGTATACTTTCCAAGTATACTTTCCACATTCACCTGCAGTCTTGCGCCCATATCCACCAGATCGCTGGAAAATCCGACGCTCTTTACCGTTGCCTGATAGCGCTCCACATGCGCGATAATCGGTTCGTAACCGCAGGACAGTACATTGTAGACTCTCTCACGGATATGCTGTGCGGAATCTCCCTCGGAAAATTCCAACAGAACATAGGATGAACCGGCCATGGTCACATATTTCCGTTTTTCCAGGATATCCTGAAGATCCATGTTCGAGTGAAGTTCACACCCGAGATAAAGCGACATATCCGGATATTCCTTTTTTGCCGCTTCCTGCAGTTTCAGAAACTGCTCATGTACCTTTTTTGCCGGTGTTTCAAACATCCGCCGCCGATAATGCGGTGTGATGATAATCTTCCTGACCCCGTCCTCGTGCTGCATTTTCAGCATCGCCAGCGACTCTTCCAGGTCAGCTGCACCGTCGTCTACCCCCGGGACCATATGGCAGTGTACATCAAATAATTCCTTCATACCTTATCCCTCTTTTTGTGTTCTTTCTTCAAGTCACGCATACTTAGACATTCTACTTTAGTATACATCCTTTTGTGATCTCTGGCAATACAAAAAACATACTCTGTATTTATTTTTTAACATTTTTGTCAAACTTGCCTAAAATGAGGGATAAAAAAGAGACCTCCATTTTCATGTCGGCCTCTCCCGTTATTTTCTGCAGATGAAAACCCCTGCCTCTTTTGTGATCGCAATTCCGCCGTGTTTCTGAATTTTCTTTTCCAGAAATTCTTTGAATTCCCGCTGTCTCGGATACAGATACTCATTCTGATTTCCATGGCAGGAAAGGATATAGTCCAGAAGCGGCTCCGGCCGGTCGACCCAGAGACTGTCCTCGTAGATTCTTTTCTCTACGCTGCCAAAATAAGGCTTTAACTGCTTTTCTCCGTGATCCAGACCAAAAATAGTATACAGCGCCACCTCCGAAAGATTGATCTGCGGATCAAACTCCTGTACCAGATCGGTAATCTCTTTCATATGGCCTTTTCCATACGTACTGCAGTAGAACACGCCGTCATCTGAAAGCACACGGCTGATTTCCTGCAGACCGCGGGACAGATTCTGGACATAGAACAAAACATGATTTGCAATAATCCGGTCGTATTCCGCATCCGGAAACGGAAGCTTCTGGCAGTCCAGTGTCCGGAAATCAAAACAGGATGCCTTTTCTTCTCCCAGATTTTCCGCCGCATCCCGGATCATGCCGTCCGACAGGTCAGACAGACAGATATACTTTCCTTTCAGCACGGATGGCTCCGCTTTTTTCCAGAGCTGTCCGTTTCCGCAGCCAATCTCCAGAATCCGGCGCGCACCGTCAAAATCCATCTGTTCCAGAAGCCACGGGAACCATCCCTTTTTATTTTGGGAATACTGCTCGTGCAGCGAAATACGGATATTCAGGTTTTCCCCGTTTTTGTACTGCTCCACCAGCATCTTTTCCATATCGGTCAGATGAATCAGGTTCAGAATGCCGGTCCAGTCGATCTGGTTCGTCTCCTCCAGAATCTGTGTCGTATTCTGCAGCGCCTTTTCCATCTGCTCCAGATTTTCCATCTTCTTGTGCACAAGTCCGATCTGCATTTTCAATGATTTCAGAATATCCGCACTCGTATCGTGAATCGTCATATTTCCGATCTCATTCAGGGAAAATCCGAGATATTTCAGCGATAAAATTTTCTGCAGCTTCAGAAAATCCTCATCCGAATACATCCGATAACCAGACTCGTTGATAAAGCTTGGCTTCAGCAGCCCTTTTTTGTCGTAATAGCGAATTGTCCGAATGGTCACATGGGCCATCCGGGCAAATTCACCAGTGGTATAATATTGATCCATATCCACCACTCCTTCGCAAAAGCCGCTTTTTTGCGGCCTTTGCATTTCACTTTTCTCTCTTACAGACGGTCTTTGTACATCTCAGCAAAGTAGTTCTGATACTCACCGCTGATGATGTGTTTCCACCAGTCTTCATTGTCCAGATACCACTGGATTGTCTGTGCAATTCCGGTATCGAAATTGTATTTTGGTTTCCATCCAAGTTCAGTCTCGATCTTGGTCGGGTCGATTGCATATCTTCTGTCATGGCCCGGGCGGTCTTTTACGTATTTGATCAGAGATTCCGGTTTGTCCAGAGCTTTCAGGATGGTCTGTACTACCTGAAGGTTTGTTCTCTCGTTGTGTCCGCCAATGTTGTAAACCTCGCCTACTTTACCTTTATGGATAATCAGGTCGATTGCTTCACAATGGTCGGATACGTGCAGCCAGTCTCTGACATTCTCACCGTTTCCGTATACCGGAAGCTCTTCGTCTGCCAGTGCGCGGCTGATCATAAGCGGAATCAGCTTTTCCGGGAAGTGATACGGGCCGTAGTTGTTGGAGCATCTGGAAACGGTAACCGGGGTACCGAAGGTTCTGTGGTAAGCCAGTACAAACAGGTCTGCGCTTGCTTTGGATGCAGAGTACGGGCTGGAGGTGTGGATCGGGGTATTCTCTGTAAAGAACAGGTCCGGGCGATCCAGCGGAAGGTCTCCGTAAACTTCATCGGTAGATACCTGATGATATCTCTTTACGCCGAATTTTCTGGAAGCATCCAGCAGTACACGGGTTCCCATTACGTTGGTCTGAACAAAGATGCCAGGATCCTCAATGGAACGGTCTACATGGCTCTCTGCTGCGAAGTTGACAACAACGTCAAATTTCTCTTTTTCAAACAGATCCATGATGAAAGCTTCGTCTGCGATATCACCTTTTACAAATTTGTAGTTCGGTTTGTCCTCAACCGGTTTCAGAGTCTCCAGGTTTCCCGCATAGGTCAGCAGGTCCAGGTTTACGATCTGATAATCCGGGTATTTGTTTACCATGTGATGTACGAAGTTTCCGCCGATAAATCCGGCTCCGCCTGTTACTAATACTTTCATGCTTTTTCTCCTTTTTGGTGTGTTTATCGTCTCAGTTTTATGTCAATTCAACTTGTTGTACCCTCATTATAATGGGTGACGTTGCGTCATGGTCAAGAGGAGAATGAAAAAAGTTTGTGAAAATCTTGTTTTTTCCCCTCCTACCTGTCTATCTTAGGATTTTTACGGCGATTCTCGTAATATACTGTTCCATTTCCTGACTGGTCAGCGCGTCCACCATATATTCCTCATAAAAGCGGTCATCCAGCAAAAATTTCTGTTCCGTGGCATATCGGAACAGCTTCCGGTACGCCGCTTCAATTCCCTGCCATGGTCCTTTATAATAATAGCAAAGATACTCTCCCTCCGGCCGAACCGTGTATCGCACTTTCGCCGGCACACGATCAAAAATCAGATAGAAATCACGGTAATCCAGAAAATTCCCCGTTTCCAGTGTTTCCCGTTTCTGAACAAACCCCACATTATACGAACTTCGATTTCCGTATTGCCCGCAGTAAGCATAGAGCTCTCCGATTTTCTGATTGACTGCCAGATTATCCGCTGACTCGCTGTGGTTTGTGACAAGATACTGCAATGGAAGGGTATGGATCCCCACAGGACAGAAGGGATCTTTTTCAAACGCCTCACGGCATTCCGCCGATGCCTGTGCCAGAAACCGCTTCTTTTCCCCAATCCAGCGCTGCATCTCGCGGAGCCGCTGCATTTTTTCGCGCACCACCTTCTCCTCCTGTTCCAGCAGTACTCCGAATTTTTCAGGACTTCGCTGTTCCAGATAATTTCGAATCTCTGCCAGCGGCATGCCCAGCTCCCGCAGCATTCCGATCACATCAAACGTTTCCATCTGATCCATCGCATAATACCGGTAGCCGTTTGTCCCTCTTCTTTTTGGTACGAACAGCCCAATCTCATCATAATGGAAGAGCGTTTCCTTTGTCGTGCCTACCAGCGCTGCAAATCGCCCCGCGCTTAAATACTCCTGTTTTCCCATTTCTGACTCCTTTTCCTGAATATGTGCTCTCGGAATTTTTCCTGTTTTTCACCTTTTTTGCACTTGACTATAGGGTTACCCTATCCTTTATAATAGCAAACGATTCAAATTTTCACAAGAAATCTTTCCCATCTAAAGCGTGTCTGAAAAAGGCTTTTCACACATAAAAAGGAGGTTTTTGATTATGAGCCAGTCACTCGCCAAGGATTTCAACTTCCGCTCTCTGCTGAAGTTTGCGTTTCCATCGATCATCATGATGATCTTTATGTCTCTCTACAGTATTGTGGATGGCTTTTTCATCGCACAGTACGTGGACAGCATGGCGCTTTCCGCCGCCAATATCGTCTATCCTGCCGTCAGCATTCTTCTTGCCGTCGGCATCATGTTCGGTACCGGAGGCAGCGCCGTTGTCGCCGCAAAGATCGGACAGGGAAAACAGGAGGAAGCCAACCGTAACTTTTCGGCCCTTACCCTTACCACACTGATCATCGGTATTCTGGGCGCAGTGCTCGGCAACCTGTTTTGCCGTCAGATCTGCAGTCTGCTCGGTGCAACGCCGGTGCTGATGGATTACGGTACCGCCTATCTGCGGACGATCCTTTTCTTTGCCCCGGTCTGTCTTCTCCAGGCGCTGTTCCAGTCCTTCTTTGTAACGGCAGGGCGCCCGGGACTCGGACTTTCCCTTACGGTGTCCGCCGGCATTACCAACATGCTTCTGGACTATCTGTTTGTCGTTCCGCTCCATCTTGGTGTTGCGGGAGCGGCCCTTGCCACCGGCCTTGGCCAGTGTATCCCGGCCGTTGCCGGTATTTTATACTTTACCTTTGCCCGAAAAGGCCTTCGTTTCACCAGGCCGGAATTTTCCAAAGGCCTGCTCTCCACAAGCTGCTTCAACGGTTCCTCCGAGATGGTCAGCAATCTTTCTGCAGCCGTTGTCACTTACCTTTTCAACATGCTGATGCTGAAATTTGAGGGCGAAATCGGTGTTGCCGCCATCACGGCGATTCTGTACGGACAGTTTCTCTTTGTTGCGCTGTACCTCGGCTACAGTATCGGCGTTGCACCTGTGTTCAGCTTCAACTACGGCAGCCGGAACAAACAGCGGCTGATCCGGCTTTACCGCATCAGTATCCGCTTCGTTGTGGTAAGCTCTGTGATCATCGCACTTGTGGCTGCCTTCGGTTCTCCTGTTATTTCCGCCGTTTTCATGCAGAAAGGCACGTACGGCTTTGAACTGACACGCCACGGCGGATATCTGTTCTCCATCGCTTACCTGTTCTGCGGTACGAATATCGTCGCCTCCGGCATTTTTACGGCACTGTCAGACGGAAAGACCTCTGCTTTGATTTCTTTTTTGCGAACCTTCGTCTTTATCGTTCTCTCCGCGCTGCTTCTGCCGCTCGTGCTTGGCACCAACGGTGTGTGGCTGTCGATTCCGGTCGCCGAATTTCTGACGCTGTTCATCTCCGTGCCGAAGCTGTCCCGCTATTTCAAGGATCCGAAAGTCGCAACGGAGACGCAAACAAGTCCCAACTGATCTTACCGACTTCGCTGATTCTCAAAACCCCGCACAGGGATCCGTTGTTTTCACAGGATCCGCTGTGCGGGGTTTCTCTTTTGCTACCACTTTTTCCCCGGGCAGTCCCGCAGTGCAATCGCTGCCCGCATCTCCACGTAGCAGCCGCACATGCGGCACATGCCGGACAGCAGCTTTTCACACTCCTTACAGAGGGAAAGCCGCCGCTCGTATTCCTCCTCCGGCGTTTTATCGTCCGCCGGAATTCTTGCAATATAATCATACATATTCTGAAAAAAGCCTGCCTCGTCCATCTCACGAAGCAGGCATTTTTTACAGATCCTGGTATTTCCGTCCATCAAACTCCTCCGGAACCGAATCTTTTTTCATCCCAGATATCTTCTGGTTTTTATGGTTTCCCTATTTTACGGCGATATGAAGCACACTGCACGCCGGAATGGTAAAGGAAATTCCCTCTTTTGTTGCCTGCACACCGTCAAAGCCCTGAACGCCAACCGTCTCCGGCGCTTCAAAGGTGTTTTTATCCTGCATATGGCCGGTTACGATCTCGGCTTTGATCTCGCCGGCTTCTTTTCCAAGAAGTACCGCCTCTACCGGATATGCTTTCTCCAGATCCACATTCGTCATCGTAATATGAAGTACACCGTTGGCATCTACCGAAACAGATTCCGTCAGATTCGGAACCATGTATTCATCTTCCAGACCAACCTGCTCCGTTTCCAGAGAGCTTGCCAGAAGATCATTTTCCTGATGTACCTGATACAGATCGAAAACATGATACGTCGGAGTTTTGACCATCTTTTCCCCCTCGGTCAGGATCATCGACTGCAGAACATTGACCATCTGTGCGATATTTGCCATCTTGACGCGGTCGCTGTGTTTGTTGAAAAGATTCAGGTTGATCCCTGCGACCAGTGCGTCACGCATGGTATTCTGCTGATACAGAAATCCCGGATTTGTTCCAGGCTCTACATCATACCAGGTACCCCACTCATCCACGATCATACCGACCTTTTTGTCCGGGTCATACTGATCCATAATGGCGCTGTGGCGGCGGATCAGCTCTTCCATGTACATCGTCTTTTTCATGGTCTTATACCAGTCTTTTTCCGCAAACTCCGTTGCACTTCCCTTGTGATCCCAGGTTTCCGGCACCGTATAGTAATGAAGCGACAGGCCATCCATCATGCCATGCTGCTGTGGGGAGATTCTGCGGAAGCATGCTTTCATCACTTCCTGCGTCCACTCATAATCATCCGAATTGGCGCCGCAGGCAATCTTCCGGATCTTTTTGTTTCCATCGTAATCACGCACAAAGGTCTGATATCTGCGGTACATATTTCCGTAGAATTCCGGATTCATATTTCCGCCACAGCCCCAGTTCTCATTGCCGATGCCGAAGAAATCGACGGTCCACGGCTTTTCGTGGCCATTTTCCGCACGAAGGTCTGCCATCGGAGATACCCCGTCAAATGTCATATATTCAACCCACTCCGACATCTCCTGTACAGTACCGCTTCCCATATTTCCGTTGATATAGGTTTCACATCCGATCTGACGGCAGAGTTCAAAAAACTCGTGGGTACCGAAGCTGTTGTCCTCGACAACACCGCCCCAGTTGGTGTTGATCATTTTTTTGCGGCTTTCTTTCGGTCCGATACCGTCTTTCCAGTGATATTCATCTGCAAAACATCCGCCCGGCCAGCGCAGTACCGGAACTTTGATATTTTTCAGTGCTTCAACAACATCGGTACGCATTCCGTTCACGTTCGGAATATCGGAATTTTCTCCTACATAGAGTCCTTCATAAATACATCTTCCCAGATGCTCCGAAAACTGTCCCTGGATTTCCTTATTGATTTTTGAAAGCTTTCTGTTCGCATCAATTACTAACTTAGCCATAACTTGTCCCCTTTCGAGATCTTAAATTTGGCTTTATTATAGGAGATGTATCTCACTTGTGTCAATGAGCGTACAAGTTGTTTCCCCATGATTTTTTCAAAAAGTGCGGCCGTCTGGCTGCTGACCAAAAGGCCGCTTGTTTTATTTTTCATTCTGCATACGAAAAAACCGCCCTGGTTTTCACCAGGACGGTTACCGTCCGTGCGTTAGAGGATTCGAACCCCCGACCTTTTGGTCCGTAGCCAAACGCTCTATCCAGCTGAGCTAAACGCACATTTCTTTGTCGCTTTAGAACTCTTTGTTTATCACTCGTTCCCGCTGACATCATGTATATTACACTATCCTAAGAGAAAAGTCAACACCTTTTTGAAAAAAATTTAAAATTTTTTCGAATAACAGTTTTTTGTGAAAATAAGGGCTTTTTCCCCTATTTCACAGTCCGCACCAGGTAGTCTTTCTTTCGCAGTTCCTCTTCAATCAGATCCAGGGTCTGCGCAGAGTCTGCCGATACGGTATGAAAATGTTCCCCTGATGTGATATTCTTCAGCGGCCGTGATTTTCCCTGCCGGATTTCTTCCATAAACAGTGCCACCTTATTTCGTGAACTGATATTAAGTTCCGCCCGCAGTTCTCCGTAAACCTCGTGACGCACAATCACATCCAGCACAACGCCGCCGAAATCCACAATTGTATTCAGCTCGTCCTGCATCTGCTCATCCGTGTGATTCACCTCAAAGACCCGCGTCTCTCTCACCGGGCTGCTGCAGATGTAGCCGCGGTTTGTCGCAATCACATCGTATCCGGCAGCGCGGATCAGGGCAATGTCCTGGACAATCACCTGACGGCTGACTTCACAGCTCTTCGCCAGCGCTGCACCGGAGACCGGCGTCTTACTGTTTGTTATTCTTTGAAGAATCTCTTCTCTTCGTTCCTTTCCACTCATCATAAAACAAGACCTCGCATTTCGTACACTTCCCTTATCTTATCACACTTTCCGCCGTTTCTACAATAGCAGGAAATCATTTTCCAAAAGCTTTGTCAAGGACTAAAACTTTATGAAATTTTCCGGGCTCTCGTATATTCGTCCCGCCAACTGCCAATCATGAACGTATAACAGTAACGAACGGTAACCATACGTTCCATGTTTCAGGAGGATGCATACCATGGCGATCAATAAAGTTGAACTGTGCGGAGTCAATACATCACGCCTTCCCGTACTGAATGCCGAAGAAAAAGAGACTCTGCTGAAAAAGGCCCGCGAAGGAGATGCTGCTGCCCGCGAACGCTACATTCAGGGCAATCTGCGCCTTGTCTTAAGCGTGATCAAGCGCTTCTCCAACAGCAGTGAAAACGCCGACGATCTCTTTCAGATCGGCTGTATCGGCCTGATTAAGGCGATTGATAACTTCGACACGACCTTAAACGTCCGTTTCTCCACCTATGCCGTGCCGATGATCATCGGTGAAATCCGGCGGTATCTGCGTGACAACAATGCGATCCGCGTCAGCCGTTCCCTCAGGGATACTGCCTACCGCGCCATCTGCGCCCGCGAACTTTATCTCAAGCAGAACCAGAAAGAGCCTTCGATCGAGGAAATCGCCGCTGAAATCGGCATTGGAAAAGAGGATATCGTCTATGCCCTCGATGCAATCCAAAGCCCAATGAGTCTGTATGAGCCCGTCTACACGGAAGGCGGCGATACCCTGTATGTCATGGATCAGTTAAGTGATAAGAAAAATAAAGAAGAAAACTGGGTGCAGAACCTCGCCCTGCAGGACGCGGTCGCCCGTCTCAATGAGCGCGAACGCCAGATCATCCGCATGCGTTTCTATGAGGGGCAGACCCAGATGGAGGTTGCCCGGGAAATCGGCATCTCGCAGGCGCAGGTCAGCCGGCTGGAAAAGTCCGCCCTGCACTCCATGCGGAATTATCTCTCCGACGAGCGGTAACGCCCGCCGTTCACTGAATTTCTGCAAACTACAGCTGGTAATCCGACGGCGGCATTCCATAGTGTTTCCGGAACACACGGGAATAGTAAAAGGGATCTTCAAATCCGCACGACAGCGCCGTCTGTTTGACCGTCATCCCCATCTGCAACAGCTTTTCTGACTGCTGCAGCCGATATTCCAGCAGATACTGTCCTGGTGACCGGCCGATTTTCTTCTGAAACAGACGGTTCAGCGTTGTGCGGCTGACCGCCATTTTCCGCGCAATTGTCTCCGCGCAGAACTCACTCCTGTGATACCCTGCGGCAATCAGAGCCATCGCTTCCATGATCCGCGGATCTTCCTTCTTTCTCTCCTCCCGCTGCGGCTCCGCCAGATCCTGGTACACGCCCAGAAGCGCAAGCAGCACACCGACGGTCTCCTGGCTGTTCCGGCGATAGAGTTCCATCTGGCAGAGACGCTCAAAATACGGCAGAAGCCTTTCCTGACGGAGAGGCGACGCCGCCGGCTGCTGTGGGTTCAGTACCGACCGTGCCAGAATCTGCCGGCATTGTTCCCCGACAAAATCAACCCACACATATTCCCACGGCTCGTTCTCATCCGGCGCGTACTGCACCACCTGCGCCGGACAGATTAAAAAGCTCTGTCCTGCGGTAAGTGTGTACGTCTTTTTCCCGCAGGTAAACGTTCCCTTTCCGCTTATAATATAATGTATAATATAGCACTGCCGTACACCCGGTCCCCAGGAATGCAGATCATGGCAGTCCTGCCGCCCGGCATCGACAGGCCGGATCCCGTTCATTTCTGATACAAGCATATTCTTTCCTTTTCCCGTATTTTATTCTTTATAAAACAAAAATCCATGCTTTTGTCTTAAAATTCCATGGTTTTGCTCTGGAAATCCATCTATACTCAAAGTACATCAAAACTTACGGGAGGTCAATACTATGATCAAACTTACACCGCCGATGGGCTGGAATTCCTGGAACACCTTCGGAGAAAATATCAATGAAAAAATGATTTTTGAAACTGCTGATGTCATGGCCGAGAGCGGCCTGCGCGATAAAGGATACGAATATCTTGTCATCGACGACTGCTGGTCCTTACGTGAACGCGATGAAAACGGCCGTCTTGTGCCGGATCCGGAAAAATTTCCGCACGGTATGAAAGCCGTTGCCGATTACGTTCATTCCAAAGGGCTGAAATTCGGTATGTATTCCTGCGCCGGAAACATGACGTGTGCCGGCTACCCTGGCAGCTATGAGCACGAATTTGTCGATGCGGAAACCTTCGCATCCTGGGATGTTGATTTCTTAAAATACGACTACTGCTACCACAGCCCGATCCTGCATGGAAAATATCTGTACCGCCGCATGGGACTGGCACTCGAGAACTGCGGCCGCGACATTCTCTTCTCTGCCTGCTCCTGGGGTGCCGATGAAACGCATGAGTGGATCAAAGAAACCGGCGCTTCCATGTGGCGTTCCACCGGCGACATCTTTGATACCTGGGATTCTGTCAAAGATCTCGTGGCACAGCAGGAAAAACTGCATCCGTACAACGGCGTCGGCTGCTTCAACGATATGGACATGCTGATCGTCGGCATGCATGGAAAAGGAAATGTTGGACTGGCCGGCTGCAGCGATGTCCAGTATCAGACACACTATGCACTGTGGGCATTCCTTGGCTCCCCGCTGATGATCGGCTGCGACATCCGCGAGATGAGCGACGAAACCCGCCGCATTCTCATGAATGACGAAATGATCCGCATCAACCAGGATCCGCTCTGCCGTCAGCCGTATAAAGTGAAAAACCATGCATGGAATGACAACGTTCTGATTTATGTAAAAGCGCTCGCAAACGGAAATCTTGCTATCGGCATGTTCAATCTCAGTGATGAAAAATCGCGTGCAGCCATGAATCTGGATGAGATCGGCCTTCCGTTCTCCACTGGCCGTACTCTGGAACTTACTGAGGTCTGGACCGGCGAGAACCTGTGTGCAAACAATGCATCCCTTGTCACAGAACTCGAGCCGTTTGCATCAAAAGTATACCGTGCAAAGGTCGTAAAACTCTGATGGCACGCTGTATGCAGTGCGGCAAAGAACTCACACATAACGAGATCGGCGCCCACCGTAAATTTATCAACCGCGGCGCAGAACAGTTTTTCTGCAAGCAGTGTCTTGCCGAGCATCTCGGTGTAACGCCGGAGCTCATTGACGAAAAGATCGAACAGTTCAAGCGACAGGGATGTACCCTGTTTGTATAAGGCCGCTGCATGTAACGCACAGAGTCAGATTTCCATGCATCAGGAATCCGGCTCTGTGTTATTTTTATGTTTTATGAAGGTTTCCGTCCGGCATCAGTTCCACGCAGGCAATCTCGGGAATGTTATTGAACCGCGGAACCAATTCCGTATTTCCAAGTCCGGACGACAGCACCAGATGCCGTTTTCCATCCTCCGAGTCAAAAATCCCCTTCAGCTGTCCCGGAAACCATCCCATGTCCGGCGCATAAACACCGCCAATGCCAGGCAGAATGACCTGGCCGCCGTGAAGATGGCCGGAAAATACGCAGTCAATGTCCCACTCCTCCAGCCCGTCATTTTTCAGCCAGGCAATCGGAAGATGGCTGAGCAGGATTTTGTAACGGTCAGTGTTCTCAAAATCCCACAAGAACTTACACTCTCCTGGATCCGCTTCGCCAGTTTCCAGATATTTGTCCGGGAGACAGTAACCGTAAATGCCGCCGATACGGAGGGGCTGGCTGTTGATGATGATGTCTTTATATTCATAGTTCAGGACGGTGGCGCCGGCAGATTCGTAGAGAGCGGTAATGTCTGTACCGTAGTTCTGCTCGTATTCCAGTTCATGGTTGCCGAGGGAGACGTATGTTGGGGCGATTGCAGATAATTCTGCCAGCAGCGTTACCGCAATATTATTATCTGGCTCATTTGCATTTAGAAGATCACCGGTGATCATAATCAAATCTGGTGACTTCATTGCTGCTTTAGAAATCAGATGTTTATTATCCGAACCAAAAATGCTGTTATGGAGATCTGTTATTTGTATCAGACAAATTTCTTCCGAAATTTTCTTCGATTGCAGTATATATGTTATGCTGTTTAGATTATATTTCGATTTTATAACACTTTTTCCTGTTATGCACAGAAGCATAACAACCAATATGCCCACTACCCTACGCAGCTTGTACCCGTTTTTACATCGTTTTCTCATTCTATTTCTAACCATCTTATATTTTAGATCGAATCATTCTCAGCAGATTCTGCCATTGTCTTCTCACTCTAAAAAAGTTGACTTTCTCAGGATATGCTAATACATAAAAATCATAATTATTTTTAAAGCGTACAATCCCCTCTTTTTCTGCCTGCTCCAGTGCTTCTCTATACTGCTGTTGAAATTTTTCTCCTCGTTCTTGATCAAAACCTTCTTTCCATTTTTGGCACTTTATCAAATCCCACTGCGCTGAATTCAGCAGTTTTAACAATGCCGCCTGATAAAGTTCTTTACACCTTTTTTTCTTAAAAAATTTTATTCTTTCTTCCTGTGCATCATATTCATCAAATCGTTTATTGAGCGTCAAATTTTTTGTTATTCCACACGGATTTGTAAAATAGAAATAAAATACAATATCTGTTACTGCTATTCTCTCACTTCTATAATACAATTGATACGTAATATATTCATCTTCAAATAACCTCCCTTGCGGAAAACGGATTCCATTAAATACTGTTTTCTTAAATAATTTTCCACAACAGGATATATATTTTTCCACGTTTTGACCACAAAAAAGTTTGCTTTCAATTTCCAATCCAGACTGGATTTCCACACAATTCTTGATTTGTAACTCAGCGCATGTATCTACTTCTTCTATCTCAGCAAAATGTTTTAATCCGCAGATAAAGATATCCGCATTTTCCTCTTTCAAAACTTTCAGCTCTGTTTCAAGCATTTTACTATGCACCACATCATCCGCATCAATAAACATTACGTATTCCCCTGATGCAATTTCTAAGCCCGCATTTCTAGCAGAAGAAAGTCCCCCGTTTTCTTTATGAATCACCGTTATTGTCTTCTGTTTTTCAGCATATTCATCACATATCTCGGCCGAACCGTCTGTTGAACCATCATCCACTAAAATAATTTCATATTCCTGACAACTCTGTGCCAGCACACTGTCGATACACCGTTTTAAATAGCTTTTCCCTTGATAAACCGGAATTATAATACTAACCGTTATCATATCTGATCCATCCTTTTATTTTCAAGTAGATTTTTTCTCCCAAAAGCTTTTTAATCATACGATTCGGAAGATATTTCCAAGCATTTTTCTTTTCCTCTAACAATGCCTGACGATGTTTTTTATGATACTCTTTTTCTGCTCTTTCCATCCAGCTTGCATGAAACCAATGAACCGAAATTGTTTTTTTTGATTTTCTTCTATATCCTGTTTCAAAATCAATGGGGCACATACAAATGGATGGTAAAATCATAATATTTCCCTCTAAAATCTGCTGCTTATCCTTTTGTTCCAGTCCGTGTTTCAAAAAGATTTCTGTATTAATAACCGGGCATGTCTTCTTATTTTCTGATCCGTCCTCTAAAATAAACGGAATCGTTTGATACATCTCCATCATTTCATACAACAAACCGCATCCCCGTTCAGCGCCAAATCCAAGCCCCGTAGAAATATATTTTTTATTTTCAAATCCAAAAAAAGCACTGTATTTTATCAGAAAATCAATCTTTTTCACTAATTCTACATCTGTATCAAAATATATCCCTCCATATTCATACACAACCCGGAGTCTTACATAATCTGTAACAAATGCCCACTTTTTCCTATGATATGCGTCAATTACATACTGCGGGCATTCTTTTATATTAAAATTTTTTTCATTCCATTCTACAATAAGATAGTCTGGACAGAATTTTTGCCAGCTTTGCATGCATCGCCTGACCGAATCTGGAATTGGCTTTCCCCCAAACCAGCAATAATGTATTTTTTTAGGAATCATCTCTCTCACCCACGCATTTCAAATCGTCTAATCGAATTTTTCCCCAGGCATTTACGTTCCAGTTAATCTTTAAAGCATGTTTACTATCCTGAATTTCAAATGTAAATGCCGGAAACACTGCATCCAAGTCATCGTAAGTTCCCATTTCGTTTACATTATAAATCACCAGCAATACGAAATATTTTCCCGGTACAAGTCCACGCAGCAGCAATTCCATTTCCAATATTTTGCTTCTTCCTGCAAAAAAGGATGTAAATTCCTGCAAAATTCCCGCTGCAACAGATCCTCCATCTGCTGATCTTATTTCTGCCCTCACGGATAGATTTGAAATATTTGTTTTGGCCTCAACCGACAAATCAAATTTCAGCTTTTCCTCAAATTCATATACCGGTACCTGTTTGTCCACAAGATGCACATGTGTCATTTTCGCCTTAATAACTGGCGGCAGATGTGCCATTCTCTTATTTTTCAGATCAATATCTACACTTCCGTTTTTAACAGCTGTATCCATATACAAATCAATTGCTCTTTCTACCCCGCCGTCAAATATCAGTCCGCCGTGATCCAGTACAAGGCAGCGGTTGCAAAGCTGACGAATGGTATTCATATTATGACTCACATAAAGAATCGTTTTTTCTTCTGAATTTGCCGCCTTTCCCATCCGTCCAAGACACTTCTGCTGGAATTTCATATCTCCGACAGCCAGAACCTCATCCATAATCATAATTTCACTATCCAGATGAGCTGCCACAGAAAATGCAAGTTTAACATACATCCCACTGGAATATCGTTTTACAGGCGTATCGATAAACTCTCCACATTCGGAAAATGCAATAATCTGATCCAGTTTTTCTCCGATTTCTGCACGGCTCATCCCCAATATTGCCCCATTCATATAAATGTTTTCACGTCCCGTTAATTCCGGATGAAATCCCGTTCCTACTTCAAGCATAGATGCCACACGGCCATTCATTCCAATGCTTCCTTTTGTTGGTGCCGTTACTCTTGACAGCAGTTTCAGCAATGTCGATTTTCCTGCTCCGTTGTGTCCGATAATCCCTACTGCTTCTCCTTTTTCTACCTCAAATGAAATATCCTTCAGCGCCATAAAACGTTTTCCATACTCTGGTGTTTTCTGGCCTATTTTCAGTGTCGGATCTTCTTTTTTTCTTATTTTTGCATGGAATCGTTCCAGATCTTCCCGTAATGTTGTTCCCCCGATTGCACCCAGTCTATATTCTTTTGATACATGATCTATTTTGACCATAATCTGTTTTTCTGCCATCCTGTTCTCCTTAAATGGTATCCATAAATGTTCTTTCCACTTTATTGAATAACACAATTCCAAGTACAAATAAGATCATTGTGCTTCCCCACCCCACTCCATAGTATCCTGCATGAAAATATCCTGTTCCGAAAAAAATATAGCGGAATGAAGTGATGATCGGCGTCATTGGATTCAGCATATAAATCTTCATATATTTTTCAGGTACAAGCCGCAATCCATATGCAACTGGCGTTCCATACTGCCATAATTGTAATCCAAAGCCTATCAGCATCGCCAAATCACGATATTTTGTTGTAAGCGCTGAAACAATAATTCCAACTCCCATCGCCAGCATCATCATCTGAATGATCAATATTGGAAATAGAAAGAGATAACCGGACAATCGAATTTCCATTTTCCCTTTCCATATAAAATACAGCAAAAAAATCAAAAACATGGCAAATTGAATACCGAAGGAAATCAAATTAGATATGGTTGACGCTGCCGGAGATACCAGCCTTGGAAAATATACCTTTCCCATAATAGAACTGTTTGTTATAAATGTGTTTGCCGTACTGCTGACCGTCGATGAAAAATAGCTCCAGCAGATCGTACCTGCCATATAGAACAGAAATGCCGGAATTACGGTTTCTTCTGTCGCTTTCACATCCAGCGTAGTCAGGTTTGCCAGTGAACCAAAAATCACAGTGAACACTATGGTTGTTAACAGGGGCTGTATCACCGCCCACAAAGGCCCTAAAATTGTCTGTTTATATTTTGAAACAAAATCTCTTCTCACAAATAAAAAAATCAGGTCTCTATACTCATATGTTTCCTTTAAATGAAGATTGATCCATTTTGAATTTGCCGTAATAACTGTTTTAAATTGTTGTTCCATCTTTTTCTCTCTAACCTTAAACTTTGATTTTTCTTATAAATATTTTGATTCTTTTCGGTATCATGGAACGAAGTTTTCTCACAAACAGAATTCTGTTTCTTCGTTTCTGATACCACCGTTCCACACATGCATAGTTCTGTTTTTGCAGTTTCATTACTTTCTCCCGCTGCCGTTTCAGTGCAGACGGCTGTACCAGCTGTGCATTATATTTTGCTGCCCGCTGATAAGATGACGGATATTTTATAATGTTACTTCCATATTTCGCAAGCATAGTCCTTCCCTGATCATTATTCACAATCAGACAGGAGACTCCTTTTTCTTTCTCTATTTCACCTCCATATTTTTTCAAATATTCCGGGTGCACCAGCTCTATCCCCCAATAATCTCCTATGGTAATATCACCCTGACGATATTCTGATGCAAACGGACAAAAATAGCAGCTTTTCCGGTATGTGTATCCATTTAAAAACATTTGATAATAGGAGCTTTCTTCCGGTTCAAAATATCTTTCTTTATGACTTCCATCCCTGTTCTCCAATATCATTTTTCCGTATAACTTCCACCCGCTGCTTTTATCTCGAAAATAAAATCCTGCTATTTTTTTTCCTTCTTTCGATTCTATGTATCCTAAATAATTCTGGAATAATTTTGCGCTCGGTACACCATGACATATAATTTCTATTGTATATAAATTTGCATACGTTCTCCGAAGGTATCCTCTCAGTCCTGCTATCTGACAAGGCGTTCCACTAAACAACACAGTCTCGTTATGTTCCAGATGTCGCTTAATTTCAACATATACATTTTCCAAATTGCTTTGTACATATTTTGAACCCTTTAATTTACAAAGTTCCTCTATCTTATCTATCCCGGTATGTTTTATTACTAAGTTTTGGTTTTCATAAAGCATAGCACATCCATAGACAATTCCTTTTCTTTTTAACACTTCCTGCGCCAGCACGGTAAAGATTCCCCCCGAAGCATTTTCTTCCAGATCAGCGTCCTTTGCCTGTGCCGCATACGTTTCTTTTCGTGATTGCTCTTTTTTCTCAAAACTGCAGACTTTTAAACATTTTCCGCACTCCGTACACTTCGATTCATCTATTTTAGGATAATCAAAACCATTTTCATCCTCTTCCATGTAAATCGCATGTCTGGGGCAGCATTTACTGCAGGCTCCACATCCACAGCAATTTGTCTCATTCTTTTCGGAAATTATATTTCTCATTTACCCTTTTCCCTATTCTAATGCTTCTTTTATTGCTTCAAGCTTTCGATACTGATATCTTGTGTCCGGTTCCAGAAAAGCACCTTCTCCCCATTCATTCCATGCATTAATAAATATTACCGGCTTTTCCTCTTTCCGTGCTCTTTGTACCAGTATTTTCATATATTCAGCAAACTTTTCTACGGAAAATCCACTGACCATAACTCCATGTTTATTTCTTGGCGTATTATCCCAATCCACAAAACACCCCGGCCAAAAATTTTTCTTCCATTTCGCATTTAAAATCAAATCCCATATCTCATCGTAAAAATACATTCCCAGACTCTGCTCTTTCTTCCAATACATTCTTCCTTTCTTCTTTCGACATTTTCGATAAAACGACACCATTTCCTCTCCACAAAATTTTCTGATCAAAGAAATTTTTCTGCTTGTTCCAGGTAGCTCCTGGCTTTCGATATTTCGTGAATATACAGGCTCAAATTCAATTTGATAATCAAAAATATCGTTTCTGTAATACATATCTGAATAATACGCCGGAAATTGAAATGCCAGACATAAATCCGGAAAGCCTTCTTCTTTTGCTCTTCTTCTAAAATACGATGCCATCTTATAAATATCGATCATTTGTTCCGGCTTATAAACAACGAGCAATGGGCGCCCATCTACTGTTATATATCGTTCATCTTGAAAAAAATTCAGCAGATACTGAAAGTGCCGTTCCCACTCTTCTTTTCCGCCATAATCCTGCTCCATGATGATTTCCTGATCTCCACCATCCCAGTTCTTACTCCAGTTTTCATTGGCCCAGCAAAAGCAAAATGGGATCTCTATTTTTTTGTTTTTCAGCATTTGTTCCGCCGGTTTTTCCAACAACTTCTCACCATGTTTAAACCAATAATGATAATAGCAAAATCCGAAAATCCCATATTTTTTTGCCAGATTACTCTGCCAGATCTTTACCTGATCATCCATTAAATCATAGTAGTTAAGATCCAGTGGGATTTTGGGCTGATCATGCCCGGAAAATAATGCTTGTGCTTTTCGTACATTTGTCCATTCGGTAAACCCCTTGCCCCAGCATTGGTCGTTCAATGGTATTGCATGAAACTGAGGCAGGTAAAATGCAATCAGCTTAACTCCTTTCCCATCTTTAACTTCTGCCATTTTTCTTCCCCTCACCTTCTGTTTTTTCCATGATTTTTTCAAAACATTCCAAAAGACATCTCAAACGAGTTTCAAACTGAAAGCTCACACCGCTTTTCTTCTGAATCTCAGCAATTTTTTTGAGTCTCTGATATCTTAATGCACGAAATTTATAAAATTGATATATTCCTTCTCTCCCATATCGTTTCCAGAAATACGTCATCGTTCCATTTATTCGAAGTTTAAATTGTTTTTCATTAAAATCATGCTGTTTCTCTAAAGTCGCTCCCTCCAGATGAATAATCTTTGCCTGTGGTATATTATAAATTTTTTCACCTCTTTTTTTAATTCTCCAGGACAGCTCTTCCTCCTCTGCATACATAAAAAAATCCTCATCAAATCCTCCCAACTGCTCAAAGAGTTTTTTCTTCACCATCATGTCTGCCCCAAATATATAGGCAACTTCTATCTTTTGATTCGTATCGTTAAAATCTTTTCTTCGTATCTGCAATGCAGGATGTTTTCTGTATAATTTTTGTTCTGCTTTTGACAGCATCAAATACCGCCAGGATGCATATCTCTTTTCCGTTCCCAAATCATCAAACCTTAAACAAAAAGACGGACACGGCATTCTCTCCGGTGTATATAAATTTCCGCCTGTACATCCCATATCTGGATTGTTTTTCATCTCTTCCCATAAAATTTTTACTGCATTGTTCATCAAAACCGTATCGGGATTAAGAAAAAATACATAATCCCCCGCTGCGTATTTTGTTCCCAGATTGTTCGCTTTTCCAAATCCAAGATTTGTTTCTGCCTCTATCATCTTAACGCTGTTTTCAAATTCCGCCTGTAATCTTTCTGCTTCTTTGTTCTTTGATGCATTATCCACGATAATAATCTCAAATTTTACATCCGCAGTTTGTTGAAATATTGAATTGACACAATCGATTGTTAAGTCTATGGAATTGTAATTAACAATAATAATTGAAACATCCATACGCTATCCTTTCCATTTTATTTTTTCCTTTATGCTCTCATACCTCTCTTTTCCTAAAATACTTCTGCATATTCTGTTCGGCAGATGAATCATACAGTCCATATTTCTTAGATATTTTCTTTTTTTCTTTTCTTTTTCTGTAAGCCATGATGCTTCAAAATGATGAATCGAATATGTATTATCTGTCAATTCACACTTATGACTTTTCCAATTGATCGGGCAGAAATACTCTGCTGGATAAATATGAAACTTACAAATTTCCTGTTCCACATTTTCTTTCTTCATTCCCAGTTTTACCAGTGCCGCTGTGTTATAATAAGGACACGTTTTTAAATTTTCTTTTTCCTGCTCAGCAAAATCAATCTCTTTATAAATATCCATCATCGCCTTCACGACCGGATGAAAAGCAGATGCGCCAAACCCCTGTCCCGTATTCACATAAACCTCATCACATTCTTCATCCACTTTCTTCTCAAATCCGATATAGCCATCTGTTTCTAACAAATCATCCAGTGATCGAATTAGTTCGACATCCGTATCAAGATAGATTCCTCCATACTGGTAAATAATATCCAGTCTGGCATAATCAGATACAAACCCCCAGCGTTTTGCCTGATACGCCTGCTCCATATATTTATTTTTATGAACATCATAATTCTTGCTGTTCCATTCCATAATTTCATAATCCGGACAATATTTCTGCCAGCTCTTAATACATTCAATTACCAGCAATGGTTTTTCGTTTTCCCCAAACCAACAATAATGAATTTTTTTCGGTATCATATAAACTCCTGGCAATAAATAGAATATTTTGCATAATCTTTATTTAGAATTGCTTTTGCAAGAAAATAATATCTGTCCTTTTTTTTCAAATACTCTTTAAAATTAGTACAGACAAATTCACATTCCCCTGCAAATACAGCCTTTTTTATTTTTTCCGGCAGCATAACAATCCTCCGGCAGGTAAATACAATCTGTCTCATTACCCTTTGATAATTCTCGTAGTCAAAAGGAATCTCCATTTTCTTTTGAATCTCAGCCATTAACAGCATAATCCAATAAGAATCTACTCTTTTTGGATTTTCATCATGCCTCTGTGTAATACTCTCTCCATGAATTCGATATGCATACACTACATCAGACAAACAATCCACTTTATTCGCCATTGGAAAAATCACAGCTCCGATAATTGCATCCTCATACCAATAGCCCTCCGGAAATTTCAATTCTTCCCACAGTTTTGCTTTCATCACCTTTAAACAGGGGCCTCCCCAATATTGATTTCTTTCTTTTGGCAAATGTTCTTTTTTTATCATTCCAAGAAAACCATTTTTATCAAAGCGATAGCCATTTCCCTCTACAATATCCGCATCTTCCAGATACGCTTTTGACAGCAAACACTCTATTGCATTCGGTAATAAAACATCATCCGAATCAACAAACATAATGTATTTGCTTTTTACTCTTTCAAGTCCTGCATTTCTTGCACCCGAATACCCTTTATTCTCCTGCCGAATAACTTCTACACATGGATTTTTTATGTATTGATTTAAAATTTGCCCGCTTCGATCCGTCGATCCATCGTCAATTGCAATTATCTGAAAGGAATATTTTGTTTTTTGCAGGACGATCGACTCCATACATTCCTTCAGCCAGTTTTCCGAGTTATATACAGGCACTATAATCGTGAGATCATATCGAATCTCGCTGCTCCTGTTTTCAGAAAATACATCCGGCGACACGGGCGGTGCAACATCCATCAGTATTCTCTTCGCATCCTGTGAAGAAAGTGTAATCTTTTCTTCCCGTATCTCATAAGCAATCCATGCCGCTATTCTTTTAAAAATCATTTTCAACCTCCCTTTAAATCAGGCTGAATATCCACCACCAGTTTTTCTTTATCATATACAACAATATTTTTTGTTTTTCGGGCACATCAAGTTCCTGTATTTTTAATGGACATCTTCTCACTACAGGATCGTTCAGTAGTTTCCTACAATACACTTTTCTCTCACTCCTGTCTGTCATTTTACCTCTTTCCTTCAGTCCAACTAATATAACAAACCATGTCAGCCAGTTCAATTGCTGCTCAAAACAATACTCTTTTCTATTTCTGAATTCTATCTCTGCATGTTCTATTATTTTCTTACACGATTCCCATCTTCCCTCTCGAAATGATTTCGAAATAGAATCTGGATTATACCAGTAATGATAAATTCCGGCTTCTTCTTTATAGTAAAATTTTTGTGTACATAAAATCACTTTTGCACTGAAAAGGATGTCTTCACTAAACTTAATCTCTTCGAAAAAAAATATCTGATTTTTCTTCAAAAAATCCGTTCTATACAATGCTCCACATGCCCCAACAACAGGTCCCAAAGTTAATTGCCTCGTAGCCAGCAGTCTTGGATATATTTCTTGTAAAATTCTCTTTCTATCATAAATTCCTCCCTGCATTTCTCTTACTGTTTCCACTCGACATGGAACATTTCTTTCCATCCCTGGCCATTCTGTCCGAAATGCTCTATATCTGACGAAATCTACCTGATATTTCTGCGCCAGCTCATAGAGCTGCTGCAGACCGTCTTTTTCCAGCCAGTCATCACTGTCCAAAAAGAAAATATATTTTCCAGTTGCCACTGTTATTCCCCTGTTTCTTGCAGACGCAAGTCCTCCATTTTTTTTATGAATCACTCGCACTCTTCTATCTTTTTCCGCATATTGATCGCATAAAACCGGACTCTGATCCGGTGATCCATCATCAATCAATATGATTTCTATATTTTCTACCGTTTGATTCCGCACGCTGTTTACACAACGTTCTATGTAGGCTTCGACGTTATAAACGGGGATAACAACAGATATTATCGGCCTATTCATTTTTCTTTTCTCCTGTTATTTTCGCTAAATATTCTTCTGCTTCTTTCCTCTCTTTCTGCAGGATGAACTCGATCCTTTGCCAGTTTATCTTTTTTGCTGTCTGCAGTTTTTTCACATGATCCATCTTCCTGTCCTCCACTCCAAATACTTTCAATAAATCATTCACCCGCGTATTGATACGTTCTTTTCTTTCGATCACAAAAAATTCTTTATGGAAAATTATTGCAAACACTGTTGCATGAAATGAATTAGAAACTACAGCTTCCGCATTTAAAATTAAATTTACAAATTCCAACGGCCCAATATCTGCACATACTTTGTCACAGATTTCTGTTTTAAAAACCGACCAGATCTCTGTTTTTGTTTTTTTAGAAATTTTTTCCGCAATTTCCTCTGCCACGCAGTTTTTATCAAAATCATAAAGCAGCACATACTTTTTATTCGTCTCTGTTTCCGGCAATATTTTTTTCCACTGACACTGTTTCAGCAAAAAAACGGGATCACAATTTCTTTGAGACTGAAGTCCCATTTGCTTCACCAATGCAGCTCCTGTCTGCTCTCTGACCGAAACAGCATCAAAGGATTTAAGCCATTCCTTCATACGCTGTCGGTCTTCTTCTTTTAACGCATCAACTGCAAAACTCGCCGCATACGATGCCCTTCTTCCCTTTTCCGTAAATTGCAGAAAGAATGCAGGATCTTTTCCATTTGGAAAGATTGGATTCCATATCTGATCGCTCCCTGCCAGATACAGGTCTGCTTCTTCTATATTTTTTAGTTCTTCACACGTTCTATATGTTGTATCTGTCAGTTCTAACGCATTTTTCCGGAAAGCATCAAATCTATATTTTCTTTTACTGAATAATTTTTTTATTCTTCCTGGCATCTTCACCAGCAAATAAATCTCTCGAATTCCTGCCCTGTCATATTCTGGATTATTTACCGCTTTCAGACTATAATGCCTGCTTAGGTAGTCCGGCTTATAGTCAATAATTTTCACCTCATGACCGCAGTCTTTCAAATATTGCATTAATGCATATGCCTGTAAGCTTGCGCCTGCATTATATACATCATGGCAAGTAATAATTCGTATTCTCATTTCTATCCTCTGCAAATACACTCTATTTTGTTGATTTCCTGCCTGTTAGAATAATCCTTTTTCCTGCACTCCTGCACCAGCTTTTCAAGCCGCTTCGGTTCCCGTAATATTTCACTGATTTTTTCTCCACACGCTCTGTTTTCCAGCGGCACTATGATTCCATCTATTCCGTTTCTCAGCTGACTTTCTGCTGTTGGATATCCCGTAATAATCACCGGTTTTCCAAGCATTTGAGCTTCCCTTACAGCTACACAATTCCCCTCATATCTTGATGGCTGCACATAAACATCACACGCCCTGATATATGGATATGGATTCTCTTTTTTCCCCAGAATTTTTACATATTGTTTCATTCCTGTCTCACATATTCTTTTACGGATTTGCTTTTCATTTTTTCCAAAACCAATTAAATACCAGGTTACTTCCAATCCATTCTGCCTGATTTGCCGACAGATATCCGGCACATTATCAAAATTTTTAGCATAGCAGAACCTGCCAATTGACAATATTTTTATCCCCGATGCATTCATTTCTTTTTCCACCGAAAAACTTTCTGCCTGTCTTTTGATGAGCTGTTCCGGTAAAATATTTTTTATCAATATCATTCTATTTTTTAATGTAGGAAATTTCTTCAAAAATTCTTTTGTAACTGCCTCTGAGATAGATGCGATATAATCATATGCCTTCCACATTTTTGTTTCGGATAAAATATCAATCTGCACCTGGGAATAGTCCGTATGGATCCATGCGATCTTTTTCTTGGCATTTACTTTCTTCGTTACAATATAATGTGGTGTCAGAAAACTTACCGCCAGATCATACTCCTTTTGGGGTTGTATTCGCGGCATAAAAGGGCTGGTATATTTATGGCTATATTCTAAGTTCACATCACTATCTCGGTAATTATGCTTATGATCATAAATCACCGCCGCTGTTTTTCCATATAGCCTTGCCATTGTTAATAAAACATGTCCCTCTTTTAAAGTTGCCTTCATTGGGTGCGCCAAAACTGTATACGCAGCTTTTTGCGGAAGCAGATGAACTTTATCCGGAATCGCATCCATTAATTCTCCTTCCTGACGAAGCAAAAAAAGATCTATTTCCCATTTGCTTTCATCCAGTGCTTCTAAAAATCCTATCAGACTTCTTTCCGCACCACCCAATTCCAATGCATGTGATACAATTAACATTGTTCTCTTCATATTCGAAACCTCTTAAATACATCTACTCCCCAAATCCTATGAATCGGTCTTGTTATCTTCCCTCGTAATTTTTGTGTCTTGTTCATCCAGGATGCCGCATACCAGTGAATAGAAACCGTATCTGCTGTTTTTTCCAGCTTTCCCGTTGCACTGTCATATGGATTCAAAACATTCACCGGATACACTGCCGCTTCCCATATTTTTTGTTTCTGCCCATTCTGTTTTAAGCCTAATGCTGTCAATGCTTTTGTATTCAGTTCCGGACACATTCTTACTCCATTCTTTCCATCCAACAGCACATCATATTCCTTCAGCATCGCCTGAACCACTGCTCCATGCGCAGCGGATCCAAATCCCAGTCCCGTATTTACATACCGCTTATTTTCAAATCCGAAATATGCATCTTCCTGCAATAGCTTTTCCAGTGGCCGAATCACTTCCACGTCTGTATCCAAATAAATCCCTCCATACTTTTCCACCGCCCAAAGTCTGACATAATCGCTTAAATATGCATACTTTTTTTCCGCATAGCACATTCGTGTATATCCATTCATGTCTATGTCAAAATTTTCTTCATTCCATTCGATCATTTCATAGTCCGGGCAATACTGATGCCAGCTTTCTATGCACTTTAAAGCTAATCGGGATTTCTTCCCTTTCCCAAACCAACAATAATGTATTTTCTTCGGTATCATGTATCCATCCCTTTCTATCACATCTTTTATTCACTGGTTATCATTCCTGCATTGCTTTCTAATTTTCTTTTATGAAAATAGTCATAGACTTTCTCTGGCAAAATTCCCACAAGAATTGGCCGCATCGTATATAGGTATCCGCTTATCGGCAGCCCCAGTTTTCGGACCGCTATTCCTTTTACGTAGGCCTCATTTATTCTGTATCGAAGCTTTCTTCTCTTATATGCTGCTCTGTCATCCCGCATGAGATAAAGCTGTTTTGGAATATTTTTACCTCTGTATCCCGCCTCATACATTTTTATCCATAAATGATAATCTTCTACCCGTAAAATACTTTTTTTCTCTGTGTATCCAGCCACTGCATCGTATGCTTCTTTTCTTACCATACATGGTGCATGGCAAAACGGAGATCCATACAGAAAATCCTTTTTCTTTGGATATTCCGGATGACTTATCTTTCCCCATATTCCTGTTTGATCAAAATATCCCATATCTGTGCTTACGATTGAAATTGTTTTCTCTGTTTCCAATGTTTCATATTCAGCCGCAAATCGTTCCGGCAGACAGATATCATCCCCATCCATTCTTGCAATGTACTTTCCTTTGGCCGCTTTCAGACATCGGTTCAAGGTATAATTAAGTCCCCTGTTTTCTCTGTTTCTCAGTAAGATCATTTTTTCCGGATATCTTTTCCTATAAAGCTCTGCCACTTCGTACGTTGCATCGGATGATCCATCATCGCACATAATCAACTCCCATTCTTTCATTGTCTGGTTTAAAATCGACTCAATTGCTTCTGACAGCGTATCCGCACAGTTATACATTCCCATAATTACACTGATCTCTGGATTTTTCATATAAGCCCCCATATAAAATGCATCTGATAATAAAAGAATCCAATATATCCCAAAACAGCAGCACTTTTTATAATTTTCGCCGAATTCTCTGTAAAAATATTTTCCATTTCCCAGGGAAGCAAAATGGACGCAGAATACACAGATCCATAAGAAATCAGCCGTCCTATGAATATACCGGAAGTTTTCATCGATACAACTGCAATTCCACTTGTTAGGATTGAGAAGTTTGTCATAATGTTAACTACCGGGTTATCCGCTTCTTTGATCTGCCTGCGTCCAACCACAGAAAAAATCATAGGAATAGAATAGACGAATACTCTGATTGGATTGGTTCCATTATCCTCCCACTCTTTCCAGTCCGTTACCATATTAGAATACTGTGTATTTGACAGCGCATCGTTCATCCCATCTGTAAACCTGTTTACAAATATCAGTATTAAAATGCATCCTAAAATACACAGCACACTCTTTTTATTCCATGCTTTCCCCTGCACAATAAAGATAATCGGTACCATAAGAAGCGCTGACGCATGGAACGTTGCCCCTAACAGGATAATTACTGTCAGTGGTACATATTTTCTTTTCAGAAGCAATGGAAATCCCGCCATAATAATTGCAATTGCCAAAAACTGGCGAATACCATTCTGACACCAGGACATGTAATCCGTTCCTGCAACAAAAATAAATATACTCATCCAATAGTTTTCACTATATTTCCGGTAGATAAATGCCATGCATAACATTTGTATTGCAGCTATGATCAGAAAAAAACAAACAGATGAATTTCCAATAAAGCTTTTGAAAACCACCATGAAAACGGAAAAACCTTTATCTTTTTTTATTCCCTGAAGATAGAATGGGAGCTCAGCTAGCCTATTCGGTGCTTCGCTGAAAGCTCTCCGGTATGCATAGGTGTCTCCAAAATTATCAGATCGTAATGCTGCTGCTATTATGTACGGAATCACCAGCAGCACCGCCGGTGCCATCTGCCATCTTTCTTCGATCCTTCCCATAACGATCTCCTGCTTTTTCGACAGAAATCTTGTCAGAATTATCCCTGCTGTCAAAATCCAAATTAATTGAAACCAATAGTTCGTTATGGACATCTTTCACATCTCTCCTTTTGTTTTACTAAAAGTCTCTTTTTTCATCCTCTCGCAGACTCTGCACTGTTTTCTCCACCACAACTTCTTTCCGAAACTCTCTCTCCATCTTCTCTCTCCCCGCCTGTCCCATCTGCTCTCGTTCTTCTCTGCTGCAATGCAGCATCTCTTTCATTGCGTCATACAGCATCTCTTTATTTTTTACCTCAACCAGCAGACCGCTTTTCCCATTTTCTACGCTCTCCCTGCACCCCGGAATATTGCTTGTGATGACTGGGCGGCCTGTGGCGGCGGCTTCTAAAAGGACATTACTCATTCCCTCATGGTAACTGGGGAGCACTACGCAGTCTGCTTCTATGTAAAACGGACGTGGATCCGACTGAAAGCCGTAGAAATGGGCGATTCTGTGTTTTTCCAGTTCTTTTACCTGCTCTTTGTATTCATCTTCAAAAAAACCAACCAGATCAAGGACAAAGTTTTCGTTTTCTTTTTTCAGATGCCGGACAGCATAAAACAGTTCGTCGATTCCTTTTTCTTTCATAATTCGTCCAAGATACAGGAAATGGATTCGTGTGTGCTTCGGATAAGGCTGCATTTTGTATCTTTCCAGATTAATTCCTGCCCCGGCCAGGACGATCTGGCGATCGGCGGATATGATTTTTCTTTTACAAAATTCACTGGCATTTTCTTTGTTTTCAAAAAAGACGTATTTCACTTTTTGGAACGCTTTTCGATATAAAATTGTAACAAGCCCAGTTAAGACTGGTTTTTGAAATGCTGTTCCCAACCCCTGTACATTGGCATAATACGGAATTTGCTTTTGGCCGCTGAGCAGGCCTATGTAGATATTCGGTTTTATGGAATAGGTGAGTATAAGATCTGGTTTCACTTTTTTCAGCAGACGCTCATAATCCCATAGCAGCTTTGCTTCCGTAAATGGATTCACCCCACGGCGGTTCATGGATATTGGAATGCACTGGATTCCAATGTTCTGGAAATCTTCTTCATGCCCGACAAATGGCATCGCCAGAATCACTTCATACTCTTTCTGCAATGCTTCCGCCAGTTCTCTTCGAAACTGCCAGAACATATACGAATGGTTTGTTACAATCAGAAGTCGTTTTTTCATTGCTCTTTCCCGTTTCATGTAATATCTCGCATCATTTAATTACTTATTTCATTATTTATTTTATAAATTATATCATCTTCCCATTAATATGCAATTACTTTTCTCATTATTTTCCAGTAATTTTCTTTCGTTTTCGACAGCATCCACTCTGCTTTTACTTTTTTCTTCTCTCTTCCCCATTTACTGCCATCTGTTTTCCATCATTCCCTCATGAATTCCATCCTGCCGCAGTACCGCGCCGGCTGTCTTACAGAGGCATTCGAGATCCATTCCTAATGCAATGTGATGCACATAATATCCGTCCAGTTCCGCTTTCTCCCGGATCGGAAGTTCATCCCGCCCATGGATCTGTGCCCAGCCGGTGAGGCCCGGACGGACGCTGTTTGCGCCGTACCGCTCCCGCTCAGAGATCAGATTCTCCTGATTCCAGAGCGCCGGACGCGGACCGACGAGCGCCATGTCGCCTTTTAAAATATTGAAGAGCTGCGGCAGCTCATCGAGGGATGTTTTCCTGAGAAAGCGTCCGACTCTTGTGATAAAGAAATCGGGATGGTTCAGCAGATGTGTCGGCATATCATGCGGCGTGTCGATACGCATCGTGCGGAACTTGTATATGTAAAAATACTGCCCGTTCCGGCCCACCCGCTTCTGCCGGAACAGCACCGGTCCCGGAGAATCCAGGCGGACTGCAATGCCGACTCCCAGCAGCAGCCACGATAATGCTGCCGTTCCCACAAGCGCCAGCAGACGGTCCAACAGATTTTTTAGATACTTTTGATAAACTCCTTTTTTCTTCTCCCTCATGCTTTTCCTCCCTGCTCCCTTGCTGTCCGGTCACTGTTCCGGCGTTCCTTCTCTTTCCCATAGCCGTACTTTCCGTAACCGTAACCATATTTTCCATACCCGTAGCTGCCATAGCTGCTGTATCCGTAGCCCGTCGTGCCCTCCTGCACGCCGTTCAGCACATAGCCGCAGACCGGAATCTGCGAATCCTCGAAAAATTCCAGCGCGCGCCGGACTTCCCGGTCTTTCGTTGTTCCCTGATGTACCACGAGAACTGCTCCGTCGGCAATTCCGCCGAACAGTGCCGCATCCGAAAGCACTCCGCACGGCGGCGTGTCGATGATCAGAAGATCGGCCTCTTCTTTCAGGCTTTCGATCATGGTCTTCATCCGTACCGAGCGCAGCAGCCCTGCAGGATTCTGCGTGCTTCCCGCTCCCGGCAGGATTTTCAGCGTCAGATCCCGGCAGTCGGTAAGTGCCTCCTCCCAATCCATCTGTCCCTTCAGCACGGCAGCAATTCCACGCTCTTTCCGTCCGATCAGTCCCATACACTTCATCACCGAAGGATTCCGCAGATCTCCGTCCAGCAGTACTACACGGTATTTCTTCTTCGCGAACGCCTCCGCCAGGTTCACGGCAACCGTCGTCTTTCCCTCCCCCGGCACGGCACTCGTCACAAGAAGGACCGGACAGTCACTTTTTCCGATTATTCTGTCCTCCATCCTTGTCCGGATCAGCTGCACCGCCTCTTTGAAGGCATCCGGCACTTTTGGATTGCAGATGGTAATGGTCTGTTCCTTTACGCTGCTTCTTTTTTTGATCTTCGCCTGCGGCAGATTTCCAAGGAATGCCGCATTCGTCAGCTTCTTAATATCATCCGCCCAATGGATGGTTTTTCTTGTTCTCACATAGAGGAACAGCAGCAGGAAGGCCGCTGCAAGTCCTGCTGCTGCACCATACGTGCCGGCCCGCAACGCATCCTGGCTGTTAACCGGCACTGCCGGAACACCGCTTTCATCCACCACCGTCAGTGTCGTCGCACCAATGATATACTCTGCCACCTCCGGATAATTCGTGATAACGGATTTCATCACCCGATACGCCGTCTCCGGTGACGCGTCCTGCACACGGATAGTAAAAAGATTGGTATTTTCCATCACGCTCGCCTGAATTTCTGATGTCACCGCCCCGATTCCAAGATCCCGCGCTACAACATCCTTCAGTACGCCGCTTGTCACAAGATACGGAAAGGTCTTTCCAAGCTGCTCTGCCGTTACATTATCGTAATAAGAATAACCGACCGCACGGTTCGATCCGACCACGAACGATGTATATGCCTCATAGACCGGCTGATACCGCAGCTTTGCCGTCAGAAAGGAGCCGCCTCCTGCAAGGATTACAAGTGCCAGCACACCAAAGAAAAATTTCTGGAACGCCTGGAAATACTCCGCCAGAAAGGCGATCAGATCTATTTTCTCTGGTTCCGCTGCGGAATAGGTTTCATACGTTTCTCTGTTCATGCTCTTTTGCTCCCTCTCATCGTTCTGCCCTGCTATAGGCGCCGTATCCGTAACCGTAACCATAGCTGCCTCCGATCCGCTCGCCGAATCCCGGATAAACATTGCCGAACACACAGCCGATGACCTTTTCTTCTTTCTGGTTCAGCGCGTCGATGGCATCGTTGATGTCCCGTGTCAGCACGCCGTCCTGCCGAACGGCAAGAACCGCACCATCAGCCAGCTCCACAAGCTCCTCCGCATCCGCGGCCGCGCCCATCGGCGGCGTATCCAGAATAATATAATCCATGTTTGTCCGGCACGTATCCAGAATCCGCCGGAAAATTTCACCACCGACTGCTTCCGACGGTTCCTCCAGCCGTTCCCGGCAGATGCCCATGTAAACATTCGTGTCCTTGTATTTTTCAAAAACGCTGGACGCCGACTCCTTTCCGACTGCTACCTGTCCGAAATCTTTTCCGGCCTTTTGCGGAAGTTCAAAAATCTTATACAGCGCCGGCTGACGAAAATCACAGTCCAGCAGAAGGACACGGTTCTGTTCCTCTGAAAGGGCAAGCGCCAGATTGGCGGCAAGCGTCGACTTTCCTTCATTTTCCGCCACACTGGTCACCAGCAGCACTTTTCCCCCTCTCCGGTCGAGTCTTCCGCGCACACGGGAAGCAATGCGCTTCAGGGATTCCACATAGGGAAAGCTCCGCGCCGGATTCGTGATCAGCATGGAGCTGTTTTTCCTCTTTTTTTCATGGTACACGGTTCCCAGCAGATCCGCATCAATCTTGCGGCCAAATTCCGTTTCATTTTTGACGGTATCCCGCAGAAAGGAAAAGAAGCCCACCAGCGCCGCCGTACCAAGCGCTGCCGCCAGAAATGCCATTGCAGCGTACTTTTCCGTCGGAATCCGGTTCGACGGACTGCCGGAAACCTGCGGCTGCTGCAGTGTCTCCAATACTACATTGGGAATAATATAATCTGAAATGGTTGTGTAATTCTTCAGCACCGACCGCAGTACCCGAAAGGCTGTTTCCGGCGAATCGGCTGTCACGGAAAGCTCCATTAAATTGGATTCCGGCACAATTGAAGCGCTCATGTCCGCCGGAAAGGATGAGCATCCCAGCTCCTCCATCACTTTTTTCTTTAAAATATTGTTTTCCAGAATCGCCTGAAATTTCTGCGTCATCTCATACGTCGAAGAAAGGCTCGATGCTGCATTTGCATTCTCGCCGCGCCCCATCACGGCAAACGTGGTTTTCACCGTGTACTGATCCCGATGGACTGCCGTCAGCACCGTGTAGGTTATCATCGCCGCCGAACAGGCAATCAGAAGGATGATCCACCAGTTTTTTGCCATATCACACAGAATGCTCCGAAGATCCCAGTCTGCTTCGCCGTTCTGTCCGTTTCCTGTTCTGTCGTATTCTCCCATCTGGAACCTCCTCATTCATTGACGCAGACAATCAGGCGGATGGAGCTTGTCTGTCCCTCCTCCGATGTCACAGTATACGTTACTTCATAGACACCTTCCTTTCCGGTGTCAACCGGATTCTCTATGGAAAGTTTTTCTTCCCCAAGGATCTTGTCTTCCGCGGAAACCGCGTGAAGTTCATCGTCCTCTCCTTTTTCATACATCATCTGATCCACATTCACCTGCTCCAGATAATCCTTCGGATCAAACGCCTGCTGCAGTTCCAGATGGATCAGATACTCGCTTAAAGTAATCTGCGGCTTTCCGCTCTCCTCGGCCGGATCGTAGAGTTCCACCGTCACCGGAAGACTCGTCACATCCCCGGCACGGTTGGCAGCAGAATACGTTACCTGATACAGCCCGGGCGTGCTGCTGATCTCATCCTGATACGAGAGCCGGATGCGGTCCGTAATCGTTCCGTCCAGACAGTCCTCTGCGGAAAGTCCTTCCGTCAGGTCATCTGCATTCACACTGAACCGGAGCGGCCCATCCAGGGAAAAGACCGGCGATGTATAGTCGTTATAGACCATTTCCCGTTCCGCGTGGGTGACATTGTTGTCCGAATCAAAGGCAACGATGCTGATTTTCCGCCGCCCTTTTTCGATAAAGTTGGAAATATGTTCTACCGCAAGCGAATCCGTCACATCGCCGTCCTTCGCATCGTACGCCGTCACGCCGGACAGAAGCTCCGCCTCATCCGCGTGGATACTGACCGAAATTTCACTGTTATCCATCGAAATCTCTGGCCCTTTCCCGTCTTTTCCGGTTCGCTGCCGCATCAGGCACCCGCCAAACGCGAGCGATGAGGCAAGAAATAAAATCAGAACAGCCGCTCTCATTTTGTGCATATCCTTTTGATGTCTCCTCGTATTATATAGTAGTAGTTTTTAGAGACCCTCTCCAAGGTCTTTAT